>NZ_JBONDW010000022.1:0-132018 GCF_054919535.1 Mycobacterium venezuelense
GACTGCGTCATAGACGTCCAACATCGTGTGTGCCTCCTGGTGGCGGAAGATCGTCGCGTTCGCGACTATCTTATTCAATACCATCTGAGGTCAAACTATTCCCGGGCTTCGGCGGTGCCGCCTTACACCTCGGGCTGAGGACTGAACCGGATGAGCAGATTCCTGAGCTGCTGGACCTCGCCCGGCTCCAGCGTCGACACCAGGCGCTCGGCCAGCGGTTGTGCCGCCACGTGCGCGGCATCGAACAACTCGAGGCCCCTCGGGGTGATCTCGACGGCTCGTACGCGGCGGTCTCCGGGAACCGGCTTGCGGACTGCCAGGCCTTTGCTCTCCAGATCGTCGACGACGCGCATGATCGCGGCCTTGTCCGAACCCGTCGCCTCCACCAGCGCCCGTTGTTCGGTCGGTCCATGATTGACCAGTTCGAGCAACACCGCGAAATGCCGCAACTCGATGCCCAACGGGCGAAGGGCCTCCGACATCACCGCCGCGGCATGCCAATGCGCGCGCCGGAGCAGCAATCCGAGGGCGAACGGCGAGGTGTCGCCGGGGCGGTCGGTTGCGCGGGAGGCCATGACGCGAACGTTAGACGGCAACAATGCCGAAGGGCCAGTTATCGCAGGGGGTTTCGGTATCCGCGTGCAACAACCGGCCCTTGAACGCCCGGCTGCGTCAGTGCAGTGGGCGCAGGACGATCGGCATGCCGTCGATCGGTACGGGCATGCCGCCGTAGTCGTAGCGCGGCTTGTAGCCCGGGTGTGCGAGCTCCAACCGGTACCGGCGCAGCAGCCGGTGCATGACGGTCTTGATCTCGAGCTGGCCGAACACCATGCCGATGCACTTGTGGGCGCCGCCGCCGAACGGTGCGAACGCGTAGCGGTGCTTTTTGTGTTCGTTGCGGGGCTCGGCGAAGCGCTCGGGGTCGAATCGTTCGGGATCGGTCCACAGCTCCGGCAGCCGGTGGTTGATCGAGGGCCAGGTGACCACGCTCGTGCCGGCCGGGATGAAGTAGCCGAGGAGATCGGTATCGCGCACGGCCTGACGGAAGTTGAACGGCAGCGGCGTCATCATCCGCAGTGCCTCGTTGACCACGAGGTCGTACATCTCCAGCTTGTCGAGGGCCTCGATGTCCAGCGGACCGTCGCCGATGCGCTCGGATTCCTCGCGCAGCCGGTCCTGCCACTCGGGGTTTGCGGCCAGGTGGTAGGCCATGGTCGTCATGGTCGACGTGGAGGTGTCGTGCGCGGCCATCATGAGGAAGATCATGTGGCTGACGATCTGATCGTCGGTGAAGCTCTGGCCGTCCTCGTCCGCCGCATGACAGAGCACGCTGAACATGTCGGTGCTCTCCGAGCGCCGCTTCTCGGTGATGCGGCTGGAGAAGTAATCCTCGAGGGTCTTGCGGGCCTTGATTCCGCGCCACCAGGTCAGTGGCGGTACCGGTTTGCGCACTATCGCGTTGCCGGCGCGCGTGGTGGTGGTGAACGCGTGATTGACCGTTGTGACGAGCGCCCGGTCGGTGCCCGCGGGAACGCCCATGAACACCTCGGACGCGATGTCGAGCGTGAGTTCCTTGATCGCGGGGTGGAACAGGAACCGCGGGTCGTTGGCCACCCAGTCGTCGGCCAGGACGGCCGAGGCCACCGAGTCGATGTGGGAGACGTAGCCGGTGAGCCGGGTGCGAGTGAACGCCTCTTGCATGATCCGGCGATGGAACATGTGCTCGTCGAAGTCGAGCAGCATCAGCCCGCCTTCGAAGAACGGTCCGATGACCGGATCCCAGGCGCGCTGTGAGAAGTCCTTGTTGCGGTTGGAGAACACGGCCTGCGTGGCGTCGGGGCCCAGCGCCATGACCGATGACAGCGCGGGGGACTGTGCGTAATAGATCGGCCCGTACTTGCGGTACAGCTCCAGGATGAAGTCGGGGCCGCCGCGGAAGATCTCGATCATGTGGCCGATGATCGGCAAACCGGCGTCGCCGACGATCGGTTTGAGGCCACTGCCGGCCGGTGGCTCGGCGAACACGAACTGGTCCCACTCCTTGGCCTTGAGCCGCTTCTCGACCGCCGCCATGCCGGGCATGGTGTTCGGTGTCGGGGTGAACCGGCGCTTCGCCTGGTCGAGAAGGTAGTGCGGGGTGCTGATCGTGGCCATATACCGCTCCTGACGTTGCTGACGCTGCAAGTCTGTGGTGGAAGTCACCTGTGACCCCCATCCTGAATGCCACACTTGACGCATGTCAAGTTTTGTTCTGGCGTGCCGCGGTGCAAAGGTTTAATGCCATGACCGCCGAATCTCTACCCGAGGGCAGCAACGGCCCCGTCGGCGTACCCGCGTCCTCGCAGGCCCGCCGCAGCCGGGGTGACCGGCAACGCGACGCGATCGTGAAGGCCGTGCGGGAACTGCTGGAGAAGGAGTCGTTCGCCGACCTGTCGGTCAGCACGATCAGCGAGCGCGCCGGCGTGGCGCGGTCGGGGTTCTATTTCTACTTCGACTCGAAGTACGCGGTGCTCGCCGTGATCCTTGCTGATGCGATGGAAGAACTTGCCGCACTGACCCACGACTACGCGCCGCGCGAACCGGGGGAGACACCCGCGGCATTCGCGAAACGCATGGTCGGCAGCGCGGCCGCGGTGTTCGCGACCAACGATCCGATCATGTCGGCCTGCACCGTCGCGCAAAACACCGACGCCCAGATCCGGGAGTTGATGAACGACTTCGAAGATGTCGTCATCGGCAAGATCGTCGGCCTCATCGAACAGGACGAGGGTGCTCGTCCCATCTCCGACGACCTGCCCGCGCTTGTGCGCACCCTGACCGCGACCACCGCGATGACCCTTTCGCACGACTCGGCCTTCGTCGGCCGGGGCACCGATCCGGCACGTGCGCTCGACATCGTGGAGCGGTTGTGGCTCAACGCGCTGTGGGGTGGCCTGCCCGACTAGCGCCGCGGGTAAGGTCACCGCTATGGCGCAGGGCAGCGACGTGCGGGGGTACTTTCGCGGGAAACGGTGCTTCGTCACCGGTGCGGCGAGTGGAATAGGGCGCGCGACCGCACTCGCGCTGGCCGCCCAGGGCGCTGAGCTCTACCTGACCGATCGTGACGACGAGGGGCTCGCCCAGACGGTCGCCGATGCCCGCGCGCTGGGCGCGCAGGTACCCGAGCACCGGGTACTCGACATCTCCGACTACGACGAGGTGGCGGCGTTCGCCAAAGACATCCACGCCGCGCATGCGTCCATGGACGTGGTGATGAACATCGCCGGGGTATCGGCATGGGGCACGGTCGACCGGCTCAGCCACGAGCAGTGGCGTTCGATGATCGACATCAACCTGATGGGCCCGATCCACGTGATCGAGACGTTCCTGCCGCCGATGGTCGAGGCTCGCCGGGGCGGGCACCTCGTCAACGTGTCCTCGGCGGCCGGGCTCGTCGCGCTGCCGTGGCACAGTGCCTACAGCGCCAGCAAATACGGGCTGCGCGGGCTGAGTGAAGTGCTGCGCTTCGATCTGGCGCGCCATCGCATCGGGGTGTCGGTGGTGGTGCCGGGTGCCGTGAAAACCGGTCTGGTGCAGACGGTTCAGATCGCCGGGGTCGACCGGGAAGACCCGAACGTCCAGAAGTGGGTGGACCGGTTCGCCGGTCACGCCATCTCACCGGAGAAGGCCGCCGCCAAGATCCTGGCGGGCGTGCGCCGCAACCGGTTCTTGATCTACACCTCTACCGACATCCGGGCGCTGTACACGTTCAAGCGGGTCGCGTGGTGGCCCTACAGCGTCGCCATGCGCCAGGTGAATGTCTTGTTCAGCCGCGCGCTGCGGCCAAAACCCGTACAGCGCTAGCGTTTACCCCAATGCCACGCGGGTGTGGTCAACATACCCAACCCGCTGACCCTGGTCTCGCCCCACTGCTTGTAGAGCTCGATCTCCACCGCTGCGCCGCGGTCCTCGTCGGCCACCGGTGTGGTGCCGAGGAATTCCAACAGCGCGCGTGAGTGGGTGACCACAACGACCTGTGTCTGGCTTGCGGCGGTGCTGATCAGCGAGGCGAGCGGCCGGACGAGATCGGGGTGCAGCGACGTCTCGGGTTCGTTGAGCACCATGAGCGAAGGCGGGCGGCGGCTCAAGAGAGCCGCCGCCCATAGCATGAAACGCAGTGTGCCGTCGGATAATTCGGCTGCGCGCAGCGGCCGCAACATCCCACGCTGTCGTAGCTGCAGGTCGAAAAACCCGTCGTTTACCGCGACCGAGATCTCCGCGCCGTCGAATGCCTCGGCCACCGCTCGCTCCAGATCGCCGAGTTCCGCTTCGATGATGGTCTGCACGGCGGCTGCCAGATCCGAACCGTCGTCGGCGAGGACCGGTGTGCGGGTGCCCACGTGCGGCCTGCGCGCGGGTGCGCCCGCGTCGACCCGAAAGCCGTCGTAGAACCGCCAGTCGCGCAACCGGTCGGAGACCGCCGACAGCTCCGGGAGGGCATGCGGGTGCGCGTACTCGGCGAGCACGCTGTGATAGGCCGGCAAGGACCGGCTCAACTCGTCGAACCCGCGTCCCGACTGCGCGGCCGCCTCGGCGAACTCCCGTGTGCGGCGCACCAACGTCGAGCTCGGCCGCAGCACCGGCCCGGCGAACACGACCTCGCGCTTGATCTCGGGATCGAGCGCGAATGCCGACGGCTTGCCACCCGAACCAGCCATCTGCGGCAGACCCAAATCCACGAGATAGCCGAAATCATCGGCAGCAAAGCCCAATTCGAGTGACACCGGCCGCGTCCGGGTGGTGCCCTGCGCTTCCTCGGCGGCTTGCTCGGGGCCGGCCCACAACACCGACTGCAGCCCGCCCTCGCGGGCGAGCGAGCCGATCACCTGCCCGCGACCACAGTCCGCCAGCAGCCGCAGCGCACGGTAGATCGAGGACTTCCCGGTGCCGTTCGCGCCGGTGATCACCGTGAGATCGGTCAGCGGCAGGATGACCTCACGCAGTGAGCGATAGCCCCGAATGGCGATGGTCTGCAGCATGAGTCGAGGTTATTGGCCGTCACCGACAACTGGTTCGGTGGCCTGCTCCATGGCGAGTTCCAGGCGGACTCCCAGCAGCCGGATCGGCCGGTCGAGCTCGAACTGGTCCAGCACCGCCAGTGCGGTATCGGTGATCACGGTGCGATCCGTGGTCGGCGTCGGCAGCTTGCGGATCTTGGTCCGGGTGTAGAACGTCTTGGTTCGAACGGTTACCGCCACCCGGGTGACGATGCGGTTCTGATCGACCACCTCGGCCAGAGTCCGGTGTGCGAGTTCCGCCACGGCCGCGTCGATCTCGCTGCGGTCGGTCAGATCCTGGGCGAATGTGACGACATGGCTGCGTGAGCGCGGCACCCACGGCTCGGAGCTGACTGCGGTATCGCCGCCGCCCTTGGCCAACAACAGAATCCACAGCCCCGTGCTGGGACCGAAAGCCGACGTGAGCACCGAAGCGTCGGTTGCGGCGAGGTCGGCGACCCTGCTGATGCCCATGGCGGCGAGCTTTTTCGTGGTCTTGGGCCCGACACCCCACAGCGCGTCGGGCGGACGGTCACCCATGACGGCCATCCAGTTGGCCTCGGTGAGCACATAGACGCCCGCCGGTTTGGCCAGCCCGGTCGCCACTTTGGCGCGTTGTTTGTTGTCGCTGATACCGACCGAACAGGACAGTCCCGTCTCAGCGGCGATCACCGTGCGTATGCGCTCGGCGAGCTCGACCGGATCCTCGACATCTGCCCCTAGGTAGGCCTCGTCCCAGCCCCATACCTCCAGCGGATGGCCGAGGTCGCGCAGCAGGCCCATGACCTGTTCGGATGCCTCGTCGTAGGCGGCCGGATCCGAGGGGAGGAACGTGGCATCCGGGCACCGCCGTGCCGCGGTACGCAGGGGCATGCCGGCATGGACGCCGAATTCCCTGGCCTGATACGACGCACAGGTCACCACCTTCCGCGGCTCGGTGGGGTCGCCGCTGCCCCCGACGATGACCGGAAGGCCTTCGAGTTCGGGGTGGCGGCGTAACTCCACCGATGCCAGGAACTGGTCCAGGTCGACGTGAAGCACCCAACTGGTCATCGCGCTAATGGCCGCACAACTTGCGAGCGGTGTCCTCCCACGCCGCCGCCAGGTCATCGAGGCTTCTGCCGCGGTCGGCCACCTGGTGTGCCACGTAATCGGCGTCCAGCAGGGCGATTAAGGCATCGGTCTGTGCATCCAGATCGCCGGTGGTTCCTGCGGTTTCCAGCAGCATCCGTACGTGCGACCGGTGCAACATGAACGGGCCGGAGAACCGCATCTGCGGATCCCGCACCGCGTCGGACAGCAGCGCCTGGTGACACTGTACGAATCTCAGCCGCTCGCGACCGTAGGCCACCAACCGTTCCAGTGGCGGCGCGCCGGGGCCCAGCGGCGGGGGACCGAACATGAACGCTTCCTGCTGGGCCGTCTCGTCCTCGTCCAGCAGCACCATCATCAACCCGGCTCGACTGCCGAAGCGGCGGAACAACGTGCCCTTCCCGACACCTGCGGCCGCCGCGATATCGTCGGTGCTCACGGCGTCGGGTCCACGTTCGGCGATGAGCCTGCGGGCCGCGTCAAGAAGTAGCGCCCGGTTGCGGGCGGCGTCGCCGCGTTCGTGTGGCACCGCGTCGGTGACCGCGAGCCGGGTCGGGCGGTCGGAGGCTGCCACCCTTGCACTTTAACTCAGCTGGAATTAATCGGACCACGGTCCGGTTACCGGGTGGGACGATCGGAAAGACCGGTTCAGACGAAAGGGAACGCGAACATGGCCGATATCAAGGTGCTCGTACTGGTGGGAAGCCTGCGTGCGGCGTCGATCAACCGACAGCTCGCGGGACTCGCCGTTGAGACGGCGCCCGACGGCGTGGATCTGCGGGTTTTCGATCGGCTCGCCGAGTTGCCGTTCTACAACGAGGACATCGACACCCAGGACGTGGCCGAGCCCGTCGCGGCACTGCGCGAAGCGGCTGCCGGCGCCGACGCCGCACTCGTCGTCACCCCCGAGTACAACGGCACCATCCCCGCCGTGCTGAAGAACGCGATCGACTGGCTGTCGCGGCCGTACGGCAGCGGCGCACTCAAGGACAAGCCCGTGGCCGTGATCGGCGCCGCCCTCGGTCAGTACGGCGGGGTGTGGGCACATGACGAGACGCGCAAGTCGTTGAGCATCGCGGGTCCGCGCGTGGTCGAGGACCTCAAACTGTCCATCCCGGCCAAGGTGTTCGACGGCAAGCATCCGCGGGAGAACGCCGAGGTCGTCGCGAATCTGCGCGATGTCGTCGGCAAGCTCGCCGCCGAGGTCGGCTGAGCTCGCCGCTGCTGTCGGCTGAGCCGACGATCAGACCGTGCGTAGGCTGCCGCCGTCGATGACGTATTCGGCGCCGGTGATGTAGGCAGCCCGATCTGAGACCAGGAATCCGACGAGCTCGGCGACGTCGCGCGGGCGCCCCGGTGCGCCCATCGGGATGCCGCCGATCGATTCCATGATCGCGCGGCGGGCGGCAGGCAGGTCGACCCCGTTCATCTCCGCCAGGGCGGTTGCCATGGCGTGCGCCGACTCGGTCTCGACGTAACCGGGCGATACCGCGATGACGCGAATCCCACTCGGCGCCAACTCGTTCGACAGCGCCTTGCTGTAATTGGCCAGCGCGGCCTTGGCCGCCGCGTACGGCACGGTCGTGGGCAATGGAGAGAGGCGCTGGATCGACGTCACATGCACGATCACGCCGCTGCCCCGGTCGACCATGCGGGGGACCAGTAGCCGATCGAGCCGGACGGCGCCGAAGAAATTCTGGTTGAACGTCGAGAACCAGTCGTCGTCGGTGAGGGTCGCGGTCGGACCGTCGTGCTGAGCCGATCCGCCGGCGTTGTGTATGACGATGTCCGCCCCGCCCCACCGCTCGATGACTTCGGTGGCGACGGCCTGCGCTCCTTCCGGTGTCGCGATATCGGCCACCACGAGTCCGTCGGCAGTGTGGTCGTCGGACGCCGTCCGCGCCACTGCGACGACAGTCGCTCCGGCCTCGCGGAGGCGATCGGCGATGGCCCGGCCGATGCCGCGGGTGCCGCCGGTCACCACCGCCCGCTTGCCGTGCAGATCTTCTGGGGCGGGCATGTGCGTGGTCATTTCGGTTCCTCCTCGGCCCTATAGCGCTGCTATAGAAGTACTATAGCGACGTGAAGGACAACGCGCCCGACCGACTGTTGCGGGCAGCCGCCGAACTGCTCGACGCCGCTCCCGGTGAACCGGTGTCCACTCGGGCCGTGTGCGAACGGGCCGGTGTGGCGGCGCCAACGCTGTATCACCATTTCGGCAGCAAGCAGGGTCTCCTGGACGCAGTCGTCGAGTTCGGGCTCGGTCAGTACGCCACCCAAGGTGACGCCGACGACGATCCGGTCGCCGATCTGCGCCGTGGCTGGGACGAGCATGTCCGGTACGGGCTGGACCATCCCGCGTTCTATGTCCTGCTGTACGGCGGGATCGCTCCAGGGCGGCCGTGCAAGGTCACGGCCGTCGCGCAGGCTCAATTGATCAGGCTGCTGGAGCGGGCCGAACGCCGCGGCCTGTTGCGGGTTCCGGTCGATGAGGCCGCGCAACAGATCGTCGCGGCCAATGTCGGCGTGACGTTGCAGTTGATCGCCGAGCCCGCGGGTGCCGTTGATCTGGGCCTGTCGGTCGCGTTGCGAGAGAACGTCCTCGCCGGCGTGCTCATGACCTCCGCGCCGGAAACCGGGCCCGTGTCGGAGGTCGCGCAGGCCGCCGCCGCGCTCGTTGACGCCCTCGCCGCGACGGGCGGCGGCGGGCCGTCGTTGAGCGATGGCGAACGAGTGCTGCTCGACGAGTGGTTGTCAAGGCTGTCGCGGACTTGACAACCCTCACGGACGCTTTGCTGCACGCCCGTTTCGGCCCGATGGTTGTCGGTGCCTGGTGGTAGACACCTCTATATAGGGCGACACGGTCTCGGGGTGGGTTCGCGACACGCCGGGGGTGAGGCGCCCGGCAAGCTTACGACCTGGGAATTTCAAAAATGTTATTCAGAACATGTTGTATGGCTTCGGATGGCGGGCCACTAGGTGTAGTGTCTGTGAGACCGACAGGCCACCACAGTTCGGGAGCCCGCCGGAGCGCAGCGAATCCGGCGGAGTCGGTTTCAGAACCGGCTGGAGAGCGGCCTCGGGCAGCAGGAATTTTGGCGGTCCGACGGTCGCTGATATATAGCGAGATGCAGTACCCGACCAGTTGCCAGTCACTGTCTAGATTTCTTCACTTACCGCAAGAGGAGCCGTACCGAAGATGACCGTCACCGTGTACACCAAGCCCGCATGCGTGCAGTGCAACGCCACCTACAAGGCGCTGGACAAGCAGGGCATCGCCTACGAGAAGGTCGACATCACCCTCGACAGCGAGGCCCGCGACTACGTCATGGCGCTGGGCTACCTGCAGGCGCCTGTCGTGGTGGCCGGCAACGAGCACTGGTCGGGTTTCCGCCCGGACCGCATCAAGGCGCTCAGCTCCGCAGCGGTGAGCGCATAGACGTAAGGCAACAACGACCGGGGGAGAGGATGGGGACAAGATGGCCAATCTCGTCTACTTCTCCAGCGTCTCGGAAAACACCCACCGTTTCGTCGAGAAGCTGGGCATCCCCGCCGTTCGGATCCCGCTGCACGGCCGCATCGAGGTGGACGAACCCTACGTTCTGATCCTGCCCACCTATGGCGGCGGCCGTGCCACCCCGAACATCAATGACGGTGGCTACGTTCCCAAACAGGTCATCGCGTTCCTCAACAACGAACACAATCGGTCGTTGATCCGCGGCGTCATCGCCGCGGGCAACAACAACTTCGGTGCGGAGTTCGCCTACGCGGGCAATGTGGTCTCGCGCAAGTGCGGCGTCCCGTATCTCTATCGCTTCGAACTCATGGGAACCCCGGACGACGTGCAAGCCGTCCGCGCGGGCTTGGAAGACTTTTGGAAGGACCAGACGTGCCACCAACCGTCACAGCTGCAGAGCCTGTAAGCGACAGCGACAGCACGCACGCGCTCCCCGGGGAGACGGACTACCACGCCCTGAACGCGATGCTGAATCTGTACGACAAAGACGGGAAGATTCAGTTCGACAAAGACAAGCAGGCCGCGCGCGAGTACTTCCTGCAGCACGTCAACCAGAACACGGTCTTCTTCCACAGTCAGGACGAGAAGCTCGACTACCTGATCGAGAAGAACTACTACGAGCGCGAGGTGCTCGACCAGTACAGCCGCAACTTCGTCAAGGGGCTGCTGGATCGCGCCTACGCCAAGAAGTTCCGGTTCCCGACCTTCCTCGGCGCCTTCAAGTACTACACGAGCTACACGCTCAAGACGTTCGACGGCAAGCGTTATCTGGAGCGGTTCGAGGACCGCGTCGTCATGGTCGCGCTGACCCTCGCTGCCGGTGACACCGAACTGGCCGAGAAGCTGGTGGACGAGATCATCGACGGCCGGTTCCAGCCGGCGACGCCGACGTTCCTCAACTCGGGCAAGAAGCAGCGCGGCGAGCCGGTGTCGTGCTTCCTGCTGCGCATCGAGGACAACATGGAGTCCATCGGCCGCTCGATCAACTCTGCGCTGCAGCTGTCCAAGCGCGGCGGCGGCGTTGCCTTGCTGCTCACCAATATTCGTGAGCACGGCGCGCCGATCAAGAACATCGAGAACCAGTCTTCGGGCGTCATCCCGATCATGAAGCTGCTGGAGGACTCGTTCTCCTACGCCAACCAGCTCGGAGCCCGTCAGGGTGCCGGCGCGGTGTACCTGCACGCACACCATCCCGACATCTACCGGTTCCTCGACACCAAGCGCGAGAACGCCGACGAGAAGATCCGGATCAAGACGCTGTCGCTCGGCGTGGTGATCCCGGACATCACGTTCGAGCTGGCCAAGAAGAACGAGGACATGTACCTGTTCTCGCCGTACGACGTCGAGCGCGTCTACGGCGTGCCATTCGCCGACATCTCCGTCACCGAGAAGTACTACGAGATGGTCGACAACGCGCAGATCCGCAAGACCAAGATCAAGGCGCGCGAGTTCTTCCAGACGCTGGCCGAGTTGCAGTTCGAGTCGGGCTACCCCTACATCATGTTCGAGGACACGGTGAACCGGGCCAATCCGATCGACGGCAAGATCACGCACAGCAACCTGTGCTCGGAAATTCTTCAGGTGTCGACTCCGTCGGTGTTCAACGACGATCTGTCCTATGCCAAAGTAGGCAAGGACATCTCGTGCAACCTCGGCTCGCTCAACATCGCCAAGACCATGGATTCGCCGGACTTCGCGCAGACCATCGAGGTGGCGATCCGGGCATTGACCGCGGTGAGCGATCAGACGCACATCTGGTCGGTGCCGTCGATCGAGCAGGGCAACAACAGTTCGCACGCGATCGGGCTCGGCCAGATGAACCTGCACGGGTACCTCGCTCGTGAACGGATCTTCTACGGATCCGAAGAGGGCATCGACTTCACCAACATCTACTTCTACACCGTGCTGTTCCATGCCCTGCGGGCATCGAATCTCATTGCCATCGAACGTGATACGCGCTTCGGCGGATTCGAGAAGTCCAAGTACGCCTCAGGTGAGTTCTTCGACAAGTACACCGAGCAGGTGTGGGAGCCGAAGACCGACAAGGTGCGACAGCTGTTCGCCGACGCCGGCATTCACATTCCGACACAGGACGATTGGAAGCAGCTCAAGGAGTCGGTGCAGAAGCACGGCATCTACAACCAGAATCTGCAGGCGGTCCCGCCGACCGGGTCGATCTCCTACATCAACCACTCGACGTCGTCGATCCACCCGGTCGCATCGAAGATCGAGATCCGCAAGGAAGGCAAGATCGGTCGCGTCTACTATCCGGCGCCGTACCTGACGAACGACAACCTGGAGTACTACCAGGACGCGTACGAGATTGGGTACGAGAAGATCATCGACACCTATGCCGCGGCCACCCAGCACGTCGACCAGGGGCTCAGCCTGACGCTGTTCTTCAAAGACACCGCCAACACCCGCGACGTCAACAAGGCGCAGATTTACGCCTGGCGCAAGGGAATCAAGACGCTGTACTACATCCGGTTGCGCCAGATGGCGTTGCAAGGCACTGAGGTTGAAAATTGCGTCAGCTGCATGTTGTGACGAGTGGCGCGAGCAGCGAGAACTGAATTGCCGAAACGCCGACTACGAGGTCGGCGTCCCTGGGAGGTGGCTTTCTCAGGCTGATGATGGCAGCCGCAGTGTTCATGACCGTTGGTCCCTTGAGTTTTCTTGTGGGCTTCGCAGTATCAGAAGTTATTGGGTACCTGTCAACGATCATCGCTAAGGAGGTCACGCGTATGAGCAGGAAAATAGTGAAATGCGCCAAAGGGCGCACGGTCAAAACCGGCAAAAACCACCTCCCGCTCTCCAGGGTTACCCTGCTGACGAGCCTGTGAAAGTCAGGCGAAAGAGCGACCACTCCATGTCCGGCGGCCAGTTATTGCACGTACATCGCGAAAATGCGAACGATAACTGGCCATTCGGCGATCCAGTGTGCCGAACTGCTCAGTTTTCTCCTTGAACAGCCGATCGGGCCGCGGTCAGGCTTCAAGGAGTGTCATCTCGACGATGTTCCCGTCGGGGTCCTTAGCGGTCAGCACCATCCCGCGCCGGTTGATCACCGGGTAGCGCGTCGCGCCGACCCACTCTGCCGTGGTTCCCGGATCTGGCAGGGCGAACCCGAGACGCGTGCGGGTCGTCGGGCCATCGCCAGCCGGTAGCAGTCTCAGGATCACGTCGCCAGCAAGCACGGTGGCGTAGTGGACGGGCCTATCGCCATACTGTTCCCTGGTCAGTGTCAGCCCCAAGTCGGTGTAGAAGCGGCGTGACCGTTCGAGGTCGGCGACGTACAGTTCGAAAAGCGTAAGGGGCAGCATGCGCCGAGTCTGTTGTGCGGGCATTGCGCGGCTCAGCTCTCGCGAGCCTGCTCCGCACGCAAAGCCTTCAGACGGCGCTCTTCGCTCAGGACGTTCTGGTAGCTCTCCCGTTCGGCGACCAGCCAGTCCGGCTTCTCCTCGAGCAGCTGATTGATCTCCTCGGTGGTGAGTGCCTCGGTGACGCCGCCCCGTGCGAGACCTGCGATCGAGACACCAAGCTTGGCTGCGACCAGGTTCTTCGGATGCGGCCCGTTCTTGCGGAGGTCCTTGAGCCACTGCGGTGGATCGGCTTGCAGCGCGGCGAGTTCGGCGCGCGTGATCGCATTCTCCTGGAACTCCGCGGGCGTCGCCGGCAAGTACACGTCCAGCTTCTTCGCCGCCGTGGCGGGTTTCATGGACTGCGCATTCGGCCTGCTCATGCTGCTCCCTCGCAAGCGTCGCTCATGACCCCAGCCTATCGGTAGCCTGAGGCGGTGACCCAGTCCTCGCTCACCCTCGGCTACGTCCCAGGCGGGACGCCCGCGAAGTGGGCTCGGATCTGGATGGAGCGTCACCCCGGGGTGCCGCTGCAGTTGAACGCCGTGGATGCGGCTGATGCGGCCGACGCGGTGCGGGCCGGCACGGTCGACGTCGCTTTGTTGCGGCTGCCCGCGGACACGTCGGGACTCGCCGTCATCCCTCTCTACGAGGAGACAACGGTGGCTGTGGTGCCGACCGATCACGTCCTCACCGCCGACGACGAGATAACCGCCGCGGACCTCGACGGTGAGCCGTTGCTGCTACCCCTCGACAATGTCGTCAGCTGGGCCGCTCCCGGTACCCCGCTTGATCACCGACCCGAGACCACCAAAGACGCAATCGAACTCGTCGCGGCCGGAATGGGCGCGCTCGTCGTTCCGCAATCGCTGGCGCGGCTGTATCACCGCAAAGACCTCACATACCGCCCGATCACCGACGCGCCTACGTGCCCCGTGGCGCTCGCGTTCCCGGAAGGGCCTCAGTCACCATTGGTCGAGGAGTTCATCGGTGTTGTGCGCGGCCGCAAACCCAGTTCGTCGCGGGGGCAGACCGAGCCGGCGCCGAAACGCACCGCGCGGGAGAAGACGCTGGCGAAGCAGGCCGCCCGCGCCGCCGCGGGCAAGGTGGCCCGCAAACCGGGCCGGGCCCAGCGCGGTCGACGCTGACCTAGCCAGATGGCTTCCGAGGGAAGCGAAGTGGCGGGTTTGCACAGGTCATAACCGCTTGCATTGTCAATTTCCGTGAAACGTTTCAAAACGGCCGGGCTTTCGCTAAGGTCCGTCGAGGATTCGCTTCATGTGTCCCCGACCACATTCGTGGCGGGAGTGACGCTCGCGGTGGCAGCACGGGCGTCGTCAGGCAAGGAAAGGCCAAGGATGACAGTGTCCACCGCAAGGACCACGGCGCCCTTCTTCAGCCGCGAGCGCATCATCGCGCCGCCCGGCTGGAGTCGATGGCTGGTGCCGCCCGCGGCCTTGTCGATCCATCTCTCCGTTGGCGCGGCTTACTCGTGGAGCGTCTTCAAGAAGCCGCTCGAGGGAGCACTCGGTATCTCCGGCACGCTCAGCGCGCTGCCGTTCACCATCGGCATCGTCATGCTCGGGCTGTCGGCGGCGGTATTCGGCACCTGGGTCGACCGCAACGGGCCGCGGATGGCCATGTTCGCGGCGATGTGCTGCTTCTGCGGTGGATGGCTCGTCGGCGCCGCCGGACTGGCCATGGGTCAGTACTGGCTCGTGTTGCTGGGTTACGGGGTGCTCGGCGGAATCGGTTGGGGCATCGGCTACATCTCACCGGTTTCCACGCTGATCAAGTGGTTCCCCGACAAGCCGGGAATGGCGACAGGGTTGGCGATCATGGGCTTCGGCGGTGGTGCGCTCATCGCGTCGCCGTGGTCGACGGCGATGCTGGGTGCGTTCGGCACCGACACCGCCGGGATCGCGAAAACTTTCCTCGTACACGGATTGGTGTACGCGGTCTTCATGTCGTTGGGCTGGCTTCTCGTGCGGGTGCCGCGGCCGGATTGGCGGCCGACAGGCTGGACGCCACCTCCGGTGCAGGCGGGGTCGATCGTGACCGGCGGCCAGGTGTCTGCCGGGAACGCGGTCAAGACGCCGCAGTTCTGGCTGCTGTGGGTTGTCTTGTGCTTCAACGTTACTGCGGGCATCGGCATCCTGGAGAAGGCCTCGCCGATCTATCAGGACTACTTCCCGGTGGCGGGCGCGGCAGCCGGTGCGTTGGCCGCCGCCGCGGCGGGATATGTGGCGATGCTGTCGCTGGGCAACATGCTCGGCCGCATCGGCTGGTCGAGCCTTTCCGACGTGATCGGCCGCAAGAACGCCTACCGGCTCTACCTGGGCGCGGGCGCGCTGCTCTACCTGACGATCACGCTGATGGAGAACTCCAACAAGCTGGTGTTCCTGATCGCGACCATCTTGATCCTGTCGTTCTACGGTGCCGGATTCGCCACCGTCCCCGCGTATCTGCGCGATCTGTTCGGGACCTTCCAGGTGGGCGCCATCCACGGCCGCCTGCTCACGGCGTGGTCGGCGGCGGGCATCCTGGGACCGATCATCGTCAACTCGGTCGCCGACGGCCAGGCCGCGGCGGGTAAAGACGGCCCGGCGCTCTACACCGTGTCGTTCTCGATCATGATCGGCCTGTTGGTGGTCGCACTCGTGTGCAATGAGCTGATCCGCCCGGTGCCATCGAAATGGCATGAACCCAAGGTCAATTCGGTTAAGTCTGTCGCGAAAGAGGTGGCCCGGTGAGCGAGCCTGCTGTCGAGTATCACGAATACGCGCCAACGGTGCCGAAGGCCTACATCGCGCTCGCGTGGTTGTGGGTCGTGGTGCCGTTCGGCTACGGCGTTTACCAACTGCTACTCAAGGTGGGCCAGCTGTTCGGTTGACTCGGAGGTTTGCCGACGAAAATGAGTGGAGACCCACGCCTGGAGTTGTCACGCTCGAGTGCATGATCGCCCACCTGCATTCGTCGCCGAGCGACTTCGAGGCGGTAACGGGTGCGCTGTACGGCGCGGACCCGGTGTTGTTCACCTCTGAGCTGACGACGCTGCGCACCGCGCCGTGGCCGGCCGATCAAATCCTGCTTTCGGTGTCGAACGGTGACGCCGTGGCCGGTGCGGCCGTGCAGATGCGCGGGTCGGTGCTGTTGGTCAGCGGTCTGCCTCCCGAAACTGCGGGGTCGGCGGCCGACACGCTCGCGTCAGTGAACGCTGAGCTGTTGGGTGTGCGCGGAACACCTACGAATGCAACGGCTTTCACCCGAGCGTGGCACGAGACCACCGGCGCTCCCGCGCGCCAGACGTCGGAGGACGTGCTGTACCGCCTGGGTCTGCTCACGCCGCCCACCGGGGTCGCCGGCGAATGGCGGCTCGCCGAAGACCGTGACGCCGAGCTCTTCGAGCGTTGGCTCGACGCGTTCTATGTCGATGCGTTCGGCGCCGAGCCGAATGTCGAGGCGAACCGCGGCATGTTGGAGTCGGTTTGGGCTGCCGGCGGCCATGTCATGTTGTGGATCGCCGAAGGTGTACCGGTGAGCATGGCGCGCCTACATCCCGCTGTGCTCGGCACGTCGCGTATCGGCCCGGTCTACACACCCCGCGAGCACCGGGGCCACGGCTATGCCGCCGCGGTGACTTCCGCAGCGGCGCGATTCGCGCGTGACCGCGGCGTGAGCGATGTCGTGTTGTTCGCCGATGCCGCGAATGCCGTATCCAACCGCGTCTACGAGCGCATCGGCTTTGTGCCCGTTGCCGAGAACGTCCGGTATGCGCTCAGCCCCGATCGCCGCCGCTGACTTCCAGGACAGTGCCGGTGATGTAGCTGGCGTCGTCGGACGCCATGAAGAGGATCGGCGCGACTTGCTCTTCGATGCTGCTGTATCGCTTGAGGAAGGTGCTCTCGGTGCTCTGCACGACTGTTTCCTCATGCCAGCGGATTTCGTCGTCGGTGAGCGGATCGGGATTGCGGGGGATGCCGCCCGCCGGTGCGGCGGTTCCGCCAGGGGCGGTGGCGACGACGCGAATACCCTTGCTCGCCGCTTCGAAAGCGAGCGACGCGGTGAGTGCGTTGACACCGCCCTTGGCGGCCGCATACGGCACCCGGTTGATGCTGCGGGTGGCGTTCGACGACACGTTGACGATGACTCCGCGTCCGTGTTCGATCATGGACGGCAGGGCGGCGCGCGAACACCACAGCGTCGGAAGCAGGGAGCGATGCAGTTCGGCGAGAATCTGGTGCTCGTCGTAGAACTCGTACGGTTTGCGCCAGATCGTCCCGCCGACATTGTTGATCAGGATGTCGATTCGTCCGAACTCCCTGATGGCGAACCGCATCAGATCGCATGCGCCGCTGTAGGTTTCGAGGTCGCAGACGAAAGCCCGAGCTTCGGCGCCCGATGAGAGCTCGTCGCTGACACCGTGGACGCGGTCGGATCGGTCGGCCAGGACCACGGCTCCGCCCTCCGCGGCGATACCGCACGCGACGCCCCTGCCGATACCCTGCGCCGCCCCCGTGACGACGGCAACCTTGCCCTTGAAGCGCATCACCGGCTCTCCACCGTGACCGCGGACTCATTGGTCGCGTCGGCCCCGGACAAGCCGCGGTGCTGCGGGCGCAGCATCAACGTCGCGAGCGCGGCGATGGCCAGCGGGACGGCGATCAATCCGAAGTAACCGCCCACCCCGAAGCTGCCGAGCAGCCAGCCGCCGAGCGCTGAACCGATGATCGAGCCGGTGCGGCCAATGCCGATGGAGAAGCCGGTTGCGGTGCCGCGCAGCTGAGTCGGGTATGTCTCGGCGATCAGGTAGTTCAGCACCAGCTGTTGACCGCCGATGCCGAGCCCGGCCACCGCGATCAATGCGAACGTCAACGTCCAGTTCGAGCCACTGACCGCGAGGCCGAGCGCCACGACGATCCCCAGGCCGAACATGCCCAGCAGCAGTCGGCGGATCGGCACGCGAGACAGCAATGCGGTCACCAGGAACGAGAAGACGATGAACGCGCCGTTGACGACGATGGTGCCCGATGCGGCCTGCTCTTTCGACAGCCCGGCCTGGTGCAGGGCGGTCGGAGTCCACTGCAGCAACAGGAACCACGCGATCCAGTTCGCGAGGTAGATCGCGCAGATCGTGATGGTCGAGGTGCGGTAGTCCGAGGCGAACAGGGCCCGGACCGAGCCGGCATTCTGCTCACGCTGTTCGGCGGCGAGGGTCGCTTCGTCGGGGATGGGTGCTCCGGTGATTCGGCGCAGTAGATCGCGGGCTTTGGCCTGGCTCGCAGCGTCGTCGCGGGTCGCCAGATAACTCGGGGACTCGGGCAGGAAGACGACGACGATCGCCAGCAAAAGCAATGGCAGCACGCCGCCGAGGAGGAAGATGCCGCGCCAGCCGAGCGCCGGAAGCCAGGCCGCCGCGACCACGCCGCCGAGCATGGCGCCGCCGGGCAGGCCCAACAAGACCAGCGTCATCGACAGTTTCCGGGACCGCTCGGGGCTGTATTCCGCCGCGAGAGCCAGCAGTGACGGCGTCGCACCACCCATGCCCAGGCCGATGAGGAACCGCAGCAGCACGATCTGCCACGGGGCCTGCGCGAACGCGCCGAGCAGCGAGAAGAAGCCGAAGATGCAGAGCGCCAACAGGATTGCCCGCTTGCGGCCGATGCGGTCACCGATCGATCCGAGCGTAATGGCGCCCAGCGCCATGCCGACCGTGCTCGCGGTGATCACCGCGGTCATCTCGGCGGTCGCCATGGAGAATTCCTCGGCGATCGACGATCCGATGAACGCGATCGACTGGGTGTCGAAGCCGTCGAGGAGGGCGATGGCGAAACACAAGCCGACGACACCCCAGCGCTTGAGATTCATGGGGGTGTCATCGATAACCGATTGCACGCGAATCGGTGACGACGGCATGGCGTGGCCTTTCTGAGAACAAGAGCCTGTGAACAAGGCCTCAAGTAGGGCACAGAGTGACGCGCCGTCTCTATAGTGAGCGCCAGAAGTCTCGCGATACGGGACTAATAAGCGCCATCATCCGATTTAGACACTATTTTGTTCCTCATGCCGGGACAAAAAGTGAGGAGCTGAGCATCGACGTCGAACCCATCGGCGAGCATCTGTCCTCGCTGGACTCCGGCCTGCGGGTGATGACGATGTTCGTCAACTCGGACAGCATCAACGTCACGTCGGTTTCCCGCGAATTGTCGTGCTCGCGTTCCAGCGCCTACCGGATCCTCAACACGCTGCGCAACAGGGGCATCGTGATCCTGGGGCCGACCGGCCGCGGGTATTTTCCCGGACCGGTGTTGCTCGACCTGGCCCGCCCGCGAGGACTCGACCTCGACGACCGAACCCGCCTGCTGCCGGTGCTGCGTCGCGCCGTCGACCTCACCGGCGAAACCGTCCACGTCGCGACCCTGGTGGGAACCCAGGTGCTGTTCTTCGACGGGATAGAGCCCGACCGACCTGTGCGCGCAACGCTGCAGCAGGGGTATTTGCGCCCGGCCCATGCCATTTCGGCGGGCAAGCTGCTGCTGTCGCAACTCACCGATGACCAGGTCCGCGCCCTGTATCCGGCCCAGCAGCTCACCAAGGTCACCCCCTGGACCATCGACACGGTGACCGGACTTCTCGACGAACTTGCCACCATTCGCCGAAGCGGGCACGCCTTCAGCAGGCAGGAGGCCGCGGTCGGGTTGTGCGGCACGGCGGTTGCGCTGCCGGGCCGATCGTGGCGCGAGCGAGTCGCCCTGTGCGCCACCGTCCCTCACGACCGTGGCGACGACGCCGCCCTCCTGGCGACTCACGCGGGCCTGCTCGAGGCGGCCGCGGCGTTGCCATAGACGACGAATGGCCAGTTCTGACACGCAGATGACGAAAACGCGTGTCAGAACTGGCCATTCGGCACAGCCGGCTATTTGATGATGTGCTGCGGGCCCTGGGCTTTCTTGTACAGCGCCTTGAGCATCCGGTCGCGGAACGCGGCGTTGTCGATCAGCTTGACGCCGGCGTTGGCCAGCTTCGGGTAGCCGATCAGCTTGTGCATGTAGCGGCCACGCCGGTACTCCCGACCCCACGCGGCTTCCATGCGCTGCGCGTAGTTCGTGAAGTCGTCGGGTCCGCCGTTCTGCAGCGCGGCGATCGCACACTCGCCGGCGGCCAGCCCGGACTCGAGCGCCTTGGAGATACCCGCGCCCGACGCCGGCTTACCCGCACCCAGCGAGTCGCCGGTGAACAGCACGCCCGGACGCCATGGCGGCCATGCCGTAAAGCCCATCGGCAATCGCCAGGCCCGCACGCTCTTGTTCTTCTTGAGCTCTTCGATCGGCGGCAGTTCCCATTCGGTCGGCAGGGTCCGCAGGAACTCGCCGAGGAACTGGGTCGCGTTGATGGACTGCCAGTTCTTGTAGGAGTTCACATAGCCGAGGCCGATGTTGAAGATTCCGTTGCCCATCGGGAATACCCAGCCGTAACCCGGCAGCTGGTCGCCCTGGAACATCAGCTTGAGATAGATGTCGAGGCTGTCCGAGTCGGCGCGGTTGGCGTGCATCTCGGACCGGATCGCGATCGCCGAGTAGCCGTTGTACTCCGAGTCGATCTTGAGTGCGCGCTTGATGGGGGAGTAGGCGCCGTCGGCCGCGATGACGGCGTCGCCGAACACCTTCTCGCCGCTCTTGAGCACCACGCCGACCACACGGCCGTTGGCGTCGAACTCGGGCCCAGCCACTTCAGCGCCCTGCCGCACCTCGGCGCCCGCCGATTCGGCGTGCTTGAGCAACACGGTGTCAAGATGTGTCCGGCTGACGGTATGGCCGTGATCGGGCATCCCGGGGCGCCGCGGGAACGACAGCTCCCACGCGCTCGGGCTGAACACGGTCACCCGGTTGACCCGGTGATAGGCGGCGACCTCGTCGGCCAGTCCCATCTTCTGCAGATAGCTCACCGCGCGTGCGGTCAGTCCGTCGCCGCACGGCTTGTCGCGGGGGAACTCCGCTTTGTCCAGGACGACCACCTTGGCGCCGGTCTGAGCGGCCTGCCATGCGGCGGCCGACCCCGATGGGCCACCTCCGGCGATGACCAGGTCGTATCGCTGCGTCATGAGCCTCGTCTCGTTCGTTGAGTGTCGCAGAGATAGTACCCAAGGTAGATGTACCCAGCTTGCCGGGAGAAACTCGCGGGTCAGCGGCCTCGTCACGCGTGTTACTGCGCGGTCTGAGCAGGTCAGCGCTGTAAGGCGAGTACAGTGATCGCGTGCGACGAGGGTCGAGATCACATTCCAGCAGCGAGGCGGGCGTCAAGGTCGATGCCCGTAGCGAGCGCTGGCGTGAACACCGCAAGAAGGTGCGGTCCGAGATCGTCGACGCCGCATTTCGCGCGATCGACCGGCTCGGGCCCGAGCTGAGCCTGCGGGAAATCGCCGAAGAAGCCGGGACTGCGAAACCGAAGATCTACCGCCACTTCGCCGACAAATCCGACCTGTTCCAGGCGATCGGGGAGCGGCTGCGCGACATGCTGTGGTCGGCGATCTTCCCGTCGATCAACCTCGCCGCCGACCCGGCCCGCGAGGTCATCCGGCGCAGTGTCGAGCAGTACGTGCAACTCGTCGACCAGCACCCCAACGTGCTGCGGTTCCTGATCCAGGGCCGCTTCGCCGAGCAGAGCGAATCGACCATGCGCGCACTCAACGAGGGGCGCGGCATCACCCTGGCGATGGCCGACATGTTCTCCAACGAGCTGCGGGAGATGGAACTCGACGGGGCGGCGATCGAGCTGGCCGCGTTCGCGACGTTCGGAGCGGCCGCGTCGGCCACCGACTGGTGGCTGGGCACCAAGGAGGACAGCCCGCGGCGGATGCCGATCGACGAGTTCGTCGCGCACCTGACCACCATCATGGTCGGCTCGATCAACGGCACCTGCGAGTTGCTCGGCATCTGGATCGACCCCGATCTTCCGCTCCACGAAGGTGTGCAGCGCCGCGAACACGTGAGCTGATCGACTACCTCACCGCGCGTTGACAGCCGAGCGCTGGGGCCGGAAACTGGCAAATAGCCGGTACCGGCGTTCCCAGGAAAGGATCTGACTATGACGGCTGCCGAACAGGCCGCTGCCAGCCAGCAACCCATGCGGACTCGCGCGCTGATCATCGGCACGGGCTTCTCGGGGCTGGGCATGGCCATCGAGCTGCAACAGCGCGGCGTCGACTTCCTGATTCTGGAGAAGGCCGACGAGATCGGCGGCACCTGGCGGGACAACACCTATCCGGGCTGCGCGTGTGACATCCCGTCGCACATGTACTCGTTCTCGTTCGAGCCGAAGGCCGACTGGAGCCACATGTGGTCGTTCCAGCCCGAGATCCAGGATTACCTGCTCGGCGTGACGGCCAAGTACGGGCTGCGGCGCTACATCACGTTCGGCGCGCACGTCGACCGCGCACACTGGGACGACGACGAGTTGCGCTGGCACGTTTTGACCAAGGACGGGCGCGAGTACGTCGCCCAGTTCCTGGTCTCAGGGGCCGGTGGCCTGCACATCCCTCAGATTCCCGACGTCGAGGGTCGCGACGAATTTGCCGGTGCCGCATTCCATTCCGCGCAGTGGGATCACAGTGTCGACATCCGTGGCAAGCGGGTGGCGGTCATCGGCACCGGGGCCAGTGCCATCCAGATCGTGCCGGAGATCGTCAAAGACGTCGCCGAGTTGCATCTGTACCAGCGGACCCCGGCCTGGGTCATGCCACGGGTCAACAACAAGTTCCCGCTGTGGATGCGCCGCGTGTTCAGCTACGTGCCCGGCACGCGCGCACTGCTGCGCGCGGGGATCTACTGGATCCACGAGGGCGTCGGCTTCGCCATGACCAAGCAGCCGCGGCTGCTCAAGATCGGCGAGATGATGGGCCGCTACAACATCAACCGCAGCATCAAAGACGCGGAGCTGCGCCGGAAGCTCACCCCGAACTACCGGGCGGGCTGCAAGCGAATCCTCAACTCCGACACCTACTATCGCGGCATCGCCAACCCGAAGACCCAGGTGATCACCGAACGCATCGCCCGGATGACCCCGGCTGGCATCGTCACCGCCGACGGCGTCGAGCACCCGGTCGACGTCGTGGTCTGGGCCACCGGATTCCACGTCACCGACTCCTACACCTACGTCGACATCAAGGGGGCGGGCGGCGAGGATCTCGTCGACCGCTGGAACCGGGAGGGCATCCAGGCGCACCGCGGCATCGCCGTGGCCGGCATGCCCAACCTGTTCTTCCTGCTCGGGCCGAACACCGCACTCGGACACAACTCGGTGGTCTTCATGATCGAGTCGCAGATCCGCTACGTCGGGCAGGCCATCGCGGCCGTGGACAAGGCCGGCGCCGCCGCGCTGGCGCCGAGCCGGCGTGCCCAGGACGCGTTCAACGCCGAGCTGCAGCACGATCTGACCGGCACGGTGTGGAACACCGGAGGTTGCCGGAGCTGGTACCTGGACGACCACGGCGTCAACCGCACGCTGTGGAGCGGCATGACCTGGCAGTACTGGTTGGCAACGCGCTCCCTCGACCCATCGGAGTTCGATTTCTACGACACGGAGCGCGACACGAAAACACAAGGTGTTGCGGTCACCGCCGGTGGCTGACCCCAGGGGTAGTGTCGGTGGTGCCGTCCGGCAAACACAACGACCTGGTGGAATGGGGTTCTGGTGAGCGAAGGCATGAAGCTGATCGACCGCGTCTCAGCGATCAACTGGAACCGGCTCCAGGACGAGAAAGACGCCGAGGTCTGGGATCGGCTGACCGGTAACTTCTGGTTGCCGGAGAAGGTCCCGGTGTCCAACGACATCCCGTCGTGGGGGACGCTGACGGCACACGAGAAGCAGCTGACGATGCGGGTGTTCACGGGCCTCACGCTGCTCGACACGATCCAGGGCACCGTCGGCGCCGTGAGTCTCATCCCGGATGCGCTGACGCCGCACGAGGAAGCGGTCTACACCAACATCGCGTTCATGGAGTCCGTGCACGCCCGCAGCTACAGCAACATCTTCTCGACGCTGTGCTCAACCGCCGAGATCGATGACGCGTTCCGCTGGTCGGAGGAGAACCCGAACCTGCAGCGCAAGGCCGAGATCGTCATGCAGTACTACAAGGGCGACGAGCCGCTCAAGCGCAAGGTGGCCTCCACGCTGCTGGAGAGCTTCCTGTTCTACTCGGGCTTCTACCTGCCGATGTACTGGTCGAGCCGGGCCAAGCTGACCAACACCGCCGACATGATCCGGCTGATCATCCGCGACGAGGCCGTGCACGGCTACTACATCGGCTACAAGTTCCAGCGCGGCTTGGCGCTGGTCGACGAAGCCAAGCGCCAGGAACTCAAGGACTACACGTACGAGCTGCTGTTCGAGCTCTACGACAACGAGGTCGAGTACACCCAGGATCTCTACGACGGGGTCGGTTTGACCGAGGACGTCAAGAAGTTCCTGCGCTACAACGCCAACAAGGCGCTCATGAACCTCGGTTATGAAGCGCTCTTCCCGCGCGACGAGACCGACGTGAACCCGGCGATCCTGTCGGCGCTGAGCCCCAACGCCGACGAGAATCACGACTTCTTCTCGGGGTCCGGTTCGAGCTACGTCATCGGCAAGGCCGTCAACACCGAAGACGAGGACTGGGACTTCTAGTTCCGGTACGAGCAGACACAGAATCGCACTCCGCGTTGCGGATTCGTGCGATTCTGCATCTGCTCGGCGGTGCTCAGCGGCCCCGCGCCGGCTGGGCGGCCGTCGAAGCCGATGACGACGGCACCGTGGACGGCCGGTCGATGATCGTCGAATTGCGGCCTCCCACACGGTAACTCGCCCCGCGATGCTCGTCGGCGAGCCGGTCGCCGTTGCCGAGCAGCTTGTTGCGCAGGCTGCCCGGTGCATAGCTGGACTGGTAGGCGCCCCGCGCGGTCAGCACGGGGACGACGTGGGCGATGAAGTCGGCGAATGAGCCGGGCGTGATGGCGTAGGCGAGATTGAAGCCGTCGACGTCGGTTTCGTCGACCCACTCCTGCAGTGTGTCGGCCACCCGGACGCCGGAGCCGACGATGCGCGGACCCATGCCACCGATCTCGCCCCATTCGGCGATGTCGCGCACGTTCCACTCGCCACCCTTGTCCGAGGCCGATTGAAAAGCCTTGACTGCGGAGAGAATTGCGTTCGAGTCGACGTTGCCGATCGGTTCATCGAGGCCGTAGCGAGCGAGGTTCACGCCCATCCAACCGGACATGAAGACCAGCGCGCCCTCCGGATCCCCGTAGGACAGGTACTCGGCGTGTTTGGCGTGGGCTTCCTCGTCGGTCTCACCGGTGATGACGGTGGTCAGGTTGAAGATCTTCGCCGAGTAGGGATCGCGGCCGGCCAGTTCAAGCTCGGAGCGGATCGTCGAAACCGTCTCGCGCAGAATGGCTTTGGTCGGGGCGGCGGTGAAGATCGCCTCGGCGTTCTCGGCGGCGAACCGGACTCCGCGTGGCGACGAGCCGGCCTGGTAGATCACCGGGGTGCGCTGCGGTGACGGTTCGGCGAGATGAACGCCGGGAACGCTGAAATGCTCACCGGCATGGCCGATGTGATGCACCTTGGCCGGGTCGGTGAACACACCGCGCTCGGCGTCGCGCACAACGGCGTCGTCCTCCCACGAGCCTTCCCACAGCTTGTAGAGCACTTCCAGGTACTCGTCGGCGTGGTCGTAGCGCGCGTCGTGCGCGGGCTGGTCGGTCTGGCCCATGTTGCGTGCGGCCGCAGGCAGATACCCGGTGACGATGTTCCAGCCGATGCGGCCGTTGGTGAGGTGGTCGAGCGTCGACATGCGCCGCGCGAACGGGTAGGGGTGTTCGAAACCGGTGCCGGTGGTGATGCCGAAGCCGAGATTCTCGGTCACCAGCGCCATGGCCGACACCAGCAGCATGGGATCGCCCACCGGGATCTGTGCCGCCTGGCGGATGGCGGCCTCGTCACTGGCGCCGTAGACGTCGTAGGTGCCGAGCACGTCGGCGATGAACAACCCGTCAAATCGACCGCGCTCCAACAACTTCGCGAGCTCGGTCCAGTAGGTGACGTCCTTGTAGCGCCAGGATTGATCGTCGGGATGGCGCCACAGCCCGGGGGATTGGTGGGCGACGCAGTTCATGTCGAAGGCGTTGAAGCGGATCACGCGGGTCACCGCGCCGAGGATGCCGGGTGACCGCGGTGGTTTCACCGGTTGTGTTCAGCGGGATTGTTTCTCGCGGTGAACGACGGGTGAAGGGGCGACCAACTGTCGGCCCTCGAGTGGTGCGCTCATCGCCCACCCACCAAACTGGCGCAGTGACCACACAGTCGCTGGTGATCTCGATCCTGAACTGGTTGCGTGCCGGATACCCCGAGGGTGTCCCCGGCGACGACCGCGTGCCGCTGCTGGCGTTGCTGCGCGCCACCCCGTTGACCGATGAACAGGTCAAAGAGGTGGTGCGGAATCTCACCGCCGACGGCTCGACAGCGCTCGTCGACGGCTCGATCGATCACGACGAGATCGCGGCCTTCATCGCCGAGGTGTCGCACCACGACGCCGGCCCGGAGAACATCAATCGGGTCGCGGCCAAACTGGCCGCCGCGGGTTGGCCCCTGGCCGGCGTCGAGCGCGAAACCGTCTGAGTCCTAACCCCGCAGCGATGCGGTGTCGATGACGAATCGGTACCGCACGTCACTGGCGAGCACGCGCTCGTAGGCCTCGTTGATGTAGTCGGGCGCGATGACCTCGATCTCGGGCAGCGCGTCGTGCTCGGCGCAGAAGTCGAGCATCTCCTGGGTCTCGGCGATGCCGCCGATCATCGACCCGGACAGGCTGCGCCGCATACCGGCCAGCGGGAACGGCGGCACCTCCATGGCGTGCTCGGGCATGCCGAGTTCGACGAGCGTGCCGTCGACCTTGAGCAGGCCGAGGTAGGCGCCGAGGTCGAGGTTGGCCGACACGGTGTTGAGGATCAGGTCGAACGACCCGCGCAGCTTCTTGAAGGTGTCCGGATCGGCCGTGGCGTAGTAGTGGCTGGCGCCGAGGCGCAGGCCGTCTTCCATCTTCTTCAGCGACTGGCTGAGCACGGTGACCTCCGCGCCCATCGCCTTGGCGAGCTTGACGGCCATGTGGCCGAGCCCGCCGAGACCGATCACGGCGACCGACTTGCCGGGGCCGGCGTTCCAGTGCCGCAGCGGGGAGTAGGTGGTGATGCCGGCGCACAGCAAGGGAGCGGCGGCGTCGAGCGGAATGCTGTCGGGAATGCGCAGTACGTAGTTCTCGTCGACGACGATGGCGCCGCTGTAGCCGCCGTAGGTCGGGGTGCCGTCGCGCTCGGTGGAGTTGTAGGTGCCGATCATGCCGGTGCCGGTGCAGTACTGCTCAAGGCCGGCCTTGCAGTTGTCGCATTCACGACAGGAGTCGACGAAACAGCCGACTCCGACGTGGTCGCCGACCTTGTACTTGGTGACCTCGGAACCCACCTCGGTCACCACACCGGCGATCTCATGGCCGGGGACGACCGGGTAGTTGGGCGTGCCCCACTCACCCTTGACCGTGTGGATGTCGGAATGGCAGATCCCGGCGAAATGGATGTCGAAGGCTACGTCGTGCGGGCCGACCTCGCGGCGCTTGATGGTCGTCTTGGTCAGTGGCTCGGTTGCCGAGCTCGCGGCGTAGGCGGAAACAGTGCTCATCAAAGCCCTCTTATATCGTCGTCAGTGCATACTTCTGGGGACATTAGCCCAGTTAACTGGCGCCTGCTGGACACAGCAGAGCCCGTATGAGAAACGACGAGGCGGGTAGCGCTAATCCCAGCTTTTGCTGTGACCTTGGTCCCGACTTCCTGCCTAGAGGCTGGGTGCGCGGATCGAGCCGTTGAACGACACGCGCTCGACGCTGACCAGGCCGGCCTGTGTGTAGGGGTCGCGGTCGATGACGCTCTGGGCTTCCTCGGTGCTGATGTCGCCGGTGATCAGGACGGCACCGGTCGGCGTTTCCTGGCGGCCGGCCAGCAGGATGCGCCCGGCCGCCACTTCCTCGTTGAGCCAGGCGATATGGGCGGGCCGGGTCTGATCGACGACGTCGAGCGGCTTCAGGTACGTCGTGATGAGTACGTGGAACACGCTGTGAGACTAGTTGATCGGTGCGTTGACCCAGCGCAGGTCGTCGAGGATGCCGCGCGCGGCCACGATGTTCTGCCCGGTCTGCCATACCTCGTTGTTGACCACGAACACCCGGTTGTCGCGCGCGGCGGACAGCGCGCGCCACGCGTCGCTGTCGAGGATCGCGGTGGCGTTGTCCCTGGCCGCGGCGGAGGCGAACGACACGTAGACGATGTCGGCGTCGGCGATCGAATAATCCGCGTCGGACGAGCTCAGCTCTTCGTAAGGCTTGTCGGTGAACCGTTGTGCGGCAGGGCGATCCAGGCCCACCGCGGCCAGCACGCTGGCGGGGAAGTTGTCGGCGCCGTACACGCGCACAGTGTTCTCGGTCAGCTGCACCACCGACGCCTGGAAGTGGGCGGCGTCATTGTCCGCACCGGTCTTGCGGGCCGCATCGTCGAACTTCTCGATCAGATCGTCGGCGGCACCCGTGCGTCCCGTCGATGCGCCCACCGCACGCAGGGTGTCGCGCCAAGCAGCGCCGGGTGCGGCGGTGAACACGGTCGGCGCGATCGCCGACAGCGCGCCGAACGACGACGGCGTCAACGCCTGAGAGCCCAGGATCAGGTCGGGTTTCGCGGCCTCGATCGCGGCGATGTCAGGGGCGCCGCGGGTGCCTGCCGGTGGCACTTCGTGGACAACGGTGCCCAGGTATGAGGGCTGCGTGGTCGACCCGTCCGGAAGGGCCGCCGCCACGATGCGCGATTGCAGGCCCAACGCGCACAGTGCGTCGAGCTGGTCGCCGGACAGCACCACGATGCGCTGCGGGTCGCCCCGCACTTCCGTCGTCTCGGGGATGTCGGCGCCCCGGGCGTTGCGGACCTCGCGGGGCGCGGGGTCGGCGGGTGCCGGGTCCGGCGCGCAGGACTCGTCGGGCCTGCGCTGGTTTCCGAGCACGCCTGCGTCGGCGATCTTGGTCACACTGGTGGTCGTCGCCGGCTGGCTCGCCGGGGTGGCGTCTTCCGAACCGCACCCGCTGGCCAGCGTCATGGCTGCAACAGTCAACACGGCGCATGCCATGGCGCGGTTCCTCAGCACGGGGCGACGTTAACACTCGACCGCTTGCAGCTGGTCAGGGCTTCGTCTGCGGCAGTTGCCCGGCCAGTACGACACTTTGTAGGACCCACGGGCACGCATGTCGCGGGGAGAGTTAGGATTCAGTTCGATAAGCGGGATTTCCCGACGAATCTTTGGAGGACCTCTTGGTAGCCGAAGCGCCCCCAATCGGAGAACTCGAGGCACGTCGTCCGTTTCCGGAACGTATGGGCCCCAAGGGGAACTTGATCTACAATCTGATCACCACCACCGATCACAAGCTGATCGGCATCATGTACTGCGTCGCGTGCTTCGCGTTCTTCGCGATCGGCGGCTTGATGGCGCTGTTCATGCGTACCGAGCTGGCGATGCCGGGTCTGCAGTTCCTGTCGAACGAGCAGTTCAACCAGCTGTTCACCATGCATGGCACGGTGATGCTGCTGTTCTACGCGACGCCCATCGTGTTCGGCTTCGCCAACCTGGTGCTGCCGCTGCAGATCGGTGCGCCCGACGTGGCGTTCCCGCGCCTCAACGCGTTCTCGTTCTGGCTGTTCCTGTTCGGCGCGCTGATCGCGATCGCCGGCTTCATCACCCCGGGCGGCGCGGCCGACTTCGGTTGGACCGCGTATTCGCCGCTGACCGACGCGATCCACTCGCCCGGCGCGGGTGGCGACCTGTGGATCATGGGCCTGGCCGTCGGTGGTCTCGGCACGATCCTCGGTGGCGTCAACATGGTCACCACCGTGGTGTGCATGCGCGCGCCCGGCATGACGATGTTCCGCATGCCGGTGTTCACCTGGAACATCCTGGTGACCTCGATCCTGGTGCTGCTGGCCTTCCCGCTGCTGACCGCTGCGCTGTTCGGCCTGGCCGCCGACCGCCACCTCGGCGCGCACATCTACGACCCGGCCAACGGCGGTGTGCTCCTGTGGCAGCACCTGTTCTGGTTCTTCGGCCACCCCGAGGTGTACATCATCGCGCTGCCGTTCTTCGGCATCGTCAGTGAGATCTTCCCGGTGTTCAGCCGCAAGCCGATCTTCGGGTACACCACGCTGATCTACGCGACCATCAGCATCGCGGCGCTGTCCGTCGCGGTGTGGGCGCACCACATGTACGCCACCGGCGCGGTGCTGCTGCCCTTCTTCTCGTTCATGACGTTCCTGATCGCGGTGCCGACCGGTATCAAGTTCTTCAACTGGATCGGCACGATGTGGAAGGGCCAGTTGACGTTCGAGACACCGATGCTGTTCTCGGTCGGCTTCCTCATCACGTTCCTGCTGGGTGGCCTGTCCGGCGTGCTGCTGGCCAGCCCGCCGCTGGACTTCCACGTCACCGACAGCTACTTCGTCATCGCGCACTTCCACTACGTGCTCTTCGGCACCATCGTGTTCGCCACGTACGCGGGCATCTACTTCTGGTTCCCGAAGATGACGGGCCGCCTGCTCGACGAGCGGCTGGGCAAGCTGCACTTCTGGCTGACGTTCATCGGTTTCCACACCACGTTCCTGGTGCAGCACTGGGTGGGTGACGAGGGTATGCCGCGTCGCTACGCCGACTACCTGCCCAGTGACGGATTCACGACGCTCAACGTCATCTCGACCGTCGGCGCGTTCATCCTCGGTGTGTCGGTGCTGCCGTTCGCCTGGAACGTCTTCAAGAGCTGGCGCTACGGCGAGCCGGTGACGGTCGACGATCCGTGGGGCTACGGCAACTCGCTGGAGTGGGCGACGTCCTGCCCGCCGCCGCGGCACAACTTCACCGAGCTGCCGCGCATCCGGTCGGAGCGTCCGGCGTTCGAGCTGCATTACCCGCACATGGTCGAGCGGATGCGCGCCGAGGCCCACGTGGGCCGCTCGCATCACCCCGAGCTCGAAACCGCGGACAAGTCCAGTTGACGGTAGGCGGCATCCGGGGGAGATGAGTCGAAAGTGCCTTCTCCTATCGGCTCCTCGCGCGAGCGCTCATCGGTCCTGATCACCGTCACCGGGGTCGATCAACCAGGCGTCACCTCGGCCCTGTTCGAGGTGCTGTCCCGCCACAAGGTGGAACTGCGCAACGTCGAACAGGTCGTCATCCGCGGCCGGCTCACCTTGGGTGTGTTGGTCGCGGTGCCTGCTGAGATCGCCGACGGAGACGGGCTGCGCAGCGACGTCGAGGCCGCCATTCACGGCGTCGGTCTCGATGTCGTGATCGAGCGCAGCGACGACCTCCCGGTGATGCGGGAGCCGTCCACGCACACGATCGTCGTGCTGGGCCGCCCCATCACCGCAGGCGCCTTCAGCGTGGTGGCCCGCGCCGTGGCCGAACTGGGCGTCAACATCGACTTCATCCGGGGAGTGTCCGACTATCCGGTGACCGGTCTCGAGCTTCGCGTGTCGGTCCCGTCGGGGGCCGCTTACGGGCAGCTGCAGACCGCCCTCGCGAAGGTCGCCGTCGACGAGGGCGTCGACATCGCGCTGGAGGATTACAGCCTGTCGCGGCGCGCCAAGCGCCTAATCGTCTTCGACGTCGACTCGACGCTGATCCAGGGGGAGGTGATCGAGATGCTTGCCGCGCGGGTTGGCGCGGAGGCTGCGGTCGCCGAGGTCACCGAGGCCGCGATGCGCGGCGAGCTGGACTTTGCCGAGTCCTTGCACCGCCGAGTGGCGACGCTGGCCGGGCTGCCGGCCGAAGTGCTTGACGACGTGGCCGAACAGCTTGAGCTGACGCCAGGTGCGCGCACGACCATCCGCACGCTGCGGCGCCTGGGCTTTCACTGCGGTGTGGTGTCCGGTGGTTTCCGCCAGGTGATCGAGCCACTGGCGCACGAGTTGATGTTGGACTACGTCGCGGCCAACGAGCTCGAGATCGTCGACGGCAAGCTCACCGGTCGGGTGATCGGCTCCGTCATCGACCGGCCCGGAAAAGCCAAGGCGCTGCGCGACTTCGCCCAACAGGTCGGTGTGCCCATGGAGCAGACCGTGGCGGTCGGTGACGGCGCCAACGACATCGACATGCTGGCGGCAGCCGGGCTGGGTGTCGCGTTCAACGCCAAGCCTGCGCTGCGCGAGGTCGCCGACGCGTCACTGAGTCACCCCTACCTCGACACGGTGTTGTTCATCCTCGGCATCACGCGCGGGGAGATCGAGGCGGCCGACGCCGTCGATGGCGTCGTGCGACGCGTCGACATCCCGGACGACTGACGTAGGCTTAGCCCGTGATGACGGTCAAGCACGCGGTTCTGGTTGGTGGTTTCGCAGTCGCAGCAGTCCTTGGACAGGTGGCGGTCGCGGTACCGGCCGAGGCCAAGCGTTGCCCGTCGGGCACCGTCCAGTCGAAGTTCGAAGGTGTGTGCGTCAAAGGCGCGTCGGGTGGGGGGCTTGTGCCGGTGCTGCCGCCGAGCGGCGGAGGCCCGGTGATCGGTGGGCAGCCGGGCGGGCTCGCGACCGTGAACGGTATCCCGTGCACCAAGGAGCACTACGGCACCTGCCTGGCGATGACCCAGCAGCCGTAGCGGCCGCCTACACCACCAATGCGTGCTGCTGCGGTTCAACCGTGCCGGTGATGCTGTGCCAGGCCCGTACCAGAAGTTCGACGGCCTCCTCGAGTTGCGGCTCGGGTAGCGCGTAGGGCAACCGCACGAAACGCTCCAGCGTGCCGTCGACACCGAACCGGGGACCGGCGGGCAGATCGACTCCGAGGCGGGAGGCCGCGGCGGCCAGCGCGGTGCTCATCGGAGCAGGCAGCTTGATCCACAGCGACATACCGCCGCGGCCCCGTCCTGGCTGCCAGTCCGGCAGTTCGCGCGCCAGCAGGGAGACCAGGAACTGTCGACGGGTGCGGATGAGCTCGCGGCGTTCCGGCAGCACTTCGTCTCGCGTGGCCAGCAGCCTCGCCGCGGCGAGTTGTTCGAGGATCGACGTTCCCAGGTCGACGGACGGACGGATGGCGGCGATGGTGGCCAGCGTGCTGCGCTCGGCACGGATCCAGCCGACCCGCAAGCCGCCCCAGAACGACTTCGACATCGAGCCGACCGTGAGCACCAGGTCGTGGCGTCCCACTGACGCGGCGAGCGGTTCGGGTGGCGCCTCGTCCATCCACATGTCGATGATCGACTCGTCGACGATTGTTCGGGTACGCGTGTCAGAGATGATCTGCCCCAACCGTTTCCGGTCCTCGGCTGGCATGATGAAGCCGGTCGGATTGTGGTTGTCGGGAATGAGGTAAGCCAGGCTCGGCGCGAGCTGGCGCAGCGCGGCGTGGACGGCATCGAGCTCCCACCCCTCCTCGGTCAACGCGACGGGCACCGCGCGGGCGCCCGCGGTCGAAATCGCAGACAGTGCACCGTGATAGGTGGGCTGCTCGACCAGCACTCGGTCGCCGGGCTGGGTATGCGTCGCGAGGATCAGGCCGATGGCGTGTTGCGCGCCGCTGGTCACCATGATCTGGCTGGGGTCGGTGGGAAGCCCACGCGCGCAATACCTTTCGGCGATCGCCGCGCGGAGCGCGCTCACACCCATCAACTCGTGGCCGGGCTCCTGCAGATATGGGGGGATGTCCTTCGCGGCCTCGGCGAATGCCTCGAGGACCGGTGTGCTCGGTGCGGCAAGCGCGGCCGCGGCGAGGTTGACGGTGGGGGTGCCGGCCTCCGCGGCGACCTGGGGGCGGACCGGCAACGCCGTGGTGCTCCGGGCGCCGCGGCGGGCGTTGAGGTAGCCGTCCTCGCGTAACTGGGCGAACGCCGCGGTGACTGTGGTGCGCGATACCCGCAGCGCCTCGGCCAGGGCTCGCTCGCTCGGCAGTCGCGAACCGACCGGAACGCGGCCGTCCACGATGAGCAACCGGATCGCGTCGGCGAGTCCCAGATAGGCGGGTCCGCTGAGGCTGGACGTGCGCCAGTTGCCGAGTTCGCGAGCCAAAAGGTCCACATCGAGCGCTCTGGCTGCCATATCGGTACTCATAATGATGCCAGTATCCGCCAACTGGCTATTGATGAGCAAGCCAGATCGCCAGATTATCGGTGCATGCGAAAAAATTGGCGATCTCGACTGGCCGAATCTCTGGCGAACACGTACAACTGGCCCGGTCTCAACGGCAGCTGCGACTTCGCGGACCGAGACGAGGAACGTATGCGCCGCGAGTTGGAGCTGATCCGGCTGCGTTTTCAGCACCATTCATGAGGGCTGCAGTCGCTCGCGGGACCATGCTGATAACCGGCCTGATCGGCTACGGCTTCTCGATGGGCATGATGGTGCGCGCCGGGCTGGGCCTTGATCCGTGGGACGTCTTCCACCAGGGCCTGACCCGTCACACCCCGATGACCATGGGCATGGCCTCGGCGGTGGTCGGCGTCGTCGTGTTGCTGGCTTGGATCCCGCTGCGCAACCGGCCGGGCATCGGCACTATCGCCAACGTCATCGTCATCGCCGTGACGGTCGACGCGACCCTCGCGGTGCTGCCGGCGCCGTCGGCCATGCCGGTGCGCATCGCGATGATGGTGGGCGCCGTGGTGCTCAACGCCATCGCCACGGTGCTCTACATCGGCCCCGGCCTCGGACCGGGCCCGCGCGACGGTCTGATGACCGGTCTCGTCGCTCGCACCGGATTGTCGGTGCGGGTGGTTCGCACCGCCATCGAGGCCACTGTCCTGGTGGCCGGCTGGCTCCTTGGCGGCACGATCGGCGTCGGCACGGTGGTCTACGCGTTCGGCATCGGACCGCTCGTGCAGCTGTTTTTACGACTTATGCCACGTCGCATACTTTTCCACGATTTCAGCGGTGGCAACCGAGCCCGTCGGGAACGCGTCACTACGATGAGCGAGTGCCCACAACCGGAGAAGACGCAGCCGACGGTTCCCCTGACGAAGACCTGCTGATCGACTTCGCCAGGGTGACGCTGCGCCGGGGTGGCAACACCCTCGTGGGGCCCGTCACCTGGGCGGTTGAACTCGACGAGCGCTGGGTGGTCATCGGACCGAACGGCGCGGGCAAGACCTCACTGTTACGCATCGCCGCAGCGCACGAGCACCCCTCTTCGGGAACCGCTTATGTGCTGGGTGAACGGCTGGGCCGCACCGACATGTCCGAGCTGCGTTCGCGGGTGGGCTTGAGCAGTTCCGCACTCTCGCAACGGATTCCCGACGGCGAGATCGTGCGCGACCTCGTGGTGTCGGCCGGATACGCGGTGCTGGGCCGGTGGCGCGAGGACTACGAGGACGTCGACTACGTCCAGGCCGTCGACATGCTCGAAAGCGTGGGCGCCGAGCATCTCGCCGAGCGGGCCTACGGCACGTTGTCCGAAGGTGAGCGCAAGCGGGTGCTCATCGCCCGGTCGTTGATGACCGATCCCGAACTGCTGCTGCTCGACGAACCCGCGGCCGGGCTCGATCTAGGCGGGCGCGAGGAACTCGTGGCGCGATTGACCGACCTGGCCGCTGACGCGGACGCGCCGGCCATGGTGCTGGTGACCCACCATGTCGAGGAGATCCCACTAGGGTTCACCCACGGCCTGATCCTGTCCGAAGGCAAGGTCGTTGCGTCGGGCCTGCTGACCGAGGTGTTGACTGCAGAGAATCTGTCCAAGGCGTTCGGTCAGTCCATCGCCCTGGATGTGATCGACGGACGGTACTTTGCGCGTCGGGTGAGAAGTCGCGCAGCGCACAGGAGGCGAGATTGAGTAGCGACGAGCGCTTGCGCGAGGAGCCGACAAGCAGCGACGAGCGCTTGCGCGAGGAGCCGACAAGCAGCGACGAGCGCTTGCGCGAGGAGCCGAGCGCGAGCACGGATCCCCTGGTGCCGCGGCCTGCCGCAACGGTGATGTTGGTCCGTGACACGCGCCGGGGCGGTTCGCCGGAAATCGAAGTCTTCCTGATGCGCAGGCATGCGGCGATGGATTTCGTCGCCGGCGTCATGGTGTTCCCGGGCGGTGGCGTCGACGATCGGGACCGTAACGCCGACATCGCCTGGTTCGGTCCCGAGCCGTCGTGGTGGGCGCAGCGACTCGGCGTCGACATCGGCCTTGCCGAGGCGCTTGTGTGTGCCGCGGCTCGCGAGACCTTCGAGGAGTCCGGGGTCTTGTTCGCGGGCCCGGCCGACGACCCTGACGGGATCGTGCGTGACGCGTCGGTCTACGGCGACGCGCGGGCGGCCCTGGCCAACCATTCGCTGTCGTTCGCGGATTTCCTGCGCGAGGAGAAACTGGTGCTGAGGGCCGATCTGCTGCGGCCGTGGGCCAACTGGGTGACCCCCAAGGAGGAGCGCACGCGGCGCTACGACACGTACTTCTTCGTGGGCGCACTGCCGGATGGGCAGCGGGCCGACGGCGAGAACACCGAGAGCGACCAGGCCTTCTGGAGCACTCCTCAAGCCGGATTGGACGACTTCGAAGCGGGTCGAAGTTTCCTGCTGCCGCCGACGTGGACCCAGTTGGACTCTCTCAACGGCCGTACGGTCGCGGAAGTCCTGGCCGTCGAGCGCAAGATCGTGGCGATCGAGCCCAGCCTGGCGGTCGGCGGGGGGAACTGGGAGATCGAGTTCTTCGACAGTGAGCGGTATAACGCGGCTCGGAATCACCGGTCGCCGGCGGGCAGGAGCGAAGCGACCGGGGAATCGGCGCCGGCGGGCAGGAGCGAAGCGACCGGGGAATCGGCTCAGTGAGTGAATTCGTTCGGGTCGTGATCGGGGCCGCGCCGGAGCAGGCCGGGGTGGCCACGTTGCTGCTGTCGCGGCCGCCGACCAACGCTCTCACCCGGCAGATTTACCGGGAGATCTCGTCGGCCGCCGCCGAGCTCGCCGAACGTGCCGATGTGGCCGCCGTGATCCTGTTCGGTGGCCATGAGATCTTCTGCGCCGGCGATGACGTGCCCGAGCTGCGCACGCTCGACGTCGAGGAGGAGGCCGCCGCCGATCACGCATTGCAGCGCTGCATCGAGGCGGTGGCCGCGATCCCCAAACCCACCGTGGCGGCGATCACCGGTTACGCCCTGGGCAGTGGGCTGACGTTGGCGCTCGCTGCGGATTGGCGCGTCAGCGGCGACAACGTCAAATTCGGGTCGACCGAGATTCTGGCCGGGCTCGCGCCCCGCGGTGGTGGCGGCCCACGGTTGGCCGGTGCCATCGGGCCAAGCAAGGCAAAGGAGCTGGTGTTCAGCGGACGCTTCGTCGGCGCCGAGGAGGCCCTGGAGTTGGGGTTGATCGACGAGATGGTGGCGCCGGATCATGTGTTCGACGCCGCCCTGACATGGGCACGACGCTTCGTCGACCATCCGGTCGATGTCCTGGCCGCGGCGAAGGCCGCCGTTGACCGGGTCGCGGACCGGCCCTGACGCGCACTGGACAACGGCCGTTAGGCTGCCCTTCATGACGGAAACGACGGAACCCGGCACCGGATTCGATGCGCCGGTCGATGTGGCTGGCATGCCGGCTCCTAACCCCCATGCCACGGCCGAAGAGGTCGAGGCCGCGATGCATGACAGCAAGCTCGCTCAGGTTCTCTACCACGACTGGGAGGCCGAGACCTACGACGAGAAGTGGTCGATTTCCTACGACCAGCGCTGCATCGACTATGCCCGCGGCCGGTTCGACGCGATCGTTCCCGAGGAGGAGCAGCGCAACCTGCCTTACGACAGGGCGCTGGAGCTTGGCTGCGGCACCGGGTTCTTCTTGCTCAACCTCATCCAGTCCGGGGTCGCGCGGCGGGGCTCGGTGACCGACCTGTCGCCGGGCATGGTCAAGGTCGCGACCCGCAACGGGCAGTCCCTCGGCCTCGACATCGACGGCCGCGTCGCTGACGCCGAGGGCATTCCCTACGAGGACAACACGTTCGATCTCGTCGTCGGCCATGCCGTGCTGCATCACATTCCCGACGTGGAGCTGTCGCTGCGCGAGGTGGTTCGGATCCTCAAACCGGGCGGTCGTTTCGTATTCGCCGGCGAGCCCACGACCGTGGGAAACCGGTATGCGCGTGAGCTGTCCACGCTGACGTGGCACGCCACCACGAATCTCACCAAGCTGCCTTGGCTGAGCGGTTGGCGCCGCCCGCAGGCCGAGCTCGACGAGTCGTCGCGGGCGGCCGCGCTCGAGGCCGTCGTCGACCTGCACACGTTCGATCCCGCCGATCTGGAACGCATGGCGACCAATGCCGGCGCAGTCGAGATACGCACCGCGAGTGAGGAATTCACCGCGGCCATGCTGGGCTGGCCCGTTCGCACGTTCGAGGCGGCCGTGCCGCCCGGACGGCTGGGCTGGGGCTGGGCGAAATTCGCGTTCAACAGCTGGACGACGCTCAGTTGGGTGGATGCCAACGTGTGGCGCCGTGTGGTGCCCAAGGGCTGGTTCTACAACGTGATGGTCACCGGAGTTAAGCCGTCGTAGCCTTCGACAGCGAAGCAGTCTCCTACCTGCGTTCGGAGGCGGGTAGGCAGGCTTTGTGTCAGGTCGGCGGATATTCGCTGTCGGGGACCACGCTGGTGAGCGATATCGCCGCGCTGCGAACGCGATTCGGTGACCGTGCCGCTGTCCTGGTCGAAACCGTGCAGCTGCGTCGGCGTGCGGCGGCCAAGTTCGACGACCCGTCGGACTGGCTGTTCACCGACGAGGCGCTGCAGCAGGCCACCGCGACGCCGGTGGCCGCCCACCGGGCAGCGCGATTGAGTGGCGCGCGGGTGCACGACGCGACGTGCTCGATCGGCGGTGAGCTTGCGGCGCTGAAGGATACGGCCGCGCAAGTCGTCGGCAGCGACATCGATTCGGTGCGCCTGGCGATGGCTGCGAACAACGTCGACGGCGTGGATCTGTGCCGGGCCGACGCATTGCGGCCCATCACCCGGGACACGGTCGTGATTCTCGACCCCGCCCGGCGCCAGGGGGGCCGGCGCCGGTTCGACCCGCGCGCCTACACCCCGGCGCTCGACGCCGTTCTAGAGACTTACCGCGACCGGGATCTGGTCGTGAAGTGTGCTCCCGGAATCGATTTCGACCAAGTGGAGCGGCTCGGGTTCGCCGGAGAGATCGAAGTGACATCGCTGGGCGGGGGAGTGCGCGAGGCGTGCCTGTGGTCGCCGGGGCTCACCGACGCCGGCGTGCGCAGACGGGCCACGGTGCTGGATCGCGACGAACACATCACCGACCTCGACCCCGATGACTGTCCGTTGGCACCTGCCGGTCGGTGGATTGTGGACCCGGACGGCGCGGTCGTGCGGGCCGGACTGGTCCGGCACTACGCGGCTCGGCACGGATTGTGGCAACTCGATCCCGACATCGCCTATCTGTCCGGCGAGCAGCTACCGGACGGGGTGCGCGGGTTCGAGGTCCTCGAACAGCTCGGCTACCACGAGCGGCGGCTGCGGACAGCGCTTGCGGCCAGGTCGGTGGGTGCGGTCGAGATCCTGATCCGCGGCGTCGACGTGGACCCCGATGCGCTGCGGGCACGGTTGCGGCTGCGCGGCGAGGAGCGGCTCGCGGTCGTCATCACCCGGCTGGGATCCGGGGCGGCCAGTCGGGCAACGGCATTCATTTGTCGGCCGTCGTGGTGACCCGCCAGTAGGCTTGAATCCGATGCGCCGGTATCGGCGTGACTTGATCCCCTTGCGAGGACGACTGAGGATGCGAATTCCCCATGTGCTGGCGCTGATCGCGGCCGGTCTGCTCGGCGGCTGGGGCGGCGTGCCGACGGCAGCCGCCCAGACCGCATGTGCCGAACTCGGCGGCACGGTTGACCAGGATCAGGTGTGCCAGGTTCATACCGCCAACGCCGCATACACGCTGGACTACACGTTCCCCGAGGGCTACCCCGATCAACAGGCCGTCGCCGGTTACCTGATCCAGACCCGAGATGGATTCGTCAACGTCTCGGACATGCCGGGATCCCGTGACCAGCCGTATGTGCTCGACGCGAGGGGAACCGCCTACACCTCCGGCGTTCCGGGCCTGCCACCGCGCACCCAGAGCCTGGTGTTCGAGGTGTACCAGAACGTCGGCGGAGCTCATCCGCAGACCTGGTACAAGGCGTTCAACTACGACCTGCTCACCCGGGCGCCGATCACCTTCGGCACGCTGTTCAAGCCCGGCGCCAGGCCGCTCGACGTCATCTTCCCGATCGTGCAGCGCGAACTGCAGAAGCAATCGGGCGTCGAGCAGGCGATACCGCCGTCGGCCGGGTTGGACCCCACGCACTACCAGAACTTCGCGATCACCGACGACTCGGTGATCTTCTTCTTCGGCCAGGGCGAACTGCTTGCCGAAGCCGCCGGGGCCACCCAGGCGGCCGTGCCGCGCTCAGCGCTGGCGCCGATGCTCGCCTGAGCGGGCATCGGCGGATCACACCGTCGTCGAGGCGCGGTTCTTCTCGCCGGTGGGATCGTAGGATTCCCAGAACGCGGCGCCGGTGATCCCGAGGTGGAGTGGGTCGAACACGGGATCCAGGCCGGCCTTCTGCTGATTCTCGTAGTCCCGCAGGGCGGCGAGGGCCGGGCGCTGCAGGATGATGATGCCGATGATGTTGAGCCACGCCATCAATCCGACGCCGATGTCGCCCAGTGTCCAGGCCTCGGTGGCGGTCGAGATGGCCCCGATGACCACCGACACCAGGATCAGCGCCTGCAGCAGCATCGTCGCGTTCGACCCCACGGTGCCGCGAATCAGCGGGACCGGGACCGAGTTGGCCTTGCCGAGGATGAACCGCAGGTTCGTCTCGGCCATGTAGTAGTAGGCGACCAGCGTGGTGAAGCAGAAGAACGCCAACGAGATTGCGATGAACGAGGCACCGGCACCGCTCCACAGCGAGTCGAAGCCGACCTGCGCGAAGGCAGGCCCCACGGCCGCGTCCGACGGCAGCAGGCCACCGTCTGCGAGCACCGCGCCCGTCTCGCTCTCTCCCTCGAAGACTCGGTAGGCACCCGTCGAGAGGATGAGAAAGCCGGTGGCCGAGCAGATGAACAGCGTGTCGACGTAGACCGCGAATGCTTGCACCAGCCCCTGCTTGGCCGGGTGGGACACTTCGGCGGCAGCGGCGGCGTGCGGACCGGTGCCCTGGCCTGCCTCGTTCGAGTAGATCCCGCGTTTGACGCCCCACATCACCGCAGACCCGATGATCGCGCCGAATGCCGAGTCAAGGCCGAATGCGCTGGCAAAGATCATCCGCAGAACCTCTGGGACCTGGCTCGCATTGACCGCGACGATCACGAGGGCGAGCGCGATGTAGACGACCGCCATGAACGGCACCACGATCGACGCGAATGCCGCGATACGTTTGACGCCACCGATGATGACGAAGGCCAGCACGATCACGGTGCCGACCGCAACCCACCACGTCGAGAACCCCCAGGCCGAATTCATCGCGGCCGCCATCGAATTCGATTGGACGCTGGGCAGCAACAGGCCACAGGCAAGGATGGTGACAGCCGCGAAGACCATCCCGTAGACCTTGAAGAACCCCGCGCCGCGCGTATGCGCCAGCGCCCGGCTGAGGTAATAAGCCGGCCCGCCGCGGTACTCCCCGGTCAACCGGTCGCGGGTTTTGTAGATCTGGCCGAGCGTGCACTCCACGAAGGATGTCGATGCGCCGAGGAAGGCCACCGCCCACATCCAGAACAGTGCGCCGGGACCGCCGAACGCGATCGCGGTGGCAACTCCCGCGATGTTGCCGGTGCCGACCCGACCGGCAAGCGACATGGTCAGCGCCTGAAACGACGACACCCCGGACGGCGACTTCTCGCCTCTGAGCATCAGGCGAACCATCTCCGGCACCTGGCGTACCTGGACGAACCGCGTCCGAATGGAGAAGTAGACGCCCGCAGCCAGGCACAGGTACACCAGTGCGCTGCTCCAGACGTAACCGTTTACGTTGTCAAGGAAGTCCGACACAGTCGGATACTGGCATGTGTCTGGCCGTTGACTGTTAAAAACCTGTCAACTCGGGGTTAGATCTTCTGCTCAGGCCGGCGCGAAGCCGTAGACCTGCCCGTCACTGGTGGCGGTGACGACGCGACGGTCGTGGGCGATCGACACGCCGACGGGCCAGCCCGTCGCCTCCGGCAGAGGGTAGGTGTTGACCGTGCGTCCGTCCGCACTGTCGAAGACCAGCAGCGCCTGGCCGTGCCCGCCCTCGCGAGCCACGGTGTAGCCGACACCGCCCGAGCGGCTCGACGTGGACAGCGGGGTGACGTCGTCACGCGTCCACACGACCTCGCCGCGGTCGCCGGCGTCTCGCACGGCGACGAGCTTCGCGTCCGGGCCGCCGCCCGCCACGATGAGGCCGTCGGGAGACACGGACGGCGGAGTTTGCGCCAGATAGTCCAGTGGCACCGACCATTTCACCGAACCGTCGGCGGTGTTGATGGCCCACAGCTGTTCGTCGCGCCCGTTCACGTAGGCCGTCGCGCCGTCCGCCGAAAGGACCGGGCTGGCGAACGGGCCTCGACCCACGGCATCGCTGGTCCACTCCCGCGCCAACAGCGGCGTCTGACCGGGCCGGTACTTCAGCCCGATCAGCACGGGCGCTTCGGCGCCGGGTTCCCACAACGTCAGGACCACGGTGTCGCTCGCAGCCGAGAACGCAGGCGCGGCCGCCACCGGGCAACGGGACCGGGCCAGTTGGCAGTCGGCCAGGCCGCGCTGCGGATCGGTCGGGTCGACGCCCGACACGAGGTCAAGGGGCGTGCCCTCAACCGTGCCGCGATGCGCGTCGAACACCAGGACCTGACCGAGATGGGTGGTCACCAACAGCTGTCCGTCGGTGAGAAGCCTCGGCGTCGTCGGCATGCCGATCACCGGCTGCCGCCACCGGATCCATTGGGTCGGTGGAAAGGACAGCATGGCGCCGGGCTGGCCGACGTACAGGTTGTCGAAGCCATCGAACAGTGGACTCGACCAACCGCCGCCCTGCACCAGACGGGTGCACCAGCGTTGCCGGGCGTTGTTGTCGGCCTCCCAGACCATCAGCGAGCAACCGCCAGCACTCTGCGCGTTGACCGCCAGATACTGAGCCGAGCCCAACGCCACCTGCGCGGCCATGTCGCCCTTGGCGGACCGGCTCCACTCCAGGCGCAGATTGTCAGCGCCGGGAGTCGCGGTGAAGCTGCTGTTGGCGGCGTCTCCGTACTGCGCCGACCACCCTGAAGCGGCGTGCGCCTCGACCCAGGAATCGGTGTTCTCACATCCGGCGAGCAGGCCCGTGAGCAGCGCAGCTACCGCCAGTGCAAGGTATCGCCGGATCACGGTGTCCTTTCGTCGGGAAGCCGGACTGGGCCGCATGGATCGACCACGTGAGGGTAACCCGGCGGCCCATGCGCGCTCGCGTAGGCTTTCCGGCCATGACGACGATGTGGGGCGCACCGATTCACAAACGGTGGCGTGGGTCCCGGCTGCGCGACCCGCGCCAGGCCGACTTTCTCACGATGGCATCGCTCAAGTGGGTCATCGCCAACCGGGCGTTCACCCCGTGGTACCTGGTGCGGTATTGGCGGTTGCTGAAATTCAAGCTGGCCAACCCGCACATCATCACCCGCGGCATGGTGTTCCTCGGCAAGGGTGTCGAGATCCAGTGCACCCCGGAGCTGGCCCAGATGGAGATCGGCCGCTGGGTGCACATCGGTGACAAGAACACCATCCGATGCCACGAGGGTTCTCTGCGGATCGGCGACAAGGTGGTGCTGGGCCGCGACAATGTCATCAACACCTACCTCGACATCGAGCTCGGCGACTCGGCGCTGATGGCCGACTGGTGCTACATATGCGACTTCGACCACAAGATGGATGACATCAACGTCCCGATCAAGGACCAGGGCATCATCAAGAGCCCGGTGCGGATCGGCCCCGACACCTGGATCGCCGCCAAGGTGACGGTGCTGCGGGGCACGACGGTGGGACGCGGCTGCGTGCTCGGCGCGCACGCGGTGGTCAAGGGTGACATCCCGGATCACTCGATCGCGGTCGGGTCACCCGCCAAGGTGGTCAAGAACCGCAAGCTGGCGTGGGACACTTCGGCGGCACAGCGAGCCGAACTGGCTGCGGCACTGGCCGACATCGAACGCAAGAAGGCTGCGAGCAACTAAGCTCACAGCGGTGCAGCAGTCCGGCCAGACTCCAGAGCCCGACGAGGAACCGGATTACCGTTTCACGCTCGCCAATGAGCGGACGTTTCTGGCCTGGCAGCGCACTTCGTTGGGGCTGCTTGCGGCCGCGGTCGCGGTGATTCAGTTCGTTCCGGATCTGGGTCTGCCCGGCGCCCGCCACATCCTGGGTTTGGTGCTGACGATGTTGGCGACGGCGACCGCCGGGGTCGGGCTGTGGCGTTGGCGCCAGGTCGACCGCGCCATGCGGGCAGGCACTTCGCTGCCGCGCCATCCCACTCCGGGTTACCTGGCGGTGGGATTGTGCGTGATCGGCCTGCTGGTCCTGGTCGGCGCCGTGGTGAAGCTGGTGACGGGTTGAGGACTTTCGAGCAGACCCTGCCGGCGCAGCGGACGGCGCTGTCATGGACGCGTACCTCGTTCGCGGTGCTCGGGACCGGGGCGGTGCACATGCTGCACGACATCCAGGACCATCGGGCCGGGTTCGGATTGGTGGCGGCGGGCGTGGCGGTGGTGATCTCGCTGCTGACGTATCTCGTCGGGGTCCGCAGGCAGCGTTTGCTTGCCCGTGAGCCACTGCCGAAACGACTGGCGCCCACCGTCGAGGTGCACGCGGTGACGGCGGCCGTGCTGATTCTCATTGCCGTGTCGGTGCTTTCGTTGCCGCAGTAGTGGGCGCTCAACCGTCCCACGCGACACCGAAGACCTCGCTCAGCGCGGCCCGTCCCGCATCGGTGACCGTGAGTGCCCGGCCGCGCGGTACGCGCTTGAGCCAGCCGGCCGACAGGCTTCGGTCGAGCACGGCCTGCCCAAGGCCGCCCGCGAGATGATGGCGCTGTTCGGTCCAGTCCACGCAATAGCGGACGAGTGGCCTTCTGCCCGAGGGCAATCGGATTCCGGCCCGGGCCAGGAAGTCACGGCCGTGTTCGGTGAGCTCGTACGGGACGTCGCGGCCTGGACTGCTGAGCGCGTCGCGCGCGTCACGGCTTGCGTCATAGTGGCCGTCCCCGCCTGCGAGCACCTCCCGATCGATCAGGCTGCCCATGATCTGCACACCCAACCGCCCTGCGATGTGGTCGTAACAGGTTCGCGCGCTGCGTAACCGCGCCGCCCTGGTGCCCTCGCGCAATGACGTCACGGGACGCGACGGGGCGAGCCGGCCGAGCTGTTCGAGCAGTGCACCGACCTCTGGACCGGCGAGGCGGTAATAGCGGTGGCGGCCGTGGGTCTGGACCGACAGCAGACCGGCATCGGTGAGCTTGTGCAGGTGACTGCTGGCGGTGGGGCGACTTACGCCTGCCTCGTCGGCAAGGACACTCGCAGGCAGTGCACGACCGTCGTCGAGGGCCAGCAGCACTTTGCACCTGGCCGGGTCGGCAAGCAGCCCGCCCAGTGCCGCGATGTCGACGTCGGCCACCGACGGCAGATCCTGCGCGTCATACATCGCACACCTCCGCTTCTCGTGCGCCGGAGCGCACCATCGCGGTCACCGCGATCGCGGCGGTCAGCTGGCACAAACCGCCGAGCAGCAACGCGGCGCGCACGCCCGCGTCGCCACCGACCGCCGCCATGGTGCTACCCAACACCGCCACACCGACAGTGATACCCAGCAGCCGAGCCAGATTCACCACGCCCGCTGCCAACCCGGAGCGCCGCACCGGCATCGCCGACATCGCCAGCGCGACGGCAGGCCCGGTGGTGAGTGCCAACCCGGCCCCGGCAAGGGCGAACGACGCCTCCAGCAGCCAGATCGCAGACCCTGCGCCCGCCGCGGCATAGAGCACCAGACCACCGGCCATCACGACCAGGCCCGCCGTCATCGCGGCGCGCGGGCTGGTCCGGCGGGCCAGGCTGGTCGCCGCCGGGATCAACATCAGATAAATCACGGGCATCGGCAGAAACCAGATCGCCGTTGCCAGCGCGCTCAATCCCCGGAGTTGTTGGAACGCAAAGGTATTGACGAGCAGAAGCCCGTAGATGCCGAACGTCATAGTGAACGTCGCGAGCAGGGCGGCGACCAGGCGGCGGCTACCGAACATGTCGAGCGGCAGCATCGGATGCGGGCGCCGGCGTTGCAACCTGATGAAGGCCACCGTCGAAATCGCGGCCACCAGCGCGATCACCGCGATGCGGCCGGGCGGCGACGTCCGCCACTCCACGAGTGCGACGGTCAGCGAACCGAGCGCCAGTACGGCGAGCAGTTGTCCCACCAGGTCGATATGGGCCGCGGCCGGATCGCGTGATTCCGGGAGGTGACGGTAGCTCAGCAGCAACGCCAGTGCGCCCACCGGGGCGTTGAGCCAGAATATCGAGCGCCAGCCGACGGTGTCGGCGAACACACCGCCGAGCAACGGTCCGACCGCGGTGCTGCTCGCTGCAGCCATCGCCCAGGCGGCAGTCGATCTGGCCCGGTCGGCGGGGTCCGGGAATGCCGCGGCGGTGATCGCCAAACCCTGCGGAAGCATCATCGCCGCGCCGACGCCCTGAGCGGCCCTGGCGACCAGAAGGAACGGTGTCGTCGGTGCCAATGCGCACGCCAGCGACGCGGCGACGAACGTCACCAGGCCGATACGCAGCAGCCGGCGCCGGCCGAACCGGTCGCCGAGCGAACCGGCCGTGAGCAGCAACGCGGCGAACGTGACGTTGTAGGCGTCGATCGTCCATTGCGCTGCGGGCACCCCGCCACCGAGATCGGTCCCGATGGCGGGCAACGCGAGATTGACCGCGTTCGCGTCGACGAGGCCCACGAAAAGCCCGAGGTAGGCCGCGATCAGAGTGAATATCTGGGAACGCGTGAGTGCCATACCCGCACGCTAGGCGCGCAATGATTCGACGCCGGTCGAAGTGTTTCAGCGGTCGGGCAGCGCGTGCTCGACGATGGGACGGCGGGAATGGGGCTCGCGTTCGCGGCGTTTGGCCGCCAGGTACACCTGCGACGTCTCGGCCGCGACAGTGTGCCAGTCGAAGTCAGCGGTGAGCCGCTCACGGGCCGCGATCGCGCGATTCTGTGCGGCATCGGGGTCATCGAGGACCGCACGCACCGCTGCGGCCAGACCGGCCACATCCCTTGGGGCGAAAGACATTCCGGTCTGGCTGTCGATCACCGCCTCGCCTAGCCCGCCGACGTTCGAAGTGACGAGCGGGGTTCCGGTGGCCGCGGCTTCCAGCGCCACGATGCCGAACGGCTCGTAGTGGCTGGGGAGAACGGCGGCGTCGGCCGCTTGCAGCGCACGCACCAGGTCGTCGTGGCCGAGCCGCCCGACGAACCGGGTGGCCTTGAGCACCTTGTGTTTTCGGGCCTGCTCGATGAGCCATTGCTGCTGTGTGCCGTCACCGGCGATCGTGAGTGTCGTGCCGGGGTGTGCGCGACGGATGCGGGGGAGCGCCGCTATCGCGTCGTGAACGCCCTTCTCGTACTCCAGCCGTCCGACGTAGAGCAGCTGCGCCGGGCCCTGCCGGGGCTGCCGTCGCGCGAACGGCCAAAGTTCCGCGTCGATTCCGTTGCGGATCACGCGGATCTCGGCGAGCTCGGGGCCGAAGAGGTCGGTGATCTCGCCGTCCATCGAGGTCGAACAGGTGATCAGCGAATCGGATTCACGTACCAGCCACGATTCGACGGCATGCACCTGCCGGCTGATCTGGCCAGAAACCCACCCGGAATGCCTACCTGCCTCGGTCGCGTGGATGGTGGAAACCAGTGGGACGTCGAAGAATTCAGCGAGAGCGATGGCCGGATGGGCGACGAGCCAGTCGTGGGCATGCACCACGTCGGGGAGCCACGGGTTGCCGGAGTGGTCCTTGACCGCGAGGCCGGTTCGCACCATCGCGTGGCCCATCGCGAGCGTCCAGGCCATCATGTCGTTTCCGAAGTCGAATTCGTGCGGATCCTGCGCGGCGGCGACGACGCGGACGCCTTCGCTGACCTCGTCGGTCGACGGATGCGTGCTCGGATCGGTGCCCGAGGGCCTGCGGCTGAGGACCACGACCTCGTGGCCGTCGGCCGCCAGCGCGGTCGCCAGGTGATGCACGTGGCGGCCGAGGCCGCCGACGACGACTGGCGGGTACTCCCATGACACCATCAGGATTTTCACAGTTGCGTGCCTTCGGGCTTCGGTGAGCGTGCGCAAACTGCTGGCGCTGGGCGGCGTGTCGGGCGACAGACGCGCACGCTCGCGGTGCAGGGGGTGGGGGTCATCGTCATCTCGGGAGCCGCCGCGCGTCGAGGGCGCCGAACAGACCGTCGGCCTTGTTCCAGCCGTCGGCGAGACGCTCGGCGTGCTCGCGACGGCCGGAAGCCAACGCATCGGAGATTTCCCGCGTGGCATGGGCGTGCAGGTGTGCGCGGTAGCGCGCGTACTCGGCAGCCGACTCCTTGCTGACCATGAACGGCCAGTCGCTGGAGACCGTGAGCAGTGTTTCGCGCAGGATCTGGTCGGCGACGCGGTCCCGTGGGGTCGGCGAACCGATCGTGGCGTGCTGAGTCAGGGCTTTGTCGACGGTGCTCAGCGCACTGTCGACGACTTCGTTGTTGAGCTGTACCAGATCGGCCACCGGCTCCCCGTTCCAGACCTGCCAGTCCTTGCCCGAACCCCATGAGCTGGGCGGCAATTCGACCGGGCTGCCGACGAAGCCGCCGGCGATGGCGTCCGAAAGCGTGCCCACCCGCACGCCGGCCTCGGGTAATGCCCGCAGCACGCGCTCCAACCAGATCGGCCCCTCGTACCACCAGTGGCCGAACAGCTCGGTGTCGAATGCGGCGACGACGTGGGCGGGCCGGCCGATCCGCTCGCTTTCTGCCGTCAGCCGCCGGCGCACCACCTCGACGAAGTCGGCGACATGGTCGTCGACGGCGCGGTCGGCGCGCTGAGGGTCGTAGGGCGCCTTCTCTTCGGACGGCACATTGCGTCCGGTGACGCGTGCCGGCTTGAGGCCCGTGGTGTGGTCGTAGGTGTGGAAATCGCGGTAGGCGGCGTGGCCGGGATACCCGGATTTGGGTGACCACACGCGATAGCTGACCTGCAGGTCGCGGCCGAACGCGATGACATCGGAATCACCGACCGGGCGGCCGAGCGTCGTATCGCCGTGCAGCGAGGGTCCGTCCACCATGAAATGGCCGACACCTGCTGCGGCATAACCGGTTTCCATGCCAGGCGCATAGGCGCACTCGGGCGCCCAGATGCCCTTCGGCGTGTGTGCGAAACGCTGCCTGGCGTCGGCAAGTCCCTCCCGCAGCGCGAATTCGCGCAGCCGCGGGTTGAGCAGCGGCTGGAACGGGTGCGACAACGGGCCGCCGAGGAGTTCGATGGTCTCGGCGTCGATGAGCTCACGCAGCAGCGGGCTGGCGCCGTGCCGCCAGCGGCCGGTGAAATCCTCGAGCGCCGAACCGGCTTCGTCGTATTCGCGAGCCCCGAACTTGCGCAAGGCTTTCGGGTCACGCAGCGTCGTGGCCTCCAGCGCCCGCAGCTGCCAGTTGGCCAGCCAGTGATGCATGCCGGTCAGGCAGTACGGGTCGTCGAGCTGGGCCGTCACGACCGGCGTCATCCCCAGTGTGATGAGGTGCGTGCGATTTTCGGCGGCCAACGTGCGCAACACGCGCATCAGCGGCAGATAGGCCGCTGCCCACGACTGGTAGAGCCACTCTTCTCCCACCGGCCATCGGCCATGGTGGGCAAGCCATGGCAGGTGTGTGTGGAGGACGAGCGTGAATAAGCCGGGGACCGGCTCGGGGTTCGACGGTTGCGTCACGGCCGCACCGCGATCGCGACGAGGTCGAGGCTGTCGTCGATGTCGCGGTTGTTGCGTCCGGCTTCCTCGAGATCGAAGTCGTCGGTACGCACCGCGGCGACGTCGGCGAGCAACTGCTCGGGCCATGGTGCATCGGCCACCGCGCGCTGCACCTGCGCCTCGATGATCGAACCGCCGTGGCGCTCGTCCATCTCGGTCAGGCCCGCGCCGTGGAAGACCCCGTAGATGCCCTCGATGTCGAACCCGGCCGTCTCCAGCAGGTCGGTCAGCTCGGCGGCGTTGAGTTCGCGCGTGTGGAACGGGTTCAACGGGGTGTCGCGGCCGGGGGAGAAGGTGATGCGGTTGGGCGTTGACACCATGAACAGGCCGCCCGGTCGCAGCACGCGGTAACACTCGGCAACGAATTGCGCCTGATCCCACAGGTGTTCGATGACCTGGAAGTTCACGACGACGTCGACCGAGCCGTCGGCCAGGGGCAGCTCGGCGAGGTTTCCGTGGCGGATGTCGACCCGCGGGTAGCGGGCGCGCACATGGGCGACCGTCGCCTCGTCGTAATCAAGCCCGATGACATGGCGAGCGACATCCGCAATGAGGTCGGCACCGTATCCCTCGCCGCAGCCCGCCTCCAGGACATCGCGGTCGATGCAGCGGTCGGCCAGCCGCTGGTAGACCACTTCGTGGCGACGGAACCAGTAGTTTTCCTCGGCCAAGCCGGGGATGGTTCGCTCGCCGGTCAGGGGTAGGGCGTTCCCCGGGTCGCCCACGAATGCGCTCATTGGAAGGCAGGCTAACCCAGGCTTACCCAGGGTGAAGGTGTTGGTGGCCGATCCACCAACACTTCCCCTCTGGGGCGGTGTGATAGGGGCGGCCGGAATACGAACTTCGACCAGCTATGGTGTTCCTGCGAACCACCGAAAGTTACCGACGGGTAACATGGTGCTAGTAGCTTAGAACGTGATATTGGGCCGGTTACCGGCCTCATCGAGGAGGACGAACCAGAGTCATGACGAACATCGTGGTCCTGATCAAACAGGTCCCAGACACTTGGTCGGAGCGCAAGCTTTCCGACGGCGATTTCACCCTCGACCGTGAGGCTGCGGACGCCGTGCTCGACGAGATCAACGAGCGTGCCGTTGAAGAGGCACTGTTGATCAAGGAGCGCGAGGGCGGCGACAGCACCGTGACCGTGCTGACCGCCGGTCCGGAGCGTGCCACCGAGGCAATCCGCAAGGCCCTGTCCATGGGTGCCGACAAGGCAGTGCACCTCAAAGATGACGGCCTGCACGGCTCCGATGTCATCCAGACCGCATGGGCGCTCGCCCGCGCACTGGGCACCATCGAGGGCACCGAGCTGGTCATCGCCGGTAACGAGGCCACCGACGGTGTCGGCGGCGCGGTTCCCGCGGTCATCGCCGAGTATCTCGGCCTGCCCCAGCTCACGCACGTTCGCAAGCTGAACGTCGAGGGCGGCAAGGTCACCGCTGAGCGCGAGACCGATGACGGTGTGTTCACCCTCGAGGCGTCGCTGCCTGCCGTCGTCAGCGTCAACGAGAAGATCAACGAGCCCCGCTTCCCCTCCTTCAAGGGCATCATGGCCGCCAAGAAGAAGGAAGTCACCGTGCTCACGCTTGCCGAGATCGGCGTCGAGGCCGACGAGGTCGGCGTCGCCAACGCCGGGTCGAAGGTGCTGTCCTCGACCCCGAAGCCGCCCAAGACGGCTGGCGAGAAGGTGACCGACGAAGGCGACGGCGGCACCAAGATCGCCGACTACCTGGTTGCGCAGAAGCTGATCTAGCAGCTCATTCCGAATTCACGAGACGCGAAAGACATACGAGAACCCATGGCTGAAGTACTTGTGCTCGTCGAGCACGCCGATGGCGCACTGAAGAAGGTCAGCGCCGAACTGCTTACCGCCGCCCGGGTGCTGGGTGAGCCTGCCGCCGTTGTGGTGGGCAAGCCGGGCTCGGCGGCGCCGCTCACCGACGGACTGAAGGCTGCCGGCGCGGCCAAGATCTACGTCGCCGAGTCCGATGACGTCGAGAACTACCTGATCACCCCCGTGGTCGACGTGCTGGCCGGGCTGGCCGAGTCGGCCGCGCCCGCCGGCGTGCTGATCGCCGCCAGCGCCGACGGCAAGGAGATCGCCGGTCGCCTCGCCGCCCGCATCGGCTCGGGCCTGCTGGTCGACGTCGTCGACGTCAAGGAGGGTGCGGTGGGCGTCCACAGCATCTTCGGTGGCGCCTTCACCGTCGAGGCCCAGGTGACCAGTGACACCCCGGTGATCACCGTGCGTCCGGGCTCGGTCGAGGCCGCCCCGGCCGACGGTGCAGGCGAGGTCGTCAACGTCGAGGTGCCGGCCCAGGCCGAGACCGCGACCAAGATCACCAAGCGTGAGCCCGCCGTCGCCGGCGACCGCCCCGAGCTCACCGAGGCCACGGTCGTGGTCGCCGGTGGCCGCGGTGTCGGCAGTGCCGACAACTTCTCGGTGGTCGAAGAGCTCGCCGACTCGCTCGGTGGCGCCGTCGGTGCCTCGCGTGCCGCGGTCGACTCGGGCTACTACCCGGGCCAGTTCCAGGTCGGCCAGACCGGCAAGACCGTTTCGCCGCAGCTGTACATCGCGCTGGGCATCTCCGGTGCGATCCAGCACCGCGCCGGTATGCAGACGTCGAAGACGATCATCGCGGTGAACAAGGACGAAGAGGCGCCGATCTTCGAGATCGCCGATCTCGGCATCGTCGGTGACCTGTTCAAGGTCACCCCGCAGCTGACCGAGGCCGTCAAGGCTCGCAAGGGCTGACGCTTCACAGCAGTTCGACAAAACCCCGGTGCACTCGGTGCGCCGGGGTTTTGCGTTGTCGGCAACCCTTGGTTTCCGGCGGAAACTACGGACTTTCCGGGGTTCGTCACCGGGCCCTCGAGTGCCAGTGTGGATTCAGGCAACAACCACACCGAGGAAGGTATTCGCACCATGAAGGTCACAGTTTTCGGCGCTACCGGTCAGATCGGTTCGAAGGTGGTGGAACTGCTCACCGAGTCCGGGTACGACGTCGTAGCCGCATCGCGGCAGTCCGGGGCCGACGTTCTGACCGGCGACGGGCTCAAAGAAGCGCTCGACGGGGCCGATGTGCTCGTCGACGTGGTCAATTCACCGTCGTTCGCCGACGACCCGGTGATGGACTTCTTCACCACGTCGACCCGCAACCTGGTGGAGGCGGCCAAGGCCACCGGAGTCGAGCACTACGTGGCGCTGTCCATCGTGAACGCCGACGAGCTGCCCGCGAGCGGCTACATGCGCGCGAAGGTCGCCCAGGAGAAGGCCATCGTCGCCTCGGGGCTGCCGTACACGATCGTGCGGGCCACCCAGTTCCACGAATTCGCCGAGGCGATCACGGGATCGCTCGTCGTCGGCGACGAGGTGCGGGTCCCCGATGCGCGGATCCAGCTCATCGCCGCCCCCGAGGTCGCCGCTGAGGTGGCTCGGGCCGCTCAGACCGCTGCGATCAACGGTGTGGTGAACATCGGTGGGCCCGAGAAGCTTTCGTTCGCCGAGATGGCGCAGACGGTGCTGGACAAGCAGGGTGACAACAAGCCCGTCGTCGTGGACTCGAACGCCACCTATTTCGGCACGGCCGTCGACGACAACAGCCTCGTCACCGGTGACGATGGCAAGCTCGCCGACATTCGCTTCGCGGACTGGATCGCCGGCAGGTGACATGGAGCTCGACGAGGTAGTCCGTGCGCGCCGGTCGATCCGGAAGTTCCTTCCGGACCGGGCGGTGCCACGGGAGGAGGTCGAGGAGGCGCTCGCGCTCGCGATGCGAGCGCCGTCGAACTCCAATGTGCAGCCGTGGCGGGTGTTCTTCGCGGCCGGGCCGCGGCGGGAGCGCCTGGTCAAGGCATTGTCGGCGGAGGTACGGGCACGGCGGCCGCAGTCGCTGGGATTGCCCGACAGTTTCCACCACCTGCGCGCCGAACTCGGCGCGCTCGTCTATGGGTCGATGGGCATCGCGCGCGAGGACACCGACGCGCGCTGGCAGGCACAGCTGCGCAATTGGGAGTTCTTCGGCGCTCCACTCGCCGGAGTGGTGTGTATGGACCGTGACCTGGGGCCGGCCGACGCGATCGGTGTCGGCATGTTCCTCCAGACGTTCCTGTTGGCGCTGACCGAGCGCGGTATCGGTAGCTGCGTGCAGGTCTCGATTGCCATGTGTCCCGACGTGCTGCACGACGTACTCGAGATTCCCGACGAGATGACCGTGCTCTGCGGAGTGTCGATCGGCTATCCCGACCCGGACTTCGCCGCCAACACCCTCGACATACCGCGAAATCCCGTCGAGGCGAACGTGGTGTTCTACGACGATTGAGGGTGACCAACCTCACACCGAACAATTCGTCACCTTCCGCTCACAGACACGTCACGCGCGCGATGCCGTCCGGAGACCCGGCTGGGCGACCGTGCTGGCTATGAGCGCTGTATCTGTACTCATCGCCGCTGATCATGCCGACGGCGCGGCGCCCGACGCGCCGCGCTACACCTTGCTGCTGTCCACCGACGCCGAGCTCATCGAGGCAGCCCAGCGGCTGCGCCACGACGTCTTCACGTCCGAGCCCGGATTCGCCCTCAGCGGGGAGCTCGACGGCCGGGACGCCGACCGGTTCGACGAGCACTGCGATCACCTGCTGGTGCGCGAAGACGGAACCGGCGAGCTGGTGGGCTGCTACCGCATGTTGCCGCCGCCGGGTGCCATTGCCGCAGGCGGGTTGTACACGGCCACCGAGTTCGACGTGCGTGGGCTCGACGCGCTGCGCCCGTCGTTGGTCGAGATGGGCCGCGCGGTCGTCCGTGCCGATCACCGCAACGGCGGTGTCGTGCTGCTGATGTGGGCGGGCATTCTGGCCTACCTGGACCGCTCCGGATACGACTACGTGACGGGATGCGTTTCGGTGCCGGTCGCAGGTAATGCGGACGGACCGCCGGGCACCCAGATCCGCGGGGTCCGTGACTTCGTCCGGCGCAGGCACGCCGCACCGGAGGAGTACACGGTGTACCCCAATCGGCCGGTGGTGCTCGACGGAAAGGGTCTCGACGACATCGATCCGCCGTCACGGACCACGGTGCCCCCGCTCATGCGGGGCTACCTGCGACTGGGCGCGCAGGTGTGCGGTGAACCGGCCCACGATCCGGACTTCGGCGTCGGCGATTTCCCGGCCCTGCTGGACAAGCGCAAGGCCGATGTCCGCTACCTCAAGCGCCTTCGCTCGGTCGCGGCGGCAGCCGACATGGCCGACGGCATGACCGGGGGAACGCCGTGACCAGCACGGTGTGCGAGCACTCGTGGCTGCCGAAGGCCTCGTGTGACGCCAGCTGCGTCCACGCGGGCAGCGCCGAGGCCGGCCGCAGGCTGGTGGTGTGGGTCCGCACGACGGTGCGGGTCGCGATGGCGGTCCTCCTGGCGCCCGGTGTGCCACTGCTCGCGGTGCCGATGCCGGGTCGTTCTCACATCCAGCGGTTCTACTGCCGGCTGATGCTGCGCTGCCTAGGCGTGCGAATCTCGGTGTCGGGCGGTCCGATTCGCAACCTTCAAGGTGTGCTCGTGGTCAGCGGGCACGTGTCGTGGCTGGACATCTTCACGATCGGCGCCGTGCTGCCCGGCTCGTTCGTCGCACGTGCCGACCTCGTCGAATGGCCGGCGGTCGGCAGGCTCGCCCGCATCATGAAGGTGATCCCGATCGACCGCGGCAGCCTGCGCCGGCTGCCTGCCGTGGTGCACACGGTGGCCGAACGCCTGCGCGCCGGCCACACCGTGGTGGCCTTCCCGGAAGGCACCACGTGGTGCGGTCTCGCCTACGGGCCGTTCCGGCCGGCGATGTTCCAGGCCGCGATCGATGCCGCCCGCCCGGTACAGCCGCTGCGGCTGAACTACCGGCACCGCGACGGCAGGCCGTCGACCACGCCGGCCTTCGTCGGCGATGACACGTTGCTTCAGTCGATCAAGCGCGTCATCACCGCACGTCGCACGGTCTGCCACGTGCATGTGGGGTCGCTGCAGCTGCCCGGCGAGGATCGACGCGCACTGGCGGCGCGCTGCGAGGCCGCGGTGCGTAGCGAGCAACTGCTACCCAGCGCCCCGGCGCACGCCTTGGCGGCCTGACCCGGCGATCGGGCCTGCCGCGAAACGGCGGCTATCCTGGAGAGGTTATGACCTCTACCTCGACCGCGTCCTCTGGCGGGCAGGTCTACCTCGATCACGCCGCGACGACGCCGATGCATCCAGCCGCCATCGAGGCGATGACGGCTGTGCTGGCGAGTGTCGGCAATGCCTCGTCGCTGCATGGGTCCGGCCGGTTGGCCCGCCGCAGGATGGAGGAAGCGCGCGAAGCGCTGGCGCAGTCGCTGGGTGCCCGTCCGTCGGAAGTGATCTTCACCGCGGGCGGCACCGAGAGCGACAACCTTGCGGTCAAAGGCATCTTCTGGGCCCGGCGTGACGCCGAACCGACGCGGCGGCGGATCGTCACCACGTCCGTCGAACACCATGCCGTGCTCGACGCCGTGCAGTGGCTCGTCGACCACGAGGGTGCCGAGGTGACATGGCTTCCCGTCGATGCCGACGGTGCTGTCGCGCCGGCCGCACTGCGTGACGCGCTTGCCGGCGACGATGTGGCCCTGGTATCGATCATGTGGGCCAACAACGAGGTCGGCACCATCATGCCGATCGCCGAACTCGCAGCCGTCGCCGCCGAATTCGACGTTCCGATCCACAGCGACGCCATTCAGGCGGTCGGGCAGATACCGGTTGACTTCGCAGGCAGCGGACTTGCGGCGATGAGCATCGCCGCGCACAAATTCGGCGGACCGATGGGCGTCGGCGCGCTGCTGCTGCGCCGGGACACCGCATGTGTGCCACTGCTGCACGGCGGTGGCCAGGAGCGTGACGTGCGGTCGGGCACACCTGATGTGGCCGGTGCCGTCGCGATGGCCACGGCGGCCAAGGTCGCCATCGCGGGCCTGACCGAAAACAGCGCCCGCATACAGGCTTTGCGTGATCGCCTGATCGAAGGCGTCTTGTCGACCATCGACGATGCCTACCTCAACGGCGCCCGTGGCGCGGACCGGCTGCCGGGCAACACGCACTTCACTTTCCGTGGGTGCGAAGGCGATTCGTTGCTCATGCTGCTCGACGCGAAGGGTGTCGAGTGCTCGACCGGCTCGGCGTGCACCGCCGGGGTGGCGCGGCCGTCGCACGTACTGATCGCGATGGGCGCCGACGCCGCCAACGCGCGGGGGTCGCTACGACTTTCGCTGGGGCACACCAGCACCGAGGCCGATGTCGACGCCGCGCTCGAGGTGCTGCCCGCCGCCGTCGAGCGGGCCAGGCAGGCGGCGCTCGCGAGCGCGGGAACGGTGAGCTGATGCGGGTTCTGGTCGCGATGAGCGGCGGCGTGGATTCGTCGGTGGCCGCCGCCCGGATGGTCGACGCGGGCCATGATGTGGTCGGTGTGCATCTGGCGCTGTCGTCGGCGCCCGGGACGCTGCGCACCGGATCGCGAGGCTGCTGCTCGAAGGAGGACGCCGGCGACGCCCGCCGCGTCGCCGATATTCTCGAAATCCCTTTCTACGTGTGGGATTTCGCCGACCGCTTCAAGGACGATGTGATCGACGACTTCGTCGAATCCTATGCGCGCGGCGAGACCCCGAATCCGTGTGTGCGCTGCAACGAGAAGATCAAGTTCTCCGCGCTGGCGGCCAGGGCGCTCGCGCTGGGCTTCGACGCCGTCGCCACCGGGCACTACGCACGGCTCTCGGAGGGTCGGCTGCGCCGGGCCGTCGACGCCGACAAGGACCAGTCCTACGTTCTGGGCGTGCTGACCGCCGACCAGTTGCGGCATGCGCTGTTCCCGATCGGTGACACCCCAAAGCCGCAGATCCGAGCCGAGGCCGCCACCCGCGGCCTGGCGGTGGCGCAGAAGCCCGACAGCCACGACATCTGCTTCATCCCGTCCGGGGATACGCAGGCGTTTCTCGGTGCGCGAATCGGCGTCCGCCGCGGCTCGGTGGTCGACGCGAGCGGGACGGTACTCGCCGAGCACGACGGTGTGCACGCTTTCACGATCGGCCAGCGCAAGGGTCTCGGTATCGCCGGACCGGGCGCGGACGGCCGGCCCCGCTACGTCACGTCGATCGACGCGGAGAGCGGCACGGTGCGCGTGGGATCCGCCGAGGATCTCGAGGTTCGGGAGCTGATCGGCGACAAGCCCGTGTTCACCAGTGGGACAGCGTTCACCAGTCCGGTCGAATGCCAGATCCAGGTGCGCGCGCACGGCGGTATCACCGATGCCGTGGCCGAACTGCGGGATGGCCGGCTGGTGGTCGGCATGCGCGCGCCGCTGCGTGGCGTGGCTCCCGGGCAGACCATGGTGCTCTACCGGCCCGACCCGGCCGGTGACGAGGTCATCGCCAGCGCGACCATCGCGCGGTGAGCGCGTGAGCAAATTCGCGGCCGCGACCGGTGTCGGATCGTGGCCCGGCACCACAGCGCGGCAGGCGGCCGAAGTCGTTGTCGGAGAGCTGTATACGCTGTCACATTTGGTGGAGCTTCCGGCCCGCGGGCTCGGGGCCGACCTGATCGGCCGGGCCGGGGCGTTGCTCGTGGACATCGGCATCGACACCGTGCCTCGCGGGTACCGCATCGCGTCCGGGCGCAGCGCTGCGCTGCGCCGCGCGGTCAGCCTGCTTGGCGAGGACATCGACGCGTTGGAAGAGGCGTGGGAGCGGGCGGGGTTGCGCGGCAGCGGGCGCGCGGTCAAGGTGCAGGCGCCCGGTCCGATCACCCTGGCCGCACAGTTGGAGCTGTCCGGAGGGCACCGCGCCATCACCGACCGGGGAGCATTGCGCGATCTGGCCGCCTCGCTGGCAGAAGGCGTGGCCATGCACCGCGCGGAGGTGGCCCGCCGGCTAGATACGCCCGTCGTCGTACAACTGGACGAACCATCGCTGCCCGCCGCGCTGCACGGCCGGCTGACCGGCGTGACCAGTCTGACGCCCGTGCATCCGGTCGACGAACCGTTGGCCATGAGCTTGCTCGACGCGTGCGTCGCGGCGGCAGGAGCAGACGTCGCATTACACAGTTGTTCCGCTGAGTTGCCTTGGAAGGCGTTGCTGCGCAGCAGTATTCACGCTATATCCGTCGACGTGTCCACGCTGACGCCTGCGGATCTCGACGGCGTCGGCGAGTTCGTGGACTCGGGCCGCACGGTGCTGTTGGGCGTCGTCCCGGCGACCGCGCCCGAGCGCAAGCCGTCGTCGGAGGAGATCGCGAAAGCGGCCGTGACGCTGATCGACCGGCTCGGGTTCTCGCGCGCCGTGCTGCGCGACCGGATCGGCATCACGCCCGCGTGCGGACTGGCCGGCGCCACACCGCAATGGGCGCGTACGGCGATCGAGCTGGCACAGAAGGCCGCTGACGCGTTCGCCGAGGATCCCGACGCGATCTGATCAGGAGCAACCAAAAGGTTGCGCTTGGCGTGGTGCGGTTCTACGCTGAGAAGCAACTGAAAGGTTGCATATGAGTACTGATCGCATCGAAAAAGAAGTTCTGCTGCGCGCGCCCCTGGACCGGGTCTGGCGAGCCATCAGTGACGCCGACGAGTTCGGCCGATGGTTCGGGGTGCGCTTCGACGGCCCGTTCGTCGCGGGAACGTCGGTGACCGGCGTGATCACGCCGACCGAGGTGGACGAGGAGGTCGCCGCCATGCAGGAGCCCTACACGGGCCAGGCCGACACCTGGCAGATCGTGGCCGTCGAGGCGCCCCACCGGCTCGCGTTCCGCTGGCATCCCTATGCCGTCGACCAGGATTCGGACTACTCGGCCGAACCCACGACCCTCGTGGAGTTCAGCCTGTCCGAGGCGGCCGACGGGGTTCTGCTGCGCATCGTCGAATCGGGATTCGACGCCATCCCCGCCGAGCGCCGGGCATCGGCCTTCGAGGCAAACAGCGAGGGCTGGGCGCACCAGACCGATCTGGTGCGCAAGTATCTGGCATTGCACGAGTCCGTGTGACCGCCGTCGACGATCGCGCGCCGCTGTTTGACGCGCTGGGAGATCCCAACCGACTGCGGATCGTCACCCGGCTCTGCGACGGCGGCCCGTGCTCGACCGCGCAACTGACCGAGGTCATCGCGGTCTCACGCCAGGCGGCCACCAAGCACCTGCTCTTGATGGAGGCAGTTGGTCTGGTGCGCAGTCATCGGCAAGGCAGGGAACGGATCTGGGAGATCCGGCCCGAGCCACTCGCTGAGGCCAGCGACTACTTGACCACACTGTCGCGCCGCTGGGATCGCGCGATCGATCGGTTGCGTGCCTACGTCGAGGACTAGCGGGCGCCGTTTGTGTGCGTCGGCCGTCACTCTGGCGTGACAATCGCGGGCCGGCCAGACAATCGCGGGCAAGCCAGCAAGCCAGCAAGCACCGGCGTCGGAATTACTTGCCGCGCAATTGCCGACGGAGGATCTTTCCTGCCGCCGATTTCGGCACGGCGTCGATGAACTCGACCTGGCGGACCTTCTTGTACGGCGCGACCTGGCCGGCGACGAATGCGATCACCTCATCGCCGGTCAGGTCGGCGTCAGGTTGTTTGACCACAAAGGCTTTGGGCACTTCCTCGCCGGACTCGCTGTCGTGCACACCGATGACGGCGGCGTCGGCGATGTGCGGATGGGTCAGCAGCACCGCTTCGAGCTCGGCGGGCGGCACCTGATAGCCCTTGTACTTGATGAGCTCTTTGAGGCGGTCGACGATGTAGACGCATCCGGTGGCATCCACCTTGGCGAGATCGCCGGTGTGCAGGAAACCGTCGGCGTCGATGGTTTCGCGGGTGGCCTGTTCGTTACCGAGGTACCCGGCCATCACATTGGGGCCTCTGAACCACAATTCACCGGTTTCGCTCAAACCCTCTGCCGGAATGCCGATCTCGGCACCGGTATCCGGATCGACGAGCTTGCTCTCGGCGTTGGGCACTGTCCATCCGCACGAATCCAGCGGTGCGACCGTGCCGATCGAGGCGAGTCCGCCGTCGTGCGGGGTGATATGGCTGACGGGGCTCAACTCGCTCATGCCGTAGCCTTGTACGACGTTGCAGCCCAGGCGGTTTGCCACGGCATGGCCGAGTTCGGCGTCGAGCGATGCCGCCCCCGACATGATGCCCCGCAGGGACGACAGATCGTACGAGTCGACGAGTGGGTGCTTGGCCAACGCGACGGCCACCGGGGGAGCGATGTAGGCATACGTGCACTTGTGCTCGGCGATGTTGCCGAGGAATTCACCGAGATCGAACGACGGCATGATGATCAGCCGCGCCCGCGCGTGCAGCGCGGCGTTGAGCAAAACGGTCATCCCGTAGATGTGAAAAAACGGCAGCACGGCCAGCAGGCGGTCGTCGGCCTGCATGCCCTGCAACGGCCGGATCTGAGCGACGTTGGCGGTCAGATTGCCGTGAGTGAGCATGACGCCCTTGGGATTTGCCGTCGTACCCGAGCTGTAGGGCAGCACGGCGAGATGTGTGGCCGGGTCGAAGCTCACGTCGGGGGCGCGATGTCCGTCGGGCAATCCGCCGCCGTCGAGGGCCACCACCTGGTCCTCGCCGAGTCCGGCGGCCGCCGCGCCCTCGACTGCCTGCGGCAGCAGCGCGTTGACCGTGATCAGCATTTTCGCCTTCGCATCGGTCAGCTGCTTGGCGATGTCCTTGGCGGTGAACAAGGCGTTTACCGTCGTCGCCGTGGCGCCCGAGCGCAGGATGCCGTGGAATGCGATCGCGAACGCCGAGCTGTTCGGTGACAGCAGGGCGACCACGTCACCCGGACCGATCCCGCGCCCGGCGAGCGCACCGGCGAACGCGTCGATGCGCTTCACCAGTTCGCCGTAGGTGGTCTCGGCGCCGGTATTGGCGTCGACGAGGGCGATGCGGTCGGCGTCGGCCGCGGTCAGGTCGGCGAACAGATATTCGTGGACGCTGACCGTTGGGATCTGGACGTCGGGAAAAGGGCTGGCGAAACTCAAAGGTGCCTCCGGTCAGCGTTCGTCGAGTTGTTTGATGAGCTTTTTCGGTGCGACCATGCGGAACGAGGCGTCGACGAGCTCACGCACTTCGTCCCAATCGACCTCCGCGGCAGTGAAATCCAGGCCTAGCCAGCCGAACGGTCCCATGTAGGCCGGGAAGTAGAAGCGGCTGTCCTGTTCCAACGCCTTACCGTCGCTGTCGTCGACCTTGACCAGTACTGAGTGCGGATAAGCGATCATCTCGCCGCGTGTCTCGGTCTTGGCGTTGCCGCCGTACATGGCGAACATCTTCGGCGCGCAGAACACCGGCCGACCCCACGACACCTTTTCGAACGCCTCCGGGAACGACAACGTGATGGCACGGAGCTCGGCCAGCCCGGGATCGTCGTCGCTGAACATGATCGGGTGCGGCATGTCGTCAGAGTAGCGGTACGAAGCAATACCGCAGGTATCGAATTAGGGTAGCCTTACCTCATCTTCAATCTGGAGGTGCTCGATGCCCACTACCTGGCTGGATACGCTGGCCCGGCAAACGCGCCGCGCAGCAGGCACGTTTCCCTTCCCTCACCAGGCCGCATTCATCCTGAACAATCCGCTGCGGCGCCTGACCGGCAGCCATGACCGGGCCGCGACAAGCCTGGGGCTGACCGGGCACGAACGGGTCCTCGAACTGGGGCCGGGCCCGGGATACTTCAGCGTGGCGATCGCCCGAAGGCTTACCACCGGCCGCTTGGATCTGTTCGACATCCAACTCGAAATGCTCGATAAGGCCAGGCACGCGCTCGACCAGGCCGGCTGCTACAACAACGGCTTCCATGTCGGCGAGGCCGGTGCGGGGTTGCCGTTCCACGACGACACCTTCGACGTGGCGTTCCTGGCAGCGGTGATCGGTGAGGTACCCGACAAGCCGGCGTGTATCCGATCTCTGCACCGGGTCATCAAGCCGGGCGGTCTGCTGGTGTTCCGTGAAGGGTTCCCGGACCCAGACCGGCTCAGTGTCAACGAGTTACGCGAGCTCGCCGAATCCGAGGATTTTGTCTTCCAGGACGCCTGCGGCGACCGCTGGCACGACATCGTGCGATTTCGCCGCTTGCCGTAGACCTGACCTGCGCCGGCCTGTCAGCGGGCTCGGATAGCCTGCCAGAGTGAGCGCGAAGCAAACCGGAGATCCCGAGACGGTGCTGCCCGAACAGCCCGACGCCGATGTGCGGCGACGCTGGCAGGAACTGGCCGACGAGGTCCGTGAGCATCAGTTCCGGTACTACGTCAGAGACGCGCCGATCATCTCCGACGCGGAGTTCGACAAGCTGCTGCGTGAACTGCAGGCCCTCGAGGAGTCCCATCCCGAGCTGCGCACCCCGGATTCGCCAACGCAGCTCGTCGGCGGCGCCGGGTTCGCCACCGACTTCGCACCGGCCGAGCATCTGGAGCGAATGTTGTCGTTGGACAACGTGTTCGATTCCGATGAGCTGACGGCCTGGGCCGCCCGTATCAGCGGGGAAACCGGGGATGCCGCGCACTACCTGTGTGAGCTCAAGATCGACGGCGTGGCGTTGGCGCTCGTCTACCGGAAGGGCCGGCTGGTGCGGGCCGCCACCCGAGGTGACGGCCGCACGGGTGAGGACGTCACGCTCAACGCGCGCACGATCGACGACATCCCCGAGCAGCTCACCGCCTCCGACGAGTTCCCGGTGCCTGACGTCCTCGAGGTGCGCGGTGAGGTCTTCTTCCGGGTGTCCGACTTCGAAGACCTCAACGCGGGCCTGGTCGCCGAGGGCAAACCACCGTTCGCGAACCCGCGCAACAGCGCCGCCGGCTCACTGCGGCAGAAGAACCCGGCGGTCACCGCTCGGCGCAAACTACGGATGATCTGTCACGGGCTGGGCCGTGTGGAGAGCACTGCGGGCTTCAGTTTCAAAACCCTGCATGACGCGTACCTCGCGCTCGGCGCGTGGGGGCTGCCGGTCTCCGAACACACCGTCAGGGTGTCCGGTGTCGCGGAGGTCGCCGAGCGGATCGCGTACTGGGGCGAACGCCGTCATGACGTCGAACACGAAATCGACGGACTGGTGGTCAAAGTCGACGAGGTCGCGCTGCAGCGCCGGTTGGGGTCGACGTCGCGGGCGCCCCGCTGGGCCGTGGCTTACAAGTATCCGCCAGAGGAAGCCACGACCAAGCTGCTCGACATCCGGGTGAGCGTGGGGCGCACGGGCCGCGTCACGCCGTTCGCCTACATGGAGCCGGTCAAGGTCGCGGGCTCGACGGTCGGACTGGCCACCCTCCACAACGCCACCGAGGTCAAACGAAAAGGCGTGCTGATCGGCGACACCGTGGTGATCCGCAAAGCCGGTGACGTCATCCCCGAGGTGCTGGGCCCCGTCGTCGACCTGCGCGATGGATCAGAATACGAATTCGTCATGCCCACAACGTGTCCCGAGTGCGGCACCGTGCTGGCGCCGGCCAAGGAGGGCGACGCCGACATCCGTTGTCCGAACACCCGTAGCTGTCCGGCACAGTTACGGGAGCGCGTGTTCCATGTCGCAGGGCGTGGCGCATTCGACATCGAAGGGCTGGGCTACGAGGCCGCGACCGCACTGCTGCAGGCCGGAGTCATCGCCGACGAAGGCGATCTCTTCACCCTGACCGCCGAAGAACTGCTGCGCACCGAGCTGTTCACCACCAAGGCCGGTGAGCTGTCGGCCAACGGCAAGCGGCTGCTGGCCAATCTCGACAAGGCCAAGGCGCAGCCGCTGTGGCGAGTTCTCGTGGCGCTGTCCATCCGCCACGTCGGACCGACGGCGGCGCGGGCGCTGGCAACCGAGTTCGCGAGCCTCGATGCAATCGTCGAAGCCTCGGAGGAGCGGCTGGCCGGCGTCGAGGGTGTTGGGCCGACCATCGCGGCGGCCGTGGTCGATTGGTTCACCGTCGACTGGCATCGGGCGATCGTCGACAAGTGGCGCGCGGCCGGGGTCCGGATGGCCGACGAGCGTGACGCCAGTGTGGAGCGCACCCTCGAAGGCCTGTCGATCGTGGTCACGGGGTCGTTGCCGGGCTTCTCGCGCGACGAGGCCAAGGAGGCGATCATCAGCCGCGGCGGCAAGGCCGCCAGTTCGGTCTCGAAGAAGACGGCCTACGTTGTCGCCGGAGATGCTCCCGGATCGAAATACGACAAGGCCGTCGAACTCGGCGTGCCGATTCTCGACGAGGACGGATTCAGGCGACTGCTGGCTGACGGTCCACCGGCCGATACGGATTAGCCGCCAGTTTCTGTTATCGCGCCGATCGGTCGCCGACCGCAGCAAAGTTGCTGAATTAGGCGGACGACGACAGTTCGCCGTACCGGCGGTCCGGAAAATTGATGTCGGCGCGGCCATCAATGGCTGGTTACAATGCCTCCGAGCGATGGAAAGTTCCGGGCTTGTTTGTGCGCAGTGATCAAGTTGCGAGAAGTGGGGTTTGCCGGTGAGGCACTGGCCACGGTTGGGGGTTCTGCTGTGACGAATTGGCCAGGAGGACAGGGCTACGGAGGCCCCAGCCCGATTGGCGGTTCGGGTGGTCAGGGGGGTGCCAACCCGCCCGGTGGATGGGGTGCCCCGCCGCCGGTGCCCCCGCCAGGGCCGCCACAGCAACCGCCGCCGCAGCAGTGGTCACCCCAGCAGCCACCGGCCTGGGGTCCACCCGGCCAGCAGGGCTGGTCTGGCGATCCGCAGCAACAGCCGGGACCCCAGTTCGGGTCTCAGTTCGGTGGCTTCGAGCCCGCGCCGGGTGGTCCGCGGCGTAACCGCAAGGCCCTCCTGGTCACCATCGGCGCGGGCGTCGCGGTGCTGCTGGTGATCGTGGTGGTCGGGGTGATCGCCTTGACCGGCGGCGGGGGCAGTGGCGGGTCCAGCGATTCCGCGGGTGCGACGGTGCAGGGCTACCTCGAGGCGCTGGCCAAGGGCGACGCGGAAGCGGCATTGAGTTTTGGGCGCGACCAACCCGCGTCCAAGGAACTGCTGACCGATGAGATCCTCAAGCAGCAGATCGAGAAGATGCCGATTTCGAACATCCGGATTCTGGGTGATGATTCGAAGAGCAGCGACATCGGTTATGCCCAGGTACACGTGACGGCGAATTTCGGTGATCAGGTCTCCGACACCACTTTTTCGATGAAGAAGGCGGGCGACAGGTGGAAGCTCGATTCCGCCGCGGTACGGCTGGATTTCTCCACCCAGTCGGCGAGCAAAGCGACTAGCAGCCTGACGGCCTTCGGTAAACCGGTCGGCGCATCGGTGGTCTATGTGTTTCCTGGCTTCATCGAATGGGGTTCCAACAACAAGAATCTCGCCGTTGACGGCGAGCCAGTGCTGCTGGATGCGTTGCGCGGCTACTCGACGATGCGACCCACGTTCAAGCTGAGCGATTCGGCCCACCAGGAGATCGTCGCGAGTATCAAAGGCCTACTGGACGGATGCGCGCGGTCACGCGAACTGTCGCCCCCGAACTGCCCGCAGAGTCTGTACGAGTACGGAGCGGTCGACGGCACGGTCGAGTGGCAGGCGCCGAGTGCCGATGACGCCCAGATTTCGTTCTCGGACTATTCGATGTCGGCCAACATCTCGATGTCGGGCAGTTTCGGCTACTCGGTGCAGGGTCGCGACGGCGCCCGGCTGACCGGGACGGAGCCCTTCTCCCTCTACGGGGACGCCGATCTCAACCAAACCCCACCAACAGTCAAGTTGAACTGAGCGTCAGTCAGCGCCATTCGGCGGGTCCGACCATGCACCGAAAGTGAATACATGACGACAGCTGCGCGTGTTCAACCGAACCAGCATGAAATGGCGAACGCTCATCGCATCGTCAACGCGATCGGCCAGGTGTTCTCCAGCAAAGTCGTCGGGCAGGAAAACCTGCGCGAGTCGCTACTGATCGGGGTGCTCACCGGCGGCCACATTCTGCTGGAAAGCGTTCCGGGGCTTGCCAAGACGACGGCCGCCCGGGTGGTGGCCGATTCGATATCCGGCGGGTTCCAACGTATTCAGTGCACGCCCGACTTGCTGCCCAGCGACATCATCGGCACCCAGATATATGACTCGTCGTCGGGCCAGTTCGTCACCCAATTGGGACCGGTGCACACCAACATCGTCCTGCTCGACGAGATCAACCGCTCCAGCGCGAAAACGCAGAGCGCCATGCTCGAGGCGATGGAGGAGCGCCAGACGACCATCGCAGGCAAGCTGTACCCGATACCCGAGCCGTTCGTGGTCATCGCCACCCAGAACCCGGTCGACCAGGAGGGCACCTATCCGCTCTCGGAGGCGCAGACCGACCGGTTCATGCTGAAAGAGGTGCTGCGGTACCCGACGCCGCAGGAGGAAGCCGAGGTCATCTTCCGGATCGACGCCGGTGTCTACGATCGCAGTGAGAAGCCGAGACCCGTTGTCGGCCTGGACGATATGAGGCGACTGCAGAATGTGGTGCGCAGCGTCCATCTGGATCCGGTGCTGGTGCACTACATCACTCAGCTCATCAACGTCACCCGCAACCCGCAGCAGTTCCTGCCACCCCAAATGGCGAAACTCGTGCAGTACGGCGCCAGCCCCCGGGCCAGCATCGCCTTCAGCCGCGCGGCGCGGGCGCTGGCCGTTCTCCAGGGCCGCAATCACGTCTTGCCGGACGACATCCAGAAGCTGGCCCACCGGGTGCTGCGGCACCGGCTGATCCTGGGTTTCGAGGCGGCCCGGCTCAATGTCACGTCCGAAACGATCATCGACGCGGTGTTGCAGTCGGTTCGAGTGCCCTGACCGGACATGGGCAAGTACCTCAATCGCGCCAAGCAGTACTTCGGTACGGATGCCAGGGGCCTGCTGGAGGGCGGTCGGTACGCGCTACTTCACACCAGGACACTGGAACTCGACGACCTTCGGCCGTATGTGGCCGGCGACGATGTCCGCGACATCGACTGGAAGGCATCCGCGCGCGCGGGTTCGGTGCTGATCAAGCGGTTCGTGTCCGAGCGCCATCACAAGATCCTGCTCGTCGCCGACGCCGGCCGTAACATGTCGGCCCTGACGCCGGCCGGCGAGGTGAAACGCGAAGTCGCGACCAACGTGATGGGTGCCATCGGCCTGATCGCGACGGGCCGCAGCGACGAAGTCGGCATGGTCTACGGCGATTCGAGGGGTTCGGCCAACATCCGCAACCGGCGCGGCGAAACCCATATCGAAAGCATGCTCGAGCATTACTACGGCCACAGCTTCGGCGAGGTCGGTACGACAGATATCGTCAGCCAGCTCGAGTTCGTGGCCCGCGCGCATCGGCGCCGGTTGCTGCTCATCGTCGTCTCCGACGAACCCGATGTCAGTCCCCGGCTCGACGAGGTACTCAAACAGCTTGTCGGGCAACACGAAATGATCTGGTTGATGGTCACCGACATGCCGGCCGTTGGCGCCGACGATGGTGAACACGACGGGTTCGATGTGGCCACCGGGCGGTTCGTGCTCAACGGTGCCACCTTGGGGCCGCGCGTCGTGGCCGCCTACCGAGCCGCCGAACAGGCTCGCGTCGCTCAGCTCGACGACTTCCTCGCCTCGCACGAGATCTCCTTCGCGCGGATCGGAAGCAGCGTCGAGATCCGCGACCGCATCGTCGAAATGAACGAGGTGTTCAGCAATGCCGTCCGATGACCTGCTGCGGTTCGTCGGCGGGCCGTTGCCGTTCTCGATGTGGTGGTTGTGGTTCGGGCTGTTGCTGATCGGTCTCGTCATCGCCTGGTGTGTCGGCGTCTACGTGTGGACCCTGTCTCCGGCGCGGCTGCGCACCATCCCGGTGATCGGCATTCTGCACGGCAAGCTGGTCCGGCAACGGTTCGCTCGTACCGTTCGACGCACGAACGAGCAGTTCTTGGCCGGCGGCCTTTCGCCGCAACAGGCCGGTGCCAACGTCAGCCGCACACTGCGCAGCTTTCTCTTCGTCGCCACCGGAGTGCGCGCCCAGTATCTCCACGCCGGCGACATCGCAGCGGGCGAACTCGGTGCCGCAGGACCACTGTTGCACGCGCTCAACGATGTTCAGTTCAACCGCGGTGCGCGGGCCGACATGGTGGCGCTGGGCCGGTCCGCCGAGGAGTTGATCCGGTCATGGACCTGAAATGGTGGCCGGTGATCATCGCCGGCGTGGTGTGCCTGCTGGCGGCCGTCGCCGCCGCCGCGCTGCTGCCGATGGCGAAGGTCGAGCGGGTGCTGCGGCCGTTGGCGCACGTCGACCGGCTCACGCGGTTGCCCGAGTACGCACGGGTCTACCGGATCTATTTCCTGTCGATGATCATCACTGGGGTTCTGTTGTTGGCCACGTTCGCCGCGGCTCTCACCGCGAGCGCACGCCCCATCGGCGCGTCGACCACGACGAAGGAATTCGACACCGAACACCCCGAAGACATCATGCTGTGTGTGGGTGAGCCGGTCACCGACCCGACCACCGCCAACTTCCTCAACTACTACGCGCAGCAGGCGAAATCATTCGACACCCAGCGGATCGGGCTGACATCGTCGAGCCTGCGGGTGGTGCCGCTGACCCGCGACCACGAGTACGCTGCCGAGCGGTTCGAGTACTTCGCGAAAATGGCTCGGATTCAACAGGATCTGGACACGAACCGCGACGTTTCTGACGCCGATCGCGCCGAACTTCAGACCGGGATCGAAAAGTTCGCCCAGTCGATCACCTACGTCGACTATGCCCGCAGCGTGGAGGACATCCTGGCCCTGTGCCTGACGGGTTTCCCGTCTTTCGAAGGCAAAAGCCAGCACCGCAGATCGCTGGTGTACATCGGGTACAGCGCATTCCGGTCACCCGACGAGCAGCGGGCCCAGCTCTACACCGAACAGGCGATCAAGGACATGGCGACGAAGGCCGGTGTCCAGATCAACGCCATCTCGCGATCGGATGTGGCCGAGAGCTCACCCGAGGCCAATAACCGCCTGCAGTCCATTTCCGAAGCCACGGGTGGGAAATTCTCGCTCTACAACCCGGCTGGCACCGCGCAGACCGACGCTGGCGCGGACGCCACGCTCACGCGGTTGCTCGACGAGATTCGCGACAACCCACCGCAAGTCGTGTTGTCGAGCGGGCGTGTGGTGACCAGCGAATCGTGGGACGCGCCGCGCGATGCGCTTCTCGCGGCGGTGGTGGCCGCGGTTCTGCTGTGCGTGTCGTTGGCGGTGCTGCGTCGATGACCTTCGACCCGATCCTGTCCCCGATGCTGCTGTTCGTGATCGGCATCGTGCTGATCGTCATCCGGATGTTCGCGTTGTACCGGGTGCTCGTGCGTACCGGAACCGGCCAGTATCGCCGTGTCGTGCTGCGTTGGTGCGGCCTCACCCTTGCGGTGCTGATGCTCGTGTTCGCCGCCGCGCGGCCCGGATTCGACCTGGACGACGGGGAACAGCCGGAGCAGCCTCAGGGCACGTTGGCGGTAGACCCGAATCTCAACGTCTTCTTTCTCGTGGACCGTTCGGTGAACTCGCGGGTGGAGGACTTCGGTGACCGCGAAACTCGCATGACCGGCATCCGAGCCGACATCGAGTCGCTGATCAACGAGTATCCCCGGGCGCGATTCGGCGTGATCTCCTTCGCCTCCAAGGCCGCGCTCGACTGGCCGCTGTCCGATGATTCGTGGAGCCTTAACTCAATGGTGCACGGCTTGTCGCCGTACACGTTGGTCGCACCGGACGCGATGTACCAAACCGACCCGACCGCCGCCAGAGACATCCTGAAAAAGCAACTTGAGGCGGCCGCCACCCGCTTCCCGGATTCCAAGAGCCTGGTGTTCTATCTCGGGGAGGGGGGTGGCGGAAGCCGGGTGGACGACGCACCGTTCGACCTGCCCGACGGTGCCGTCACCGGTGGGGCGGTGCTGGGCTACGGCACCACGGCCGGCGGCCCGATACCGCAGGGCTGGGTGGACGGCACCAAGGTGTACCAGAGTGATCCGGGCACCGGCGCAGCGCTCAACTCAGTTCTCGACGAGTCGAAGCTCAAGGAGATCGCCGAGGAACTGGGGGTTCCGTACTTCCATCGCGAAGCCGGACAGCCGATCACCGCGGTGCTCCCTGCGGTGGATCTGTCCACGAGCTCCGCTGACGACGAAAACGCGGTCAAGGCATCCAAGTTCGTCGAGCGGCGCGAACTGTTCTGGGTGTTCACGATGCTGGCGGCCATCTTGGTGCTCGTCGAGATCGCCTTGACCATCCGCGAGTTCAGGCGGAACCGGATGTCGCGCAAGGACGTAACCGCATGATGCTGAAGCAGGCCCCCGCGGCAGCGGTGAACGAGGCGTTCCGGCGGATCCGCACCGCGTTCCGGTCCGGGCCGTCGCGGCTGCGACTACGGCGGCGGCTCTACCTCTATTCGACTCCGGTGCTCATCGTGCTGTTGGCGGTCGCCGCGAAGATGATCAGCGTCGTGATCGCGGGCAATTCGGCGATATCGGATTTCGACCGCCACGACATCGACGCATTGCGTGGCGACATCTCGGTCCTGGAGTTCGTCGACGTGATCGATCCGGCCAAGACGTCGTTCGCCACCGGCGACCTCATGGTCCTGGAGGGCCGGCTCGCCGATGCCGAGGCGCGGTTCCAGGAATCCTTGTCGCGGACTGACGCCGAGGCGTCCTGCCCGGTGCGGGTGAATCTGGAGTTGGTGCAAGAAACGTTGGGCGACATAGCCACTCGCAGCAATGACAAGCCGGCGGCCGAGAAGTGGTACCGGAGCGCGATCGGGGTGGTCAACGATGCCCCGGCACAGTGTTTCGAAGGCAATGACGACGCCAATGAAGACCGCCGCGCCATCCGGGCCGAAGCGTTGCCCCGCCTGGAGCAGAAGCTGCGGAACCTGGACCGGCCAACTCCGCCACCGCCGTCTCCACCGCAGACCATCACGCCGCCGCCTCCTCCGACGTCACTGACCCCGACCTCGGCGCCGCCGTTGCCGGGTCTGGGTGGCGGTGGGTCTCCTTCGCCGTCGCCGGGCGCATCACCCTCGGACGGCCAATCGCCGGGTGCTTCACCGTCGCAAGGTGAAACCCCGGGTGGGCAACCGTCACAAGGGCAGGCGCCCGGTGGCCCGCCGTCGGCCGGTCAGGCGCCGGACGGCGCGCCATCGCCGGGACAAGCGCCCGACGGCTCCGGTCAGGCTCCCGGCGCGGCGCCACCCCCTGGGCCTGGGCCGAACATGCCGTCGCCGCAGGCGCCCGAGCCCACGATGACGCCCGGTCCCGGACCGAACATGCCGACACCGCCGACGGCGGCCGGGGGAGATGCCCCGGTCGTCGGTCCCGAGGGCGGCGGACCGGATGTGCTCAACCCGGTCAGCCCGGACCGGTTGCCGAGCGTCGGAGGCGGCAGCGCACCTGGCCAGAAGCTGGGCGTCGGTAGGGGCGAGCCGCTCGATCAGCTGAAGGACCTGCTCGACAACGCCAACGCGCACGGCGAGAACCGGGAGTGATCCGCCGTCAGCGGAGGATGGTCGCCACGATCCCGGCGAGGTAGCCCAACCGCGCGACCTCCGAAGGCCGGAAACCCGGACCGCCTGGCCGGCCCAGCATCACCGCGGTGTCGTGATCGCCCAGCGGCGCGGCCGCCAGCGTGGTGTCCATGTCGCGCCACACCTGCGGCACCCAGTCCGCAGTGGCGTCGAGTGCGGCCGCTGTCCGCAACGGCAGCCACGGTGCGAATTCTGCCTGCGTTTCGGGTGCGCTGTGACTGGCGGCGACCCGCGCCACGCCGTTGCCGGAAGAGTGGACGACCGTGCACCAGCCGACGCGCAGTACCCGTGGCGCTTCCTCGGCGAGAACCTGAAGCCGGGCGGGCTTGGTGTGCGCGGCGGCGATGTGGTCGATCAGCTCGAGTTCGCGGTGCGCCTCCAGCAGTCCCGTATGCGGGCGAATGCTGTCGACGTAGACGCCGGACAGATTCTCAGCCGCCGTGATCAAGGTGTCGGGCATCGAACCGGCCGGAAGCTCGACCACCAGATCGTCGATGGCGTAACCCGCACCGCGTTCGACGACGTCGAGCGAAAGGATGTCGGCGCCTACCGAGCCGAGCGCGACCGCGAGGGAGCCGAGGCTGCCCGGCCGATCCTCCAGTTGAACGCGCAGCAGATACGAAGGCACGCGCAACACTGTCGCACAGGGCAGGCGCCCTGGCATGACGGGCACCTGCCGCCCGATCCCGGTCTACACGGCTTGACTAGGCTGCTTTGTCGTGTCGCAGATCTCCCGAGACGAGGTTGCCCACCTCGCGCGCCTGGCGCGGCTGGCGTTGACCGATAACGAGCTGGACAGTTTCGCCGGCCAGTTGGACGCCATCCTGGGCCACGTCAGCCAGATTCAGTCCGTGGACGTCACCGGCGTCGAACCCACGGACAACCCGCTGAAGGACGTCAACGTGAGCCGGCCGGACACCGTCGAGCCGTGTCTGTCCCAGGACGAAGCCCTGGCAGCAGCACCGAATGCGGTTGACGGGCGTTTCGCGGTGCCGCGGATTCTGGGAGAGGCAGAATGACCGAGCTGATTCGTCAGGACGCAGCCACATTGGCCGCACAGATCGCGGCCAAGGAAGTGTCTTCCACGGAGGTCACTCAGGCTCATCTGGACCAGATCTCGTCCACCGACGACCGGTTCAACGCTTTCTTGCACGTGGCCGCCGATGCGGCGCTCGCCGAGGCGGGCCGCATCGACGCCGCGGTCGCGGCCGGTGAACAGCTGCCGTCGCCGCTGGCCGGCGTGCCGTTGGCGCTCAAGGACGTCTTCACCACCACGGACATGCCGACCACCTGTGGGTCGAAGATCCTCGAAGGCTGGCGCTCGCCCTACGACGCCACTGTCACCGCAAAGTTGCGGGCAGCCGGGATCCCGATCCTCGGCAAGACCAACATGGACGAGTTCGCGATGGGCTCGTCGACGGAGAACTCGGCGTACGGCCCGACGCGCAACCCGTGGAACACCGAGCGGGTGCCCGGTGGGTCGGGCGGTGGCAGTGCCGCCGCGCTGGCGGCCTACCAGGCGCCGCTGGCGATCGGTTCCGACACCGGCGGGTCCATCCGCCAACCCGCCGCACTCACCGCGACCGTCGGCGTCAAACCGACCTACGGCACGGTGTCGCGCTATGGGTTGATCGCGTGCGCGTCGTCGCTGGATCAGGGCGGACCGTGCGCGCGTACGGTGCTCGACACCGCGCTGCTGCACGCCGTGATCGCCGGTCACGACCCGCGAGATTCCACGTCGGTCGAGGCCGCCGTGCCCGATGTGGTCGCGGCAGCCAAGGCGGGCGCGTCGGGCGACCTCAAGGGCGTCCGGGTCGGCGTCGTCAAGCAGTTGCGCGGTGAGGGTTACCAACCGGGCGTACTCGAGTCGTTCAACGGCGCGGTCGAGCAGCTCACCGCGCTGGGCGCCGAAGTCACCGAGGTGGACTGCCCGCACTTCGACCACGCGATGGCGGCCTATTACCTCATCCTGCCCTCGGAGGTGTCGAGCAACCTCGCCCGCTTCGACGCGATGCGCTTCGGCCTGCGCGTCGGTGACGACGGTACCCACAGCGCCGAAGAGGTCATGGCATTGACGCGGGCGGCAGGGTTCGGACCGGAAGTCAAGCGCCGCATCATGATTGGCACATACGCGTTGTCGGCCGGCTATTACGACGCCTACTACAACCAGGCGCAGAAGGTACGCACGCTCATCGCGCGCGATCTGGACCGGGCCTACGAAAGCGTTGACGTGCTGGTGTCGCCCGCGACCCCGACCACGGCGTTCGCGCTGGGGGAGAAGGTCGACGATCCGTTGGCCATGTATCTGTTCGACCTGTGCACGCTGCCGCTGAACCTGGCCGGGCACTGCGGCATGTCGGTTCCGTCGGGGCTCTCGCCCGACGATGGCCTTCCCGTTGGCTTGCAGATCATGGCACCGGCACTGGCCGACGACCGCCTGTACCGCGTCGGTGCCGCATACGAAGCGGCGCGCGGCCCGCTGCCGAGCGCGCTGTAAGTCGGAATCGATAGCGTCTCGAACGCCCCTACGTACGGCGCGGGGGTTCGAGGGCGGGCAAGATAGAGGTCATGCGGATAGGAGTTCTCACCGGCGGTGGTGACTGTCCTGGCCTGAACGCGGTGATCCGGGCGGTGGTGCGCACATGCGACCAGCGGTACGGATCGTCCGTCGTCGGGTTCCTCGACGGTTGGCGCGGTCTCCTGGAGGACCGCCGAATCCAGCTGGCCAATGACGACCGCAACGACCGGCTGCTCGCCAAGGGCGGCACGGTCCTCGGCACTGCGCGGGTCAACCCGGACAAGCTGCGCGCCGGGCTGGACCAGATCAAGCAGACGTTGGAGGACAACGGCATCGACGTGCTCATCCCGATCGGGGGTGAGGGCACGCTCACGGCTGCCCACTGGCTGTCCGAGGAGAACGTCCCGGTGGTCGGGGTTCCGAAGACCATCGACAACGACATCGATTGCACGGACGTGACATTCGGCCACGACACAGCGTTGCAGATCGCCACCGAGGCCATTGACCGGCTGCACAGCACCGCGGAGTCGCACCAGCGCGTGATGCTCGTCGAGGTGATGGGCCGGCATGCCGGCTGGATCGCGCTGAACGCCGGTTTGGCCTCGGGTGCGCATATGACGCTGATCCCTGAGCAGCCTTTCGACGTCGAAGAGGTGTGCCGGCTGGTCAAGAAGCGGTTCCAGCACGGTTCGTCACATTTCATCTGCGTGGTTGCCGAGGGCGCCAAGCCTGCCGAGGGCACCATGCAGCTGCGGCAGGGTGGCATGGACGAGTTCGGGCACGAGAAATTCACCGGTGTCGCACAGCAGTTGGCGCTCGAAGTCGAGAAGCGGATCAAGAAGGACGTGCGGGTCACCGTGCTCGGGCATGTCCAGCGCGGTGGCACGCCGACGGCCTATGACCGCGTGCTGGCCACCCGGTTCGGCGTGAACGCCGCCGACGCTGCGCACGCAGGCGAGTACGGGATGATGGTGTCGCTGCGTGGACAGGACATCGGGCGGGTGTCGCTCGCCGATGCGACACGTCAGCTCAAGCTCGTTCCGCAGAGCCGCTATGACGATGCCGTGGAGTTCTTCGGCTGAATCCTCTTGCGCGAGCAGACATGAACTCGCGCGAATCGGTGTCCGAAAGTGCGATTCTGTGTCTGCTCGCGGGCGTCTCTCACGCGCTCTTGAACGCTTCTCGGCGGATCGTCTGCCACAGCGTCGGCGTGTCGTTGACGGTCGAGACGGTCACGGTGTCGGACTTGCCGGGCCGATCGGCCAGCGTCAGCAGGTAGTGTGCGAGGTCGGTGCGGGACGTGAACATTCCGACCGGATCGACCTGTCCGGCAATGTAATCGGTGACATGGGGCAGATCGAAGAGCCCGGATGGCCGCACGATGGTCCAGTCGAGCCCGCTCGCCCTCACGATCTCCTCCATTCGCCGCTGATCGTCGTAGGTCGTCTTGCCGATCGTGTTCTTGATGACGGGCTCGAAGAACCGTAGCGCGAATGGCGCGCCGGTGCGGCCGGGGTAGTGCGCTACGGCGGTGGAGCTCACCACGGCGATACGCCGTACGCCGGCCTGCTTCATCGACGCCACGATGTTCGCCACGCCCGTCGAGTACGTGTCGATCGGCTGTCTGCTGAACGGCACTCCCAACGCCGACAGCACGGCATCGGCCCCGTCCAAGACGCCGTTGAGCGTCGCTCTGTTTCGGACGTCGGCTCCCGCAACCGACAGATGTCGGTCGGACAGTGGGAAGTCGCGTGGGTTGCGCGTCACTGCCACCGCGGTGTGGCCGGCATCGATGGCTTGGTGGCTCAGCACGCGCCCGGTCTGCCCGTTGGCGCCGAAGATGACGATTCTCATGGACGCTCCTAGATAGTCACTAATTATGATAATCACGCTACGTGACAATTATGGAGCGGGCTAGTGTCCTAGCCATGGCCGACGAGGCGACCGGCATTGCCGAATTGCATCAGCGCATCCCGTTCCTGCTCTCTCAGCTGGGTGTTTACCTGGCCGAGGACTTCGTGCAGCGATTGCGTCCGCATGGTGTGGGCCCGCGGACTTATGCGGTGCTGATGGCCTTGAGTGCCGAGGATGGCCAGTCGCAGCGGCAACTCTCCGACCGGCTGGGCATACATCGCAACGCGATGGTCAACGTGGTGGACAAGCTCGAGGAGCAGGATTTGGTGGTCCGCAGGCCGCACCCCGGAGATCGGCGGGCGTTCGCCGTCACTCTGACCGACAAAGCCCGCCGAATTCTGCCTGATCTGGACGCCCACGGCCGGGCTCAGGAAGCCGAGGTCACCGCGGTGCTGACGGCGGATGAGCGGGCGTCATTCCTGGCGCTGTTGCAGCAGGTGTCGACGGGCTTGGGGCTGAGCCCGGGTGTGCATCCCAAGCTGGCCGAGGGCTGATCCTAAAATTGCGGCATGACCGTTGCCTCCACCGCTGAACTCGTTGACTACGACGATGTGATCGCGCGCTACGAACCCGTGATGGGCATGGAGGTGCATGTCGAGCTGTCGACGGCCACCAAGATGTTCTGCGGTTGTGCCAACCGGTTCGGCGCCGAGCCCAACACACTCGTCTGTCCCGTGTGCCTCGGGCTGCCCGGATCGTTGCCGGTACTCAACCAGGCGGCGGTGGAATCGGCGATCCGGATCGGCCTGGCGTTGAATTGCCAGATTGCGCCGTGGGGCCGGTTCGCCCGCAAGAACTACTTCTATCCGGACCAGCCGAAGAACTATCAGATATCGCAGTACGACGAGCCCATCGCGATCAACGGCTACCTCGATGTGCCGCTCGACGACGGCACCACCTGGCGGGTCGAGATCGAGCGTGCCCACATGGAGGAGGACACCGGCAAGCTGACCCACCTCGGCAGCGACACCGGCCGGATCGCAGGCGCGACGACATCGCTCGCGGACTACAACCGTGCCGGTGTGCCGTTGATCGAGATCGTCACCAAGCCGATCGAGGGGACGGGTGCCCGGGCGCCCGAGATCGCCCGCGCCTATGTGACCGCGCTGCGGGACCTCTTGCGTGCCTTGGGGGTTTCCGACGTCCGCATGGATCAGGGCTCGATGCGCTGCGACTCCAACCTTTCACTGAAGCCGGTCGGCGCGGCCGAGTTCGGCACGCGCACCGAGACCAAGAACGTCAACTCGCTGCGTAGCGTCGAGGTCGCTGTTCGATACGAGATGCGCCGTCAGGCAGCGGTTCTCGATTCCGGCGGCAAGGTCACGCAGGAGACGCGGCACTTCCACGAGGACGGCTACACGTCGCCGGGCCGCAGCAAAGAGACGGCCCAGGACTATCGGTATTTCCCCGAGCCCGATCTGGAGCCCGTCGCGCCGAGCGCCGAGCTGGTCGAGCAGCTGCGCGAGACGATCCCCGAGCTTCCCTGGTTGTCGCGCAAGCGGATTCAGGAGGAGTGGGGGATCTCCGACGAGGTGATGCGCGACCTGGTCAACAACGGTGCCATCGACCTGGTCGCAGCGACCGTCGCCCACGGCGCCTCCAGCGAGCAGGCCCGCGCTTGGTGGGGCAACTTCCTCGTGCAGAAGGCCAACGAGGCGGGAGTCGAACTCGAGGCGCTCGCGATCACGCCGGCTCAGGTGGCAGCGGTCGTCAAGCTGGTCGACGAGGGCAAGCTGTCGAACAAGTTGGCCCGCCAGGTCGTCGAAGGTGTACTCGCCGGTGAGGGGGAACCCGAGCAGGTGATGACCGATCGCGGATTGGCACTGGTGCGCGACGATTCGGTGATCCAGGCCGCCGTCGACGATGCGCTCGCGGCCAATCCCGATGTGGCCGAGAAGATCCGGGGCGGCAAGGTGCAGGCGGCCGGCGCGATCGTCGGTGCGGTCATGAAGGCCACCAAGGGTTCGGCCGACGCGGCCCGGGTTCGTGAGTTGGTGCTCGCGGCCTGCGGCCAGTCCGGATAGAGCGCCGGGTCAGCGGGGCTGGCCGGCGAACATGGTCATCGCGACGGCGGCGTACTGCTCGAGCCGCTCGCGCGGATAGCGCTCCGGGTCGTTGACGGCGAGCCGGCCGAGCATCTCGGCGAACGACAGCATGGTGTGGCCGAGCAGCACCGGGTCGAGGTCGGCCAGCCGCGGATCAAGGGCCGTACCGGCTTTCGCGAATTCCTCGGCCTGGGCGATGATCCGGGAGCGAGCATTGCGGACCGCGGCGCGATAGTCGCGCGGCGCGTTGTCGGGAACCGTCAGGATCAGCCGCCATCGGGTCGGGTTCTCCAGCACCGACCGGAGGAAGGCCGAGACCGTCGCGGTGTAGGCGCCCGTGGGTCCGGCTATCGACAGATCCGCCGGCATCGCGGCGCGTACCTGCTCGATCCCGTATCGGTGCTCGCGGGTGAGCAGTGCGGTGACGAGTTCGGCTCTCGTCCGAAAAGCGGTGTAGAGGACTGGTTTGCCGACGCCGGCCGCCTCGGCCACGGCTTCCATGCTCAGCTCGTGCAAAGGGCAATCATCAAGGACGGTCAACGCCGCATCGAGCAGTTGCTGGCGCCGTTGCTCACGCGGTAGCCGCGGCGCATATCTGCGGCGTTGGCGGTCAGGCACCCGGGTAATAGTACGTCATGTCAATTTCGGTGCGTGCGACGATCGTGACAATTTGCATCCATCCTGTCACGATGCCTTCGCTGCGGCCGCTCGGCGGCGGGCGGCCCCGATCATCTGAAAAGCCTTGTGTATCAGGTCTTATCGGCGTTGGTCCGCGGGAAACCGCCGCCCTGTGGGAAGAGTGGGAACACCACGTCGTCGAGTTTCTCGGCATCTCCTGCCGTGCGGTTCACCGTCGCGCCCCAGACGTTTCCGTCGGGGGAGAGCTGCAACGCCCAGGCGTGCCCGCGGACGTTCTCCCGCAGCACTTCAGGGTCACCCGTGACGGCACCGGTGTCGGGCGCCAGTCGCACGGCGACCGTTTTCTTGGTGTTGACGAGGTTGACGAGCACGGTGCCGTCGAGCGCCGCGCAGCCGGCCACGCCGGGACGGTCCGGCCATGTCCACACCGTCGTGACCTTCGAATCCTTGGTCATGCGCTGCAGACGGTCCGCGGTCGGTGTGCGGTCGGTGATGTAGAGCGAGCCGTCGGAGGGATCGATGCACATGCCGCCGCCTGCTCCCATACCGCTCAGCGCGGTGGTGATCGGCGCCTGGTTGACCGTCGTGGGTTGTTCGATGCGCAGTACTTTGCCCGCCATCGACGCGGGATCGCCGGCCTGAGCCGGGTTTCCCGCATCGCCGGTCTGCACCAGCAGGGTGGTGGGGCTCGTGAAGATCAGCGACCCCATGTTTCCGGTCGCGCCTTTCGGGATCCCGGTCAGGATCGGCTTGGGCACGTCACCGTCGGCGATACGGACCACGCGGTTGTCGGTGGGGGTGCTGACGTAGGCGTACATCAGCCGGTCCTGCGAGTAGGTCGGTGACAGCACGATGTCCATCAACCCGCCGTCACCCGAGGGATCGACCGGGATCACGGTCTTGACCTTCGGTTCGGCCCGGACCGAAACCTCTTTCACGGCACCCGTCAGCCGCTCGGCGACCAGTGCGGACTGACTGTCGGGACCCATGATCAAACCGCTGGTGCTATCCAGGCAGCCCTGCATGACCCCGGGTGCCGGGCACTCCTTGGGGAACGGCTTGGCGGGCAGCGGCGGTGGGGGCGGCGGTGTCGACGTCGGCCCCGGCTGCATCTCGGGTTCGGTGGTGAACGGCTCGGATTGCGCGGCGTCGAACCGGGCACATCCCACCCCGACCAGCATCGCGGCGCACAGAATGGCGGCCACCCTCGTCATCCGCCCGCGCGATTTCATGTTCGCCAGATTACGGATTGCCCAGCGGTGCGCGCCACGCTGGGACTCGGTGCCGTCGCGAAGGCGGTCTAATACCAGGCGGAAGCGCCGCGGTAAATACCCGGATACCGACGAACTTGCACTTACCCTGGCAGCGTGACCAGTCACTCACAGGACCCGCTAGCTTGGCAGAGACCTGATCATTCAGGGCCAAACGATTCCGCCAGGCCCGCTGCGGCGAGCCTGGTCGACCCCGAAGACGATCTACCGTCGTCGACGTACGGCGGCGACTTCGAGACCACCGCCATACCGCGGTACGACTCGGCCAAAACTCCCGACCAACCGGCATTCAGCATGGTCGGCGATCCAGAGCCGCTGCCGTACATACAGCCCGGCGCGCGCGCTCCCCTCGGGCCCTTCGCGGCCGAACCGACCGAGATCGAACGTGACGAGGTCATCGACGATCGGGTGCGCGCCGCCGGACGGCGCGGCACCCAGGACCTCGGGCTGCTCATTCTGCGGCTGGCGGTCGGCGGGCTACTGCTCCTGCACGGCCTGCAGAAGGCGTTCGGGTGGTGGGGCGGTCCCGGTCTCGACGGTTTCAACACCTCACTGGGTGAGATGGGCTTCAAGTACGCCGACATCGTGACCTACGTGGCCACCGTCGGGCAGATCGCGGCAGGCGTGCTGCTGATTCTGGGCCTGTTCACGCCGATCGCCGCGGCCGGGGCGCTGGCGTACCTGATCAACGGAGTGCTGGCCGAGGCGATGGCCGCCCATGAGCAAGCCAGACTCTCGGAGTTCCTCACCGACGGACACGAATACCGGCTCATCGTGGTCGTCGCGACCGCCGCGATCATCCTGACCGGTCCGGGACGCTACGGATTCGACGCCGGACGCGGTTGGGCCCGGCGTCCCTTCGTCGGTTCGTTCGTGGCGCTGCTGCTCGGAATCGGGGCAGGCATCGGCATCTGGGTGCTGCTCAACGGCGGCAACCCCTTGGGCTGAACAGCGTCCGTCGCTCACGCGTACGGGTTGGGCACGCGCCCGCCGCTGACCTCGGCCAGCAGCGGCAACGTTGCGAAGGTGACGCCGGGCAGGCGCAGGTCAGAGCCGTCTGTGCGATGGGCGATCGCCCACGACGAGCGGTCGAACCGCAGCCCTTCGATGTCACCCCATGGCACCGTCTCACTGCCGAGCAGCGTTCGCGCGGTCACCTTTTCCTCATCGGCCACGGTGCGATAGCGGATGATCGCCACGGACAGCGCGATCGGAATGACCAGAAGCGGGGCGAACCACTCGGGTTCGGTGAATACCAGTGCCAGCAGGCCGAGTGCGAAAAACCCGACCGCAAAGTGCGCCATGGGAGATATCCGGAGGACGACGGGGGCGGTAGCGGATCGTGCACTCACGTCCTCCATCCTTGCACCCGTCGGCTGACGCACCTGCTGCCCGCCCAGGTGGGCCCCTATGAATTTGACCTTCGACCAGTGCGGCAGCTACCGTCAACGGTTATGCGGACCCCGGAGTTGCTCGTAGTAATTGGTTGGCGCGTTGATGCCGCGCTGGCCCTTTGCCGGGCATAGCCAACAGCATCGACGCGCCACCCTCGTACAGCAGCCTGCTGACGGGGGTTTTTTGTTGCCTTCAGGCGCGCCAGCCATCATTACAACCACCGAACAGACATAAGAGGACATCGTGAGCGCACCGACAACGCGACCGCCGCAACGGCCGGCCACTGCGCCGGCGAACGGCGCCGCCGCAGCCAAGTCCCCAGCCGGTTCCGACCAAGCCGAGCCCAAGCGGATCGCACCGCAGCAGCTCACCGGGGCGCAAGCCGTCATCCGGTCGTTGGAGGAACTCGGCGTCGACGTCATCTTCGGGATCCCCGGCGGTGCTGTACTGCCGGTCTACGATCCGCTGTTCGATTCGCAGAAGCTGCGTCACGTGCTCGTCCGCCACGAGCAGGGCGCGGGCCATGCGGCCAGCGGATACGCCCACGCCACCGGCAAAGTCGGCGTCATGATGGCGACCTCGGGGCCCGGTGCCACCAATCTGGTGACCCCGCTGGCCGACGCGCAGATGGACTCGATCCCGGTCGTCGCGATCACCGGGCAGGTCGGGCGTGGGCTGATCGGCACCGACGCCTTCCAGGAAGCCGACATCTCCGGCATCACCATGCCGATCACCAAGCACAACTTCCTGGTCCGCGACGGTGACGACATCCCACGCGTGCTCGCCGAGGCATTCCACATCGCGCGCAGTGGCAGGCCCGGCGCGGTCCTCGTCGACATCCCGAAGGACATCCTGCAGGGGCAGTGCACGTTCAGCTGGCCGCCGCGCATCGATCTGCCCGGTTACAAGCCGAACACCAAGCCGCACAATCGCCAGATCCGCGAGGCCGCCAAGCTGATCGAACAGGCCCGCAAGCCGGTGCTCTACGTCGGTGGCGGCGTGATCCGCGGTGAGGCCAGCGCCGAGCTGCTCGACCTCGCCGAACTGACCGGCATCCCGGTGGTGACGACGCTGATGGCACGCGGCGCCTTCCCCGACAGCCACCCGCAGAACCTCGGCATGCCCGGTATGCACGGCACCGTCGCTGCTGTGGCGGCACTGCAGCGCAGTGACCTCCTGATCGCATTGGGCACGCGGTTCGACGACCGCGTCACCGGCAAACTCGACTCGTTCGCGCCCGGTGCCAAGGTGATCCACGCCGACATCGACCCTGCCGAGATCGGCAAGAACCGCCATGCCGATGTGCCGATCGTGGGCGACGTGAAAGCCGTCATCGCCGAGCTGATCGATTCCCTGCGCAAGACCGGGATCAACGCGGGCACACTGAAGCTCGACAACTGGTGGGAGTACCTGTCCAGCATCAAGGCGACCTACCCGCTCAGTTACGGTCCGCAGAGCGACGGAAGCCTGTCGCCGGAGTACGTGATCGAGAAGCTGGGCCAGATCGCCGGTCCGGAGGCCGTGTACGTCGCGGGTGTGGGTCAGCACCAGATGTGGGCCGCCCAGTTCATCTCCTACGAGAATCCGAAGACGTGGCTCAACTCGGGAGGCCTTGGCACCATGGGCTTCGCCGTGCCCGCCGCGATGGGCGCGAAGTTCGCCCGTCCGGAGGCCGAGGTGTGGGCGATCGACGGTGACGGCTGCTTCCAGATGACCAATCAGGAACTGGCCACCTGCGCCGTCGAGGGCGCGCCCATCAAGGTCGCGTTGATCAACAACGGCAACCTGGGCATGGTGCGTCAGTGGCAGACGCTGTTCTACGACGAGCGCTACAGCCAGACCGACTTGGCCACGCACTCGCGGCGGATCCCGGACTTCGTCAAGCTCGCCGAGGCCTTGGGCTGCGTCGGATTGCGTTGCGAGCGAGCCGAAGACGTCGAAGACGTAATCAACCAGGCTCGCGCCATCAACGACCGTCCGGTGGTGATCGACTTCATCGTGGGCGCCGACGCCCAGGTGTGGCCGATGGTCGCCGCCGGCACCAGCAACGACGAAATCATGGCGGCGCGCGACATTCGGCCGCTGTTCGACGATGACACCGAGGGACACGCCTGACATGAGCAACGCAACCCCCACACATACGTTGTCGGTGCTCGTCGAGGACAAGCCCGGTGTCCTGGCCCGCGTGGCGTCACTGTTCTCGCGGCGTGGTTACAACATCCAGTCCCTGGCGGTCGGCGCGACCGAGCAGAAGGACATGTCGCGCATGACGATCGTGGTCAACGTCGAAGAATCGCCGTTGGAGCAGATCACCAAGCAGCTGAACAAGCTGATCAACGTGATCAAGATCGTCGAGCAGGAGGACGACAACTCGGTTGCCCGCGAGCTCGCACTGATCAAGGTGCGCGCCGATGCGGGAACCCGGGGCCAGGTCATCGAAGCGGTGAACTTGTTCCGCGCCAAAGTCGTTGATGTCTCGACCGAGTCGCTGACGGTCGAGGCAACGGGCACGCCGGGAAAGCTGGAAGCCCTGCTGCGGGTTCTGGAGCCTTACGGCATCAGGGAGCTCGCGCAGTCCGGTGTGGTGTCGGTGTCCCGCGGTCCACGCGGCATCGGCACCGTGAAGTAGCGTCAAATGGCTGTATAGCTAGAAAGAAGGAAATTCACGCAATGGCAGTTGAGATGTTCTACGACGACGACGCGGACCTGTCGATCATTCAGGGCCGCAAGGTCGCCGTGATCGGCTATGGCAGCCAGGGGCATGCGCATTCGCTTTCGCTGCGCGACTCGGGCGTGCAGGTGAAGGTCGGCCTCAAAGAGGGTTCGAAGTCCCGCGAGAAGGTCGCCGAGCAGGGTCTGGAGGTCGACACTCCGGCTGAGGTCGCCAAGTGGGCTGACGTCATCATGCTGCTCGCGCCCGACACCGCGCAGGCCGAGATCTTCAAGAATGACATCGAGCCCAACCTCGAGGACGGCAACGCGCTGTTCTTCGGCCACGGCCTCAACATCCACTTCGGGCTGATCAAGGCCCCGGCGAACGTCACCGTCGGCATGGTGGCCCCCAAGGGCCCCGGCCACCTGGTGCGCCGTCAGTTCGTCGACGGCAAGGGCGTGCCGTGCCTGATCGCCATCGACCAGGATCCCAAGGGCGAGGGTCAGGCTCTGGCGCTGTCGTATGCCGCCGCGATCGGCGGTGCGCGCGCCGGCGTCATCAAGACGACGTTCAAGGAAGAGACCGAGACCGACCTGTTCGGTGAGCAAGCCGTGTTGTGCGGTGGCACCGAGGAACTGGTCAAGACCGGTTTCGAGGTCATGGTCGAGGCGGGCTACGCCCCGGAGATGGCCTACTTCGAGGTGCTGCACGAGCTCAAGCTCATCGTCGATCTGATGTACGAGGGCGGCATCGCCCGGATGAATTACTCGGTGTCCGACACCGCTGAGTTCGGCGGCTACCTGTCGGGTCCGCGCGTCATCGACGCAGGTACCAAGGAGCGCATGCGCGACATCCTCAAGGACATCCAGGACGGCACGTTCGTCAAGCGCCTGGTCGCCAACGTCGAGGGCGGCAACAAGGAACTCGAGGACCTGCGCAAGAAGAACGCCGAGCACCCGATCGAGGTCACCGGCAAGAAGCTGCGCGACCTGATGAGCTGGGTCGACCGGCCGATCACCGAAACGGCCTGATTTCCGACGCCGACTGGCCAGTTATTGCACGCCCAACTCGAAAGAGCGTGTGATAACTGGCCTTTCGCGTTTCAGATGAGGGTGTAACCGATACCGGCCATGGCGCGCGTCACGCTTCGGCCCTCTGCACTGCCGGGCAGCTTGTGGCTCGTGTCGACCTGCAGGCCTTCGCCGGTCACGCCGTAGAGCTCCGTCGACACCGGATCGTCGGGCTCTGCCGGCTCGATACGACCGTCTGGGTAGATGGCTTGCGCGCGCATCGCCCACATCGTCTGCGAAGCCGCCACGACGTTGTAGCCGCACAGCGGCGGGTTCACGTGATACAGCTGCATATCGCCGACGGCCATGAGTTTCATGACCCAATCCGTATGCGGCACTGATCCCACGAAGCGTGCGGTTCCCCCGGTCTCCACACACCGAATCTAATCGGCCGTGGCGGGGGAGCAGTGCACCAATCTAGGAGCTCTCTCGACGCCGACTTCTGGTGAGCTGCACGGGGTCGAGATCGGGGCTCGACCACGTTGCGGCCATGGCCAGGCTGTCGGCACGGCCCGAGTGCACGTGATGGAACGCCGACTCCGCCGCGCGGTCGGCGTCGTGATCGGCGATTGCAGCGAGTAGTTCTTCGTGTTCGCGGCACTGCACGCCCGGGTCGCGGTCTTTGGTGAGATGAAAGAGCCACTGCGTGCGCGCCTCGAGCGGCCGCAACATCGTCTCGAGTAGGGGATTGGCGGCGAGTTCGACGATGACGCCGTGGAATCGGGCGTTGGCGGCTGCGATCGCCGGCTTGTTCTTACGTTTTGTGGCCTGGCGCGCGATGTCCAGCTGGAGAGCGAGAGCATCCAGGCCGTCCTGGTCTGCGCGCTCGGCCGCCAGCCGGGCTGCCAGCACTTCGAGGCTCTCCCGGACGTCGAACAGGTCGCGCACGTCATCGACGGTGAACGGTGAGACGATCGTGCCCTGGTGTGGCACCGTCACCACCAACCCGTCCTGCTGAAGACGCTGCAGCGCCTCGCGTAGCGGGATCCGGGACACCGCGAGCTCCTCGGCCAGGTCACGTTCGATCAGCCGAGTTCCCGGAGCCAACTCCAATCCCACGATGCGCGCACGGAGTTCGTCATAGGCCCGCTCGCGCAAGGGTTTCCGGCTCGCGTCGGTCACTGTGACAGTCAACCATCGGCCTTTCTCTCTACGGCTGTTGTCAGCATAGCCGCTGCCACGTTAGCGGTATACCAGTAACGCGACGCTAACGAGATCGCAATTCCGGGGAAATGGCTCGCCCGCACACTTCTCCTAACGGTATACCGCTAAATCGGTAAGCCCCTGAACGCAGGAGAAGTCCATGAAGGTCACCAATCCACCGAAGGTTCTCACCATGGCGGCCGCGGGTCTGCTCGCACTGAGTGCGACTGCCTGCGGCGCATCGGATTCGGGCTCGAGCAATGACGACGCGTTGTCCGTCGGCGTCTTCCTGCCTGGCTCGATCAACGACACGGGTTTCATGCAGTCGGGCTACCTGGGCTTCCAGCGTGTGCAAGAGAAGTACGGCGATCAGGTCGAGGCCAGCTACGTGGAGCAGGTCGCGGCTGCTGACTATCAGCAGGCCTTGCAGCGCTTCGCATCCCAGAACGATCTGGTGATCTCGGTGGGCGGACAGACCGACGCGGACGTCCGCAAGGTCGCTCCGCAGTTCCCCGACGTCAAGTTCGTCGAGATCGGCGGTCCGTCAGATGCCGAGCCGATGCCCAACCTTGCCTACTACGACCCCCAGCAGGCCGAGGCTGAGTTCGTGTCCGGCGCGGCGGCAGCGGCCTCGTCGAAGAAGGGAACCGTCGGGTTCGTCGGAGGTGTTGAACTGCCCGCGATTGTCAACGCCGCCAACGCATTCGGCAACGGAGCCCGGTTCGCCCGGCCGGATGTCAAGGTGCTCGCACCGCAGTACGTCGGCGACTTCAACGATCCCGCCAAAGCCAAGCAGGCCGCCGCGACCGCGTATGCCGCCGGTGCCGACGTGCTCAGCCAGATCGTCAATCTCGGCAAACAGGGCATGGAACAGGCGGCCAAGGAGTCGGGTAACCGGATGAGTGGCGGCCCGATACCCGGCGATTGTGCCAACCCCACCTACACCGGCTTTGTCCGTACCGACATCGGAACCGAGATCGAATACGCGGTGTCCTCGGTGCTCGACGGTACCTGGAAGGCCGAACAGGTTCCGTTCGGGCTCACCTCCGACAAGGGTGGCACCGACTACATCGTCTGCGCGGACGAACCCGCCGTAGCCGCCGCGGTTTCCAACGCGAAGTCGGCTCTCGTCTCCGGCTCGGCCAAACCCTACTGACGGCAGGCGCACTCCATGACCATCGCCGCAGAGACAACGGCTCCAGATGCCACCGCGATGCTCACCATGACCGGAGTCGGGAAATCATTCGGCCCGGTACGAGCTCTCGACGGCGTCACTCTTACCGTCAAACCGCGCTCCGTGCACTGCATCCTCGGCGAGAACGGCGCAGGCAAATCGACACTGTGCAACAGCATCTACGGCACGGTGTCCCCCGACACGGGCAGCATGACGCTCGCCGGTGCCGACTACCGTCCGAACAACCCGGCAGAGGCGCTTTCGGCCGGCGTCGCGATGGTGCACCAGCACTTCTCACTGATACCCACGATGACCGTGGCCGACAATCTGCTGCTCGGCCGTGATGGATTCCGTCCGCCGCGAAATCAACTGTCGACTGATCTCGACCGCATCTCCGACAAGTACGGACTGAGTGTCGACCCCAAGGCCGTTGTCGGTGAGTTGACCGTCGGTGCACGGCAACGGGTCGAGATCGTCAAGGCCCTGTTGCGCGACCCTCGGTTGATACTGCTCGACGAACCCACCGCGGTACTGGATCCCGCCGAGATCGACGCACTCATCGACACGTGCGCGGCCCTGACCGCCGACGGCAAGTCGGTTGTGCTGATCACCCACAAGCTCGGTGAAGTGGCACGCGCCGCTGACGAAGCGACGGTCTTGCGGGCCGGGTCCGTGGTCGGTGGCGGAGTGCTCTCGCAGGTCTCGCTGTCTGCTCTGACGCAGCTCATGCTCGGCGATTCGACACCGCTGCAGCCCATCCCGCGGCGCAGAACCAGCACCGGTCCCGGCGGCGGCCTTTCGGTGCGCGCACTGAACCTCACCCGCTCCGACGGCAGTGCCGCACTGGCGAATGTCAACCTCACGGTCGAGCGCGGTGAGATCGTCGGAATCGCCGGGGTCGAGGGCAACGGACAGTCCGAATTGACTGCCGTGCTGTCGGGTTCGCTCAAGCCCGACAGCGGGAATGTGCTCGTCGACGGCGTCGACCTCGCCGACGCCTCGCCGGCTCGCCGCACCCGCACCGGGATGGCGGTGATACCGGAAGACCGGCACGCCGAGGGCATCATCGGCGAACTGTCCATCGCCGAGAACATGGCCATGCCCCGGCTCTCGAAGTACCGGAGATGGGGTCTGCTCGACCGGGCCCGGATGCGTGCAGACGCCTCGGCTGCCATCACGGACTACTCGATAAAGACCTCGGGCCCGGACGCACAACTGCGCTCGCTGTCTGGCGGGAACCAACAGAAGGTAGTACTCGCTCGCGAACTGTCGACGGACGGGCTTCGCGTCGTCGTCGCGGCACAACCGACCCGCGGACTCGACGCAGGCGCCGTCGCGTTCGTCCTGGACCGCCTGCGCACCGCCGCCGACGACGGCGCCGCGGTACTGATCACCTCAACCGAGGTCGACGAACTCCTCGCGGTGTGCGACCGGATCGTCGTGGCCTATCGCGGGGCCCTACACGGATCGGTGAGAACCGATTCACCCACCGCTGCAAGAGAAATCGGCGTTCTCATGATGGGAGTGCCGGCATGACCGCGATGTCTCTCAACCCCCGTCACCCGGTGGTGGTAGCGGTTGCTGCCCTCGTCGTCTCCGCACTCGTCGGCCTCGCCCTGTCGGCAGCCGCGGGGGCCAACCCCTTCGACGTGATCGACGCACTGGTCGAAGGCACGCTCGGATCGCCTTTCGCGATCGGGACGTCGCTGAACAACGCCGCTGTCCTGATGCTGGTCGCGGCGGGTTTCACCATCGCCTACCGCGCCGGGCTGGTCAACGTGGGTGGCGAAGGGCAACTCTGCCTCGGCGGAATCGCGGCAACCGCGGTCGGTGTGACGTTGTCCGACGACATGCCGCTGCCCGTCGGATTGGCGCTCACCCTGGCGGCTGCCGCACTCGCGGGTGCCGGCTGGGCCGCGATCGCCGCCTGGCTGCGGATCCGGCGGGGGACGAGCGAGATCATCACGACGCTGCTGCTGAACTTCGTCGGTCTGGCATTGGTGGTGCTGATGGTTCAGGAGCCGGCGCTGTTGCGCCAACCGATGACCTCATCCGAGACCCTTCCGCAGTCCGAGCCGCTGGCGCAGGCCACGCATCTGCCGCTGCTCGGCCTGCACAAGAATCCAGCGACCATCGCAATCGTGCTCGCCCTGATACTGGTGGCCGCAGTGGGAGTCATGTTGCGTCACAGCGCTATCGGATTGCGTCTTCGGGCCGTTGGCCTGTCCGGCGGCGCGTCCCTGCGGCTCGGCGTACCCGTCGAACGCACGGCGTTTCTCGGACTCACCACCGCAGGTGCCTTTTCTGGTTCAGCCGGTGGTCTGTTGGTGACGACGGCGCCGTTCATCCTGGCCGAGGGGTTCTCGTCGGGGTTCGGCTTCAGCGGCCTCGTCGTGGGCCTGCTGGCACGTGGTTCCATGGCGGCCGTTGCTGCGGTCTCGCTCCTGTTCGGGTTCCTCGTGTCGGGCGGCATCAATCTCCAGCTGGCCGCCGGGGTGCCCGCCTCGACCATGACCGTGGTGCAGGCCGTTCTCATCATCCTCATCGCGGGTGCGGCGTGGTGGACGACCACGGCGCGCTCTGCCCGCCGGCACACCCGCGTCGAACCCGCAGCGCCCCGTACCGAGGAAGTGCCCGCATGAACACGTCGATGATCACCGAAATCGTTTCCAGTGGAGTGGCATTCGCGATACCGCTGTTGCTCGCCGCGGCCGGCGAGTCGATCAGCGAACGCGCCGGGGTGCTCAACCTGAGCATGGAGGGAATGATGCTGACGGGTGCATTCGCCAGCGTGCTCGGCTCGGTCAGCACCGGCTCGGCAATGGTCGGTGCCGTCGCAGGCATCGTGGCAGGCCTGATCTTCGGACTGGCGCAGGCGTTCTGGAGTGTCCGGTTGCGCGCCGACCAGATCGTCGTCGGCGTCGCGGCCAACGCGCTTGCACTGGGGCTGACCACGTTCGGGGCCCGGATCCTGCTCGGCGACGGAAAAGGGCATGACGTTCCCGCCTTTGGCGACGTAGCCATCCCCGTGTTGAGCGATCTGCCGATCATCGGGCCCGCGCTCTTCGGTCAAACCCTGCTCGGGTACATCTGTGTGGCCGCGATCGTGGCGCTGACCGTGCTGTTCTCCAACCGCACCATGGTGGGCATGCGTGTCGACGCGGTGGGAGAGGGCGCGGTGTCGGCGGGCTGGACAGGACTGCCGGTCAACGGGATTCGTGTGATCGGCGTACTCGTTGCCTCGGGCGCCGGAGGCCTGGCCGGCGCGCAGCTGGCATTGTCCGAGGTCCGCTCGTTCAGCGAGAACATGACCGCAGGCATGGGTTATCTCGCCGTGGTCGCGGTGATCGCCGGACGCTGGCGGGTGACGGGAATCCTCTGGGCGGCCCTGTTCTTCGGGGTCGCCAGGGCGATGCAGTTCGCGTTGCCCGCGGTAGGCGTGCACATACCGTATGCCGTGCTGGTGATGCTGCCCTACCTCATCGCGATCGTCGCGATCAGTGGTTTTGTCGGCGGTCGCAAGGCGCCGTCCTGCCTGACCGTTCCCTACGTCGGTCGCGTCTGACCCGAATCTGAAAGGCAACAACTCATGACCCTCGTGCTCACGCACTCCGACGTCGCGGCGCTCATCGACCGGTCGGTGGTCTACGACGCGGTCGAGCGCGCCCACGTCGACCTGTCGACCGGCACGGCGACAAATCCCGCACCCCCCGTGCTGCCCATGGACCATGGAGCAGCAGCGCTCCCGATGGTCGCGGCCGCGACCCGTCAGCGCGCGAGCGCCGTGAAGATGTTGTCGGACATGCCGTTCAACCGGGCGGCCGGATTGCCCACTCAGCGTTCGACGATTGTGCTGATGTCGGCGTCGACCGGGGAATGCGAAGCCGTCCTCGACGGCAGGCTCATCACCGCGATCCGCACCGCGGCCGCCAGTGGGGTCGCCACCGCACACCTCGCGCGGACATCGAGTACGTCGCTCGGACTGATCGGCGCAGGCACCCTCGCGGTCGAGCATGTCCGCGCGATCGCCCGGATCCGGCCGATCGAGAAGGTGTTCGTGTGGTCGCGCAGTCGGGCGACGGTCGACGAATTCTGCGAACGCGTCGCAGATCTCGATCTCGTCGTCGAACCTGCCGAGACAGTACGCCATGTGGTCTCGGCGGCCGACATCGTGTGCACGCTAACGCCATCTCGCGATCCGATCGTCGAAGGTGGCTGGTTCCGGCCCGGTTTGCACGTCAACGCCGTCGGCGCACCGCCGCGCGCCGACCATCGCGAGATCGACGGCGCCGGTATGGCCGCCGCGACGCTCATCGTCGACAGCAGGCCCACTGCGCTGGCCAAGTCCGGCGACGTCTTGTTGGCGATCAGCGAAGGCCACCTCACCGCGGCGGAAGTCGCAACCGAACTCGGCGACGTCATCGTCGATCCTGTGCTCGGGCGCGCGGGCGAGGACGACATCACGTTGTTCAACTCAGTGGGTATCGGCCTACAGGACCTCGTCACTGCCCGAAGCCTTGTCGACACCGCCGTCGAACGCGGCATCGGTACGCGCGTGGATATGAGCGCGTAAACCCGATGGGTCGCTCAACCCCCCAATCGGTCCGCAATGGCGACAACCCGGCGCGCGAGGTGGTCGAGGGCGTTGTTGGTGGTGTCGTCGAACGCGGAGATGTTCTCGCGGTTGGCGACCAGTCCCACCCCATAGGGATTGCCGTCGTTGAACTTGACGGGGTCGGTGTAGCCGGGCGGCACGATGATTCCGCCGAAGTGCATCAACGACACATACAGGTTGAGCAGTGTGGATTCCTGACCGCCGTGAACGGTTTGGGCGGAGGTGAACGCGGCATAGACCTTGTCGGCCAGCTTGCCCTGTGCCCACAAGCCGCCGAGTGAGTCGATGAAGGCCCGGAACTGCGCTGTCGGCGAACCGAATCGGGTGGGGGAGCCGAAGATCACCGCATCGGCCCACACGATGTCGTCGCCCGTGGCAGCCGGTTGATCCTTGGTGGCTTCGTAATTGGCGGTCCAGGCGGGATTCTGGGCGAACGTCTGCGGATCCAGGGTTTCGGCGATGTGGCGCAAACGCACTTCGGCGCCTGCCGATTCCGCTGCGGTGGCGACGCGCTTCGCCATGGTGGTGCCGTGGCCGGTGGCCGAATAGTAGATGACTGACAGTTTGGTCACGGGTTCAGTCTAGGAAGTGCCTTCATTGCGAACATGCTGATGCATCGAACGGTTGTGAGTGGGTAACCAGGGGGGATGGCGGTCGCTACAACTGACGAGTTGGTGGTCTTGCTCGATGAGGCGGGAGCCGCCATCGGGTCTGCGCACAAGGCCACGGTCCATCATCGGGACACCCCGTTGCACCTCGGGTTCTCCTGTTATCTCTTCGACGACGACGGATGTGTTCTGCTGACGCGCCGCTCGCTGCGAAAGCGCACGTGGCCGGGGGTGTGGACGAACTCGTTCTGCGGACACCCCGCGCCCGACGAGGAGCTGTCGGCAGCCGTGGCTCGGCGCGCGCGTCAGGAGCTCGGCGTGACGATCGATACGCCGACGTGCGTTCTTCCGGATTTCCGGTATCGCGCCGTCGCACCTGACGGCACCGTGGAAAACGAGATCTGCCCGGTGTTTTGGGCCAGGGTCGACGGAGCGGTCACGCCAGCGGCGGACGAGACCATGGATGCCCGCTGGGTGCCTTGGCAGGATCTGTGTACTGCGGCGGCGCTGGCGTGGGCGATCAGCCCGTGGGCGGCTGAGCAGGTTCCACTGCTTGAGCGGGCCGGCCTGTTCGAGCAGGTGTGCTGAGCGTGCGGCGCCGACGCAGCTCGAACAACCGCTCGGCGTAGGCGAGGTCGTCACGCCACAGCCGAGCCGCTGTGTATCGCATGAACGGCGTGAGCATCGGTGCGGCGCGCGTTGCATGGCGGAATCCGTTGCGGTCGGAATGCGCGATGACCGCTTCGACGACAGCGGTGCGGGGCAGCCCGTCGGGGCCCGAACCCACGGGGGTGGCGTGGGTCTCGACCACGCTGCCGCTGCCCTCGCCGTCGATGATGCGCATCAGGATCGTACGTGGCTCAGGGCTGACGAATTCGGCGATCACCGGCACGCCGAACCTGCCCATCCGGAAGGTGACGGCCACCGTCAGGCGATCGTGACCATCGGGCAGATCCGCGGTCGCCGGCGGCGAATGCAGCACATCGAGTTTGGTGAACGAGTATGGGTGGAACCACGATCCGTGCCACGGGTCGAGCCGGTTCGCGATCACGTCGGCGGGCTCACACGTGCCCGTCAGGCGTGCGACGGCCGCTATGGCAGGCGGCCTCGGCCGGTGCACGATCACCGGCTCGTCCGTCGGCGTCTCGCCACCGACGTGGTCGAGCCGAACCCACACCAGCACACCGTCGTCGAAGCTCGGATACGGCTTCCAGCCCGCTTGGCGGCGGCCGGTCAGGCGCAGCCCATGCCATGGGCAGATCAGCGCGCCGCAGTCGACTTTTCCTGTGGACAAGTCCGCACCCAGATGCGGGCATTCGGCGGGACCGACAAGCATCGTGCCGCGGTCGTCGCGCCACGCCACCAACTCCGTTCCGGCGACATTGGTGCCGAACGGCTTTCGGGCCACGTCGCTGCTGGCGCCGAACACATACCAGTTGCCGCTCGGTCGCCGCTGGGAACGAGAAAGCGCGGCGCGGATGACGGCAGGCGACGCGTCGGCATGGGTGGGGCGCTGGCCGGCCCAGTGCAATCGGGGAAGCGTCTCGAACGGCCAGGCCTTGGCCAGCTGCGAGCGCAGATCCCGGAAAGTCGTCATGCTGAAACGCTCCTCCGCTGTCCGGCAAGTCGTCGCAGCACCGCGGAGCGCCCCTCGACAGGCACGGTGTGCAACTGGTGACCTCGTATACCGAATTGCGCCAGGATCGCGTTCGCCGCCGCCCATCCGGTGGTGGCGGCGCGTTCCATGAGCGCGACGGGAAGGTCGATGCGGATGCCGTCACCGGCCAGCACCACGTTCTCGTGCGGGGTGGTGACCGTCGGTCTGGACGCGAAATCGCCAGGCGCGAACCGCGGGCAGTCCTGCCGGTACAGCACGCGCTCGTCGACGATCCCGGCCGCGGCGGTCTCCGGATATATCTCGTGCAGGCGGCCCAGAAGACGCTCGCGCAGACCCTCGTCGGCACCCTCGGCGGCATACGCGTGCAGTTCGAGCACCGAACCGCCAGTGTGTCGGCACCATTCGGCTGCCTCGCGCTCGTAGCGCTCCAGCACGCTGACGTTGTCGAGCGGTGGCCGGCCACCGGTGCCCAGAAAAGCCGGACGGTCGGCACGCACGGGACGGTCCAACCACAGCCGCTGGACGACGAACGGCGGTGCCGTTCCCATGTTTTCGATCGACGCGCGCCACGCGGCGTCTCCCAGCGCTGGCGAGGCCGCGACGATGCGCTGCAGCCCGCTCACGTCGGTCGCGAGCACGACCGCCTCGGCCGCAACCTCGGTGCCCGCGTCCGTGGTTCCCACGGTCACCCGGCCTGCCGGATCGACCGCGGTCACCGATGCTTCGGTGCGGAACTGCACACCGAGCGACTCCAGGTACGCCCGGAGGGGATTCCACAGTGCGTCATCGAAGTTCGAGTTCGCGACATCGAAGACGAGACCTTCACTGGAGCCCAGGAAGTAGATGTGGAACATAGTGGCAAGCTCGGCGGCCGACAGCTCGGCGGGCTTGGCGAAGAAGCTGCGGGAGAACACTTCGAACGCGAGATGGCGCGCGGCCTGAGGGAAGTTGATGTCGCGAAGGAACTCCTCGGCGTTGCGGTGATCGAGGCTGTCGTAGGTTCCGGGCACTGACACGTCGGCCAACGGCGCCGCGGCACGGGCGTTGAGCCGAACCAGGTCACGCAGCCGGAAGGTGGGGCTGCGCAGCGCGAACATCACCGCATTGAACGGCGGCACCGTGGGCAGCCCGCGGAACGTGTCGCGCCTGCCCTGCGCGTCGACGAGCGGGTAGTCCTCGACGGGCACCAGCATGGAGAGGCCGTCGTCGATGCGCTCAAGCAACGCGCGCAGGTTGTAGTACTGGCGGAAGAACGCGTGGAACCCGCGGTTCATGGCCGCCTCGGAACCGTCGCGGAGCACGTCGGGCCAGCCCGCGACGCGCCCCCCGAGATAACGTTCGCGTTCGACGACCGTGACGTCTATTCCACGTTCGGCGAGACCGGTGGCGGCAGCCAACCCGGCGATGCCTGCCCCGACCACGACGACTCGGGGTCGACTTTCAAGAGCGCCGGCGTGCGGCGCGCCGGATGGCGCGGGAAGCGTGACTCGCCGGCTGTCGGTCATCGTGGCGACTCCGCGAGGAGAGTATGTACCACGCCGCGCTGCCAGCCGGACACCGTCGCGCTGCGGGCATTGACGAAACCGGTGTCGCGCAACCTGTTCAGGAATGCCGAAACCCCGTCGAAGCCGTTGACGCTGTCGCGCAGATAGCGGTACAGCGAGGCGTCGCCGGTGCGGATCCGTCCCATCGGGATGATGATCGCGGTGCTTACGAGGTTCCACATCACCCTGGCAGACCGCGAATCGCGCACCGAGTACTCATGCACGGCCAGCGTCGAACCGGGCCGCAACAAATCCCGGAAGGTGCGCAGTACGGTGTCCGGGTCGGCGAGATTGCGCACGAGGTAGGCCGCGAATATCCCGTCGAACGGCCCGCGCACGCCGTTCTCCGCCAACTGCTCGACGTAGGACTGCGCGAAGGACACCGACGCGGGCCAGTCCTTCGCTCGCGCCTGCGCCAGCATGCCCGCCGACCCGTCGACGGCGACGATCTCGGCGTGCGGTGCCGCGGCCAGCAGCGCCGCCGTGGAAGCGCCCGTGCCGCAACCGGCGTCGAGTAGACGCAGGCCACGCCCGCCATCTGGCAGGGCCATCCGGCGCGCCGAGAGCCGAAGATGGTCGTGATAGCCGGGATTGGCGTCCACCAGCCCGTCGTAGGCGGCCGCGCCAGCGTCGAACGCCGCGGGTACGTCACGCCGAACGTTCACCGTCCGCCTCCTTCGTGTACCGCTTGCGCTGGTGCTGCCAGATAATCAGGACGGCGGTCACCATCGCCCAGCCGAACAGAAAATCCTCGACCGGTATGTCCCACGGGAATAGGATGCCCGTGGTGTGCCGGTCGTCGTAGAGGACGATCGGAGCACTGAGCTTCGTCAGCCAACCGTCCACCGGGATCTGGAAGCCGAGGACGATCGCCATCGAGATCCAATAGGTCGCCGTCCGGAAGATGCCGGTGCGAAACACCTTCAACTCCAACGCGATGACCACGACGACGGCGATCACCGCGGGCAGCGTGTAACCGAGCCCGTTCACGTCCGCACCTCCCGGCGACGCGACCAGAGTTGCAGCCCCTTGTGCAGCAGGTTCTCCACCGCGGTGAAAGTGAGCAGGCCGCACAGCGGGATCACAATGAAAAACAGCAGTTCCTCCAGCGGCATCACGCCGAAGAGGTCGATGCCGCTGACGTAGCGCGGGTTGTAGGTCCACACGTCGGCGCCGATCGCCAGCAGATCCCAGACCACGAACACCGCGGCCACCGGCAGCACCGCGCGAGCCGTCCGGCCCGGGCGTCGGTAGACGCCGGTTCCGAGGAACTCCAGGGGAAGGGTGATCAGCAGACACGCGCCGAGCACGAGCAGATAGTGCCAGCGGTCCACTCTCACGACCTCCGGTCGAACAGCCGCGCGCGCCAGGCCCCGGTCAGACCGTTCGCGGCCACGGCCAGGCGGCGCCCGGTGCCGACCGTGGCGCGCTGACTGAAGACGGCGAACTCGATGGCCTCGATGCGGTCGAGGATTTCGGAGTACAACGTCAGCGCCGCGGTGATGCAGGGCCGCGACCGTGGTTCGAGCATGCCGATACCGCGCTGGGCGTATGCGTACACCCGACGCGTGATCGCGTGTTGTTCGACGAGTGCACGCCGAACCCGTTGATCGGTGCGCCGATTGGCGTGACACCACTCGAGCACGTCGCGGTCGACGTTGTAAGCCGACAGTTCATCGGCTGGAAGGTAAACCCGGCCGAGTTCGAGGTCCTCGTCGATGTCACGCAGGAAGTTGGTGAGCTGGAACGCTTTTCCGAGACCGGCGGCATACGGCGCGGCCTCCTCGCGTGGCACCACGGTGCCGAGCACCGGCAGCATCTGAAGTCCGATCACCTCCGCCGATCCGTACATGTACCGGTTCAGCGCGGCGCGATCGGCGTAGTCGGTCACGGTCAGGTCCATCCGCATGGACTGCAGGAAGTCGTCGAACAATTGCCAGTCGATCCCGTAGGTGCGCGCCGCGTGCACCACGGCGGCCAGGGTGGGATCGTCGCCCGAGCACTCATTTTTGACCAGACGCTTGAACAGGTCGGTCCCCAGATTCTCGAGCCTGCGCGCGCGATCCTCGGTGCTGGCGCCGTCGAAGTCGTCGAGGATGTCGTCGGCATGCCGGGCGAAGCCGTACAACGCGTGCACCGCGGGCCGCTGATCGGGTGCCAGCAGCCGGGTCGCCAGGAAGAACGTCCGGCCGTGCCGGGCATTGATCGCCCGGCAGCGTTCATATGCCTCGCGCAACTCGGGATCGCGTACGCCCGCCGCGTTCAGTTCTGATGAGATCATGTCACCACCGCCCGAGTGCGCTTGTCCAACAATGGGATACCGGTCACCCGGTCGGCGGCCAGCCGTCCGGAGATGACGGCGGTGGGTACGCCGACACCTGGGACCGTCGACGACCCGGCCAACACGACGTTGTCGATGCCACGCACGGTGTTGGCGGGGCGGAACGGACCCGTCTGGCTGAAGGTGTGCGCCAGGGCGAACGGCGTTCCGGCCGCCATTCCTTGTCTTTCCCAGTCCGCGGGGTCGACGACGTGCAGTAGCTCGGGCTCTTCGCCGACACCCGGCAACCGTTCGCGGACCGTATCGAGCATGTGCTGTACGTAGCCGGCGCGGGTGGCAGCCCAATCGATCGTGCTCACTGCGGTGTTCGGTGCGGGCGCCAGCACGTAGAGCAGATCCCGTTCGCTCGGGGCCAGCGTGGGATCGCTCGCGGTCGGACGGGTCACCAGCAGCGAAGGGTCGCCCATCACCCTGCCGTCTTCGATGATGTCGGCGAACGTCTGCCGCCAGGCGGCTCCGAACAAGATGTTGTGGTGTCCGGCGTGCCGCTCGGTGACGGCGCGGCAACCCACGTGTGCGACGACCGCCGAGGGGGCCGGGCGCAGCCGCATCGGCCGCCGCGGGGTGCGGCCCAGCAGGCGGTAGGTGTCGGGCAGTTCGGTCGTCAGCACCACCGCGTCGGCCTCAAACCGCTCGCCGGTGTCGGTGATGACCGCGCGCACCCGGTCATTTGATCTTTCGAGGCTCGATACCGTTGCGCCGTAGTGGAATTCGACTCCGGCGTCCGCAGCTGCCGCCGCCATCGCGTCGGGCAGTGCACGGACTCCGCCGGTGGGAAAATGGACACCGGCGACGGTGTCCATGTAGGCGATGATCGCGTAAACCGCGAGCGCCCGCTGCGGCGGAACGCCAACATAGAGCGCCTGGAAGGTGAAGAGACGCTTGAGACGTTCGTCGGTGATGAATCTGTTGACCACGGTGTCCCAGCGCCGGAACCCGCCAAGGGCGATCACCCGCGCGAGTTGAGGCGTGACAAGCGACAGCGGAGAGTCGAAGTTCGCGTCGATGAACCCGTCGAATTCGACCTGATACAGCCGCGACAGCCAGCGGCGCAATTCGAGGTAACCGTCGGCCTGACGGCGGTCGGTCAGTTTCTCGATCTCGGCGGCCATCGCGTCCGGGTTGCTGTGCACGTCGATGCGGCTACCGTCGGCGAACGCCGCGCGGTAGGCCGGCTCGACCGGCCGCAGTTCCATTCTCGATGCCAAGGATTCGCCGACTGCGTCGAAAGCCGCGTCGAGAATGTCAGGCATGGTGAGCACCGTGGGGCCGGTGTCGATCCGGTACCCGTTGACATCGCAGCGGCCCACGCGCCCGCCGGGGTGCGCGCCGCGATCCAGGACCGTCACCATGCGGCCCCGGCCGGCCAGATGCATGGCGGCCGAAAGCCCCGCCAGGCCGGCGCCGACGACCACCACCTTCTCGGTCGATCCCGTAACGGTGCGCATCACGCGACCCGATCGGCGCAGATAACGCCGGCCGGCGCCGTCAGGTCGGTGCTCACCCAGGTCATGTACCCCGCCCACGCAAAATCGAACCGCCGAATCGCAGCCGATCGAGCTTTACGGTGTGGCTTCGTGTCCGTCGCGGCCCTGAGACCGGCGCCGCTCCTTCATCTCCGCCTCGTACACGTGGCGTTTGCCGTCCATCAGTTCGTCGCGCACGCGTCTTTCATGTGCGCGGAACCGCGACCAATACCCGTCGTCGAACTCCTCGACCACCTGGAAGGTCCAGCGCCCGTTGATCACGTTGCGGCCGACGAGATCTTCGGTGAGCCGGTCGGCGATCTCGCTGTGCCCGGCTTCGCGCAGTTTGTCGCACGCTTCGCCGAGCAGCAGATCAGCATGGCCCATCACCTGGTGGAACGAGTACAGGTGCCCGCGCGCGCGTTCGACATGTTCGAGGGCCTCCGACACGACGCCGACGGCCTCGACCGTCGCGTCATCCACACCGGACGGTCTGACATGCGCGTCATCCCGTGCGGTCATGATGAGCGCCGTTTCAGTGCATCCGGTTTGTGCACCGCATCGTGCCCGGTCTTGTCGCTGCGCACGCGGTACTGAGGATCGTCCGGACTCGCCCGAACCTGTCGGCCGGCCTCCACGGTGTCGGACGTGATCTTCTCGACCACCGTGCCGGGCACCGTGGTGCCATGGCTTTGCCACGACACCTTGTCGCCTTTGCGGAATCCGTCGCTCACACGGGTGCTATACCCACTTTTCCGGCGAGGTCACGGCCGCCAGGTCCGGCAGCTCGGCGATGCCGAATTCGCGCTCGAGGACCGTGCGCGCCGCGTAGAAGCCAGACATGCCGTGCACGCCGCCGCCCGGAGGTGTTGCCGACGAACACAGATAAGCATTGGGGATCGGTGTGGACCACGGGTTGAGCCTCGGCGTCGGCCCCGCCAACGCGCTGACCATGTTGTTGCCGCCGACCCCGATATCGCCGCCGACGAGGTTGGCGTTGTGTCCGGTCATCTGTGCCGCCGGCACGCTGCGCACCGCGACCACCAGATCACGGAAGCCGGGGGCGAACCGCTCGAAGATCGCCGTCACCGTCTCGGCCATGTCGGTGGGGGAATCGTTGGGCACGTGGACATAGCTCCACAGCGGACGGCGGCCCTGCGAATCGATACGGCCCGGATCGGCGATATGGGGCAATGCCGCAAGCACCATCGGCCATTCGGCGTGCCTGCCCGCTGCGATCTCCGACTCGGCGAGCGCCATCTGCGACCGGCTGCCACCCAGGTGCAGCGTGGGCGCGTATGCCAATCGTGGATCGCTCCAGGGAATCTCGCCGGAGAGCACGAAATCGACTTTGGCGACCCCTGGTCCGTAGGCGTAGCGCTGCAGGGCTTTCGCGTAGCGCGGGGGCAGTGCGTCGCCGTAGATCGACAGGAGCGCGGTCGGCGCGGTGTCGTAAAGGACCACGCCCGAAGGCGGTTCGGTGACCTCCTGCTCGAGGACGAGTTCGCCGCCGTGAGCCTTGAGGTCGGCGATGAGCGCGTCCGGTATCGCCTGCGACCCGCCGACCGGGATAGGCCAGCCCACCGCGTGGCCGAGGGTGGCCAGCATCAGCCCGGCCCCCGCCGACACCAGCGACGGCATCCGCGAGATCGTATGTGCTGCAACACCACTGAACAGCGCGCGGGCATCCTCGCCCTTCAGTGACCGCCACAGCGGCGTGCCATGGGCGAGCAGCCGCGGAGCCAATCGCAAGGCGGACGTCAGCGACGGTGGGATGGAGCGTTTGTCGCCGAGAATCACGCCGACGACGCCGTCGCAATCGTCGGAAAGGGGGCCGAGCAGCCGTCGCCACGAGTCACCGTCCTCGAGTTCTGCACATGTCCGGCCGATGTCGCGGTAGCCGATGGCCGCGGGACGCCCGGGCAGCGGGCTGGCATAGGAGATGTCGGGGACGGCAAGTCGCACTCCACGTGCGGTCAGGTCGTAGGCCGCGAAGAACGGCGATGCCAGTGCCAGCGGGTGCACCGCCGAGCAGATGTCATGGCTGACCCCGGAGAACTCGGGGTCCGGCAGCGTACGGGCGCCGCCGCCGGGAGTCGACTCTGCTTCGATGACCCGCACGGACAAACCGGCCCGCGCGCATATGACCGCGGCGGCCAAACCGTTGGGACCGCTGCCGACGACTGTGACGTCCACGACTTCAGTAGACCGTATGCGCGGCGGGTGTGGCAGATGTGCGGTAGCGGGCGTACCGGCGCAAAACCGCACACACTAGGCTGACCGCGTGAGTCTTCCCGTTGTACTGATTGCCGACAAGCTCGCGGAATCGACCGTTGCCGCCCTCGGTGACCAGGTAGAGGTCAGATGGGTCGACGGTCCGGATCGCGAGAAGCTGCTCGCCGCCGTCCCCGACGCCGACGCACTGCTGGTGCGGTCGGCCACCACGGTGGATGCCGAGGTCATCGCAGCGGCCCCCAAGCTCAAGATCGTCGCCCGGGCCGGTGTCGGCCTCGACAACGTCGACGTCGACGCCGCCACTGCCCGCGGTGTGCTTGTGGTCAACGCCCCTACGTCCAACATCCACAGTGCCGCCGAGCACGCGCTCGCACTGCTGCTGTCGGCGGCCCGCCAGATCCCGGCGGCTGACGCGACGTTGCGCGAACACACCTGGAAGCGGTCGTCGTTCTCGGGCACGGAGATCTTCGGCAAGACGGTTGGCGTGGTGGGCCTCGGCCGGATCGGTCAGCTCGTCGCGCAAAGACTTGCGGCCTTCGGTGCGCACATCGTCGCCTACGACCCCTACGTGTCGCAGGCCCGCGCCGCACAGCTGGGCATCGAACTGCTCACGCTCGACGAGCTGCTCGGCCGCGCCGATTTCATCTCGGTGCATCTGCCCAAGACCAAGGAGACCGCGGGCCTCATCGGCAAAGAGGCACTGGCCAAGACCAAGCCGGGCGTGATCATCGTCAATGCCGCGCGCGGCGGGCTGATCGACGAGCAGGCCCTTGCCGACGCGATCACCAGCGGCCACGTCCGCGGTGCCGGCCTTGACGTGTTCGCCACCGAACCGTGCACCGACAGCCCGCTGTTCGAGCTGCCGCAGGTCGTCGTCACACCGCACCTCGGTGCCTCGACCGCCGAAGCCCAGGACCGGGCCGGAACCGATGTCGCGGCGAGCGTGAAGCTCGCGCTGGCGGGTGAGTTCGTGCCCGATGCGGTCAACGTCGGCGGCGGCGTCGTCGGTGAGGAAGTCGCGCCCTGGCTGGACCTGGTCCGCAAGCTGGGCCTGCTGGTCGGTGCGTTGTCGGATGCCCCTCCGGTGTCGCTGTCGGTGCAGGTGCGCGGCGAGCTCGCGTCCGAAGACGTCCAAATCCTGCGGTTGTCGGCATTGCGTGGACTGTTCTCGGCCGTGGTCGACGAGCAGGTCACCTTCGTCAACGCACCCGCGCTGGCCGCCGACCGGGGCGTGGCCGCCGAGATCAGCACCGCCACCGAGAGCCCCAACCACCGCAGCGTGGTCGACGTGCGCGCTGTGCACGCCGACGGATCGTCGATCAACGTCGCGGGTACGTTGTCCGGTCCGCAGCTGGTCGAGAAGATCGTGCAGATCAACGGCCGCAACTTCGACCTGCGCGCCGAGGGCTACAACCTGATCGTCAACTACAGCGACAAGCCGGGTGCACTCGGCAAGATCGGCACGCTGCTCGGCGGGGCGGAAGTGAACATCCTCGCCGCACAGATGAGCCAGGACGCCACCGGTGACAGCGCGACCGTGATGCTGCGCCTGGATACCGATGTCCCCGACGATGTGCGTGCCGCGATCGCCTCCGCGGTCGGCGCCAGCACGCTGGAAGTGGTTGACCTGTCATGAGACTCGCTGTCATCGCCGGCGACGGCATCGGCCCGGAAGTCATCGGCGAGGCCGTCAAGGTGCTCGACACGGTGCTGCCAGGGGTCGAGAAGACCGAATACGACCTGGGTGCCCGTCGCTATCACGCGACCGGTGAACTGTTGACCGAGAACACAATCGAGGAACTGCGCGGCTACGACGCGATCCTGCTCGGTGCGATCGGCGACCCCTCGGTTCCCAGTGGCGTGTTGGAGCGCGGCCTGCTGCTGAAGTTGAGATTCGCGCTCGACCATCACGTGAACCTGCGGCCGGGCCGGCTTTATCCCGGTGTGACGGGTCCGTTGGTCGGCAACCCGCCGATCGACTTCGTGGTCGTGCGCGAGGGCACCGAGGGTCCCTATACCGGCAACGGTGGAGCCGTGCGGGTCGGCACACCGCAGGAAGTGGCCACCGAGGTCAGTGTCAACACCGCGTTCGGCGTCGAGCGTGTGGTCCGCGACGCGTTCGCCCGGGCCCAGAACCGTCGCAAGCACCTCACATTGGTGCACAAGACCAACGTGCTGGCCTTCGCAGGGAGTCTGTGGTCGCGGGTGGTGTCGGAGGTCGGCGCGGAATTCCCCGACGTCGAGGTCGCCTATCAGCACATCGACGCGGCGACCATCCACATGGTCACCGATCCGGGCCGGTTCGACGTGATCGTCACCGACAACCTGTTCGGCGACATCATCACCGACCTGGCCGCTGCGGTGTGCGGTGGTATCGGTCTGGCCGCCAGCGGCAACATCGACGCGACGCGCACCAATCCGTCGATGTTCGAGCCCGTGCACGGCAGTGCACCTGACATCGCCGGGCAGGGGATCGCCGATCCGACCGCCGCGGTGATGAGCGTGGCGCTGCTCCTGGCCCATGTCGGCGAGACCGATGCGGCGGCCCGGGTCGACAAGGCCGTCAGCGAGCACCTGGCCACGCGGGGAGACGAGAAGTTGTCCACCAGCGAGGTCGGCGAGCGGATCCGGTCGCTGCTCTGACTTCGTTGATCCTGCGTTGAGGGCGTTGACCTCTCGTGTTTTCGCGCCCTCTACGCAGAGTCGAACCGGTGCTAGTCGACCGCTCAGCGAGGTGGGGAGTGACTGACCAGTTCGCGACGCTCAGCCGGCAGTGCTGGCTGTTCGTCATCGGCTCGTCGTTCTTCGCGGTCGCCACGACGCCGGGGTTTCCCGCGCTCGCCGGGGCCGGTACGACGAACGTGTTGTGTTTCGTCGGCTCGTGGTTCTTCACGAGCGCCGCCTGGATGCAACTGGCACTGGCAGATCGGACGCGCGGTACCGAATGGTGTTCGGCGCTCACGCAATTCGTCGGCACGCTGCTGTTCAACCTCAGCACCGGCACATCGGTGTGGGTGCACGCGGTACTCGCCGAGCGCCGCTTCGTGTGGGCGCCGGATGCCACCGGATCGGCGGCCTTCCTCGTCAGTGGTGTGCTGGCCGTCCTCGCAGTCAGACTGTGGGCGCCGAAATCCATTGACTGGCAAGCAGCTTGGGTCAATATGGCCGGCTGTGTGGCGTTCGGTGTTTCCGCGCTTGCGGCGTTCGTCAGGAAGACCGGGGTCACCGTTGACGAACGGCTCGCCAACTTCGGCACATTCGTCGGAGCGCTGTGCTTCCTGACCGCCGCCCTACTGCTACGGCCGCGCGGAAATTGAGCAGTCTCGCGGACTTATGGCGCGTCGCGCATGGCTTGGTCGGCGGGAACCAGGGGGATCGCCAGCAACGGCAACAGCGCGCAAACCGCGAATGCGGCCGGGTATCCGGCCACGCCGATGAGAGCGCCGAAGAGTGGTGAGGAACTCGCGGTAGCCAGATGCTGCGTCGTGTTCTGCGTGCCCAACGCGCGGCCACTCCAGAACGGCCCGGAGATCTCGGCGATCGCCGTGAAGGCCAAACCATTGTCGGAGACCGTGATCACCGAGGCGACGACGATGAGCGCAACACTGATCGGGGAGTCCAGCCAGTCCGTGAAAGCCAGCAGCGCCATCGTCGCCGCCGCCGCGAGGGCGATCGTGCGGATGGGCCGCAACCGCTGACCGACCACGTCCGACCATCGGCCCGCCGCGATCCGTCCGCCGGCTCCCAGCAGCTGGGCCACCGTGACCAAGGCACCCGCCGACGACGCCGACCAGCCCCGGTCGCTCATCAGCCACACCAGGGTGAACGTCCACACCATGCCCTGCGGAATCACCAGAAGCACCGACACGGCGTGGATGCGCCACAACACACTTGAGCCGCGATACGGATTGGCCAGGTGTTCGGGGGGTGCCTCGTGGCGGGGCGGTCGCGGTGGGTCGAGCACGCCGATGGCGCACACCACAGCGGACAGCACACAGACGACGGCGGGGAACAGCAGTGCGGTCGACGGACCGTAGCTCTCGGCAAGCCGAGGGATCACCAGTGCGCCAAGGCCAACGCCCAGCGGGGTCGCGGTCTGCCGGATACCCATTGCGAGGCCGCGCTGTTCGGGCGGGAACCAGCCGACGACCACGCGGCCGCTCGCCGAATTACTGCTCGCCGCGGCCATCCCACCCAGCAGCAGGAACGCGCCGACGGCCACCAATGACTGGGCGGATGCCGCGGCGAAGGCTGCCGCGGCGGTCAACGCCGAACCCACCGTCAGCACAATGCGTTCGCCGACCCGGTCTACGAGATATCCCCACGCGATGAGCGTGATGACCAGGCCGAAGCTCGGCATCGCCGACAGCAGACCGGCCTTCGCCAGATCCAGGCCGCGCTCGGTGTGCAGCGTGGGGATCAGGAATGCCGCACCGTTGATGAAAACGTTGGCGCAGGTGGTCGCCGTCAGAGCGATGCCGAGCATCGACCAGCGACGAATGGTGCTGATCGACGAAACGGACATGTCTGAATCGTGCCACATGGATCTCAATATGCTGAATCTGTGTCTCGAAATATGAGACAAGGGGGCGGGTGTGCTCAGCATCACGGGAGTGGTTCGGGGTCCGGTGTTTTCGCGATCGGCGGACCGATTGATCTGGCGTCCAAGGGGTTCGATAGGGGTGGCTGCCGGTGCGGCCCGAAGCGATGGATCGGCGAGTGTGTGCGTTCGCCTAGCCTGGGATTCGTGAAATGGTTGACGGTCATTGCTCTGCTGGTGCTCGCGTTCGTAGCCGGCCCGGTGCCGGTTGCGACTGCGGCGGCGCCGAACTGGTCGGGCCTGGACGCGCGTGGATTCGACGGCGCGATTCCCGCTCCGGGCACCCTCATCGAGTCGGTGCCGCTGGACCCGGCGCTGTCGTTGCCGGGCGCCGGGACCGCATACCGGATTCTGTATTCCACGATCGACCAACATGACTCACCTGCCGTCAGCACCGCAGCGGTGTTTGTGCCGCTTGGCAGAGCACCCGAAGGCGGTTGGCCTGTCATCGCGTGGGCGCACGGCACCGTCGGCCTCGGCGATGACTGCGCACCCTCGGCGCACCCGCGCAGTGAACGCGACACCGAGTATCTGACGCACTGGCTGGACCAGGGTTACGCGGTCGTCGGCTCCGACTATGCAGGCCTGGGCACGCCGGGTTTGATGAGCTACCTCAACAGCGTCGCCACCGCGCACAGCGTCGTCGACTCGGTGATCGCCATGCACCACATGGATCTGCCGTTGTCGCCGAAGTGGGCGCTCGTCGGCCAATCCCAGGGCGGGGGAGCCGCCATCAACAGTGCGCGCTGGGCCAGCGAATTCAGCCGCGGGAGCGGGCTCGACTATCGCGGCGTGGTGGCGACGGGGACGCCGTTCAACGTCGAGAGCATCGTCAAGCAGGCCGGCCCGGATATGGCAGTGCCGCCGAATCTCGGCCCGGCCGCCAACAGCTACACCGGCTACATCCTCGCCGGATTCCGGGAAGCCCGGCCCGACATCGACGTCAACAGCGTGCTCAGCCCGGCAGGGGTGAACGCGGTCGACAAGGCGGAGACGCTGTGTAAGCCCGAACTCGATCAGGCGCTGGCCGGTATGACCCCGACCGGCTTTTTCCGGGCTCCGTTGAGCACCCTGCCTGGCGTCTCGGACGCGCTCGACGCCTACCTCGGCACCCCGACCAGTGGCTATGACCGCCCGATATTTCTCGGCGTCGGCCTTCTCGACCACGATGTCCCACCGAACATGTCAATGCAGCTCAACGATCGGCTCCGGGCCAACGGGCAGGACGTCACACTCAAGATCTACCGGGACGAAGATCACTCGGGCACGGTGCTGGCCTCGCTTCCGGATTCCACGCCGTTCCTGCGCGCGCTGTTCGACGGGAGCTGACGCAGGGCGTCTCGACCGACCGCAACACCGTGAGCACTACGCTGACAAAAATGCGCTTAGGTCGAATCGCCAGTCCCGACGGCGTCGCTTTCGTGAGCATCGAAGGCGACGGGGCAGATGCCGTCTGCAAAGAGATCGCCGAGCATCCGTTCGGCAATCCGAACTTCACCGGGCGGACCTGGCCGCTGGCCGATGTGCGACTGCTCGCACCCATTCTTGCCAGCAAGGTGATCTGTATGGGCAAGAATTACGCCGCACACGCCGAGGAGATGGGCGGTGTGGCGCCGGAGGATCCGGTGATCTTCCTCAAGCCCAACACCGCGATCGTCGGACCGAACGTGCCGATCCAATTGCCCGCCGACGCGTTCCCGGTCCACCATGAGGGCGAGCTGGCCGTCGTCATCGGCCGGCCGTGCAAAGACGTGCCTGCCGCACGCGCGGCGGAGAACATCCTGGGCTACACCATCGCCAACGATGTTTCGGCGCGCGATCAGCAGCAGAAGGACGGTCAGTGGATGCGTGCCAAGGGCCACGACACCTTCTGCCCGGTCGGCCCGTGGATCGTCACCGATCTGGACCCGTCGGACCTCGAGCTGCGCACCGAGGTGAACGGCGAAGTGCGTCAGCGCAGCCGGACCTCGTTGATGATTCACGACATCGGCGCGATCGTGGAGTGGGCTTCGGCCGTCATGACACTGCTGCCGGGCGATCTCATCCTGACCGGAACCCCGGAAGGCGTCGGCCCCATCGAGAACGGTGACACCGTCAGCATCACCGTCGAAGGCATCGGCACCCTGACGAATCCCGTTGTGCGAAAGCAAAAGTAGAGGTATAAAATGTCTGATTTGGTTCGGGTACGGTTCTGCCCGTCACCCACCGGCACCCCGCACGTCGGCCTCGTGCGCACCGCGCTGTTCAACTGGGCATACGCCCGGCACACGGGCGGGACTTTCGTCTTCCGCATCGAGGACACCGACGCCGCGCGGGACAGCGACGAGAGTTACGCCGCGATCCTCGATGCGTTGCGCTGGCTCGGACTGGACTGGGACGAGGGTCCAGAGGTCGGCGGTCCCTATGAGCCGTACCGGCAGTCGCAGCGCAGTGAGATCTATCGCGATGTCATCGCGCGCCTGCTCGAAGCCGGTGAGGTGTATGAGGCGTATTCGACGCCCGAGGAGGTCGAGGCCCGCCACCACGCGGCAGGCCGCAACCCCAAACTGGGTTACGACAACTTCGACCGAACCCTGACCGATGAGCAGCGAAAGGTCTTCGCCGACGAGGGCCGTAAGCCGGTGCTGCGGCTTCGGATGCCCGACGAGGACCTGTCATGGAACGACCTGGTTCGCGGTCCCACGACGTTCCCCGCGGGATCAGTTCCGGACTTCGCGATCACGCGCGCGAGCGGGGATCCGTTGTACACCTTGGTCAACCCGGTCGACGACGCGATGATGAAAATCACACATGTGCTGCGCGGCGAGGACATCATGCCGTCGACCCCACGCCAGATCGCGCTGTACCGGGCGCTGATGCGGATCGGTGTGGCGGAGCGGGTTCCCGAATTCGCACATCTGCCAAGCGTTCTCGGTGAGGGCAACAAGAAGCTGTCCAAGCGTGACCCCCAGTCGAACCTGTTCCTCCATCGTGATCGCGGGTTCCTGCCGGAAGGCCTGCTGAACTACCTGGCCTTGCTCGGCTGGGGCATCGCCGACGACCACGACGTGTTCAGCCTCGACGAGATGGTGGCTGCGTTCGACGTCGTCAACGTCAACTCGAACCCGGCCCGGTTCGACCAGAAGAAGGCCGACGCCATCAACGCCGAGCACATCCGGCTGCTCACCCCAGAGGATTTCACCGCGCGACTGCGTGAGTACTTCGTCACACACGGGTATGACACCGGGCTCGACGACGCCGGGTTCGCCGAAGCCGCCGCGCTCGTACAGACGCGCATCGTGGTGCTCGGCGACGCGTGGGGCCTGCTGAAGTTCCTCAACGACGACTCCTACGAGATCGACGAGAAGTCGGCAGCCAAGGAACTGAAGGCTGAGTCCGCACCGGTGCTCGACGCGGCGCTGAGCGCGTTGGAGCCGGTCGGGGAGTGGACGACGGCCAACATCGAGGCCGCGCTCAAGGCGGCTCTACTGGAGGGGTTGGAGCTCAAGCCGCGTAAGGCGTTCGGCCCGATCCGCGTCGCCGTCACCGGGGCGACCGTCAGCCCGCCGCTTTTCGAGTCGATGGAACTGCTCGGCCGCGACCGCAGTTTGGCGCGGCTGCGCGCCGCGAGGGACCGCGTGTAAAAAGTCGGTGCGAATCTTTGGTAGTCTGCTCGTCGGCCCGGAAAGCGCAGCGGGGACGCCCCCGATACGCGATCCGGACCGAAAATGCCCGTGACCTGCGGTGATGGGCAGCCAATGGGGTATGGTGTAATTGGCAACACAGCTGATTCTGGTTCAGCCATTCTAGGTTCGAGTCCTGGTACCCCAGCTGCGATGAACGCTCCCGCGAAGAGCGTTCAAGCACACCGGAGCGATTAGGTCAGGCTGATCACCTGAGCTATGCTTTCCCTCCGGAAGTTCTAGCCCCCGTCGTCTAGCGGCCTAGGACGCCGCCCTCTCACGGCGGTAGCGTGGGTTCGAATCCCATCGGGGGTACAACACGAAACACCCAGTTCAATCGAACTGGGTGTTTCGTCGTTTCGGGCTGTCTTGCCGCGTGCCTCAGGGCCTCTGTGTCCGCCATTGTCACGCCAGAGTGGCTGTGGGCGTCGATTGTCACGCCAGGGTGGCTGTGGGCGTCGAGAGTCACTCTGGCGTGACAATGGCGGTCGGCAGACCCGGCAGGCGGCGGTCGGCAGACCCGGCAGGCGGCAGCCGGCAGGCGCAGGCAGGCGCGCACTGCGACGTGTCTCACAGCCGGCGCGTGAGTGCGTCCGCGGCGGCGAGGAGATCCGCGGCCCAGCGTGCTCCGGGGCGACGGCCCATGCGGTCGATGGGGCCCGACACGGACACCGCGGCGATCACCGTGCCGCGGCTGTCGCGCACCGGCGCCGAGACGCTCGCCACACCGGGCTCGCGTTCGGCGGCACTCTGCGCCCATCCGCGCTTGCGGACTTCGGCCAGTGTGCGGTCGGTGAATTTGGCGGTTGGCAGCACGGCCTGCTGCGTGGCCGCGTCGGCGTACGCGAGCAGAACTTTGGCGCCCGAGCCCGCGGTCATCGGCAGCTGAGTTCCGACGGGCACGGTGTCGCGAAGCCCGGCCGGTGGTTCCAAAGCCACGACACACACGCGGGACAGGCCCTCGCGGCGGTACAGCTGCACGCTCTCGCCCGTGATTTCGCGTAGCCGGGGCAGTACCGCGGCCCCGGCCGCCAACAGCGGATCGTTGACGTGGGCGGCCAATTCGGTCAATGCGGGGCCGAGCCGCCAGCGGCCGTCGCCGTCGCGTGCCAGTAGCCGGTGGGTTTCCAGTCCGGCGGCCAAGCGGTGGGCGGTTGCCCGGGGGAGTCCGGTCCGCTCGCAGAGTTCGGCCAGCCCGCAAGGTGACTCGGCCACCGTGTGGAGCACACCCACCGCTTTGTCGAGCACGCCGATGCCGCTATCATTTCTCACAGAGAGATACTAACGTCTCGCATGCTGAGATGGCAGGCGAGACGGCAACGGGATCTCCCAGCCCTTTACTGCAGCCCGCAGCGCACTGAACCGAATCGAGTACTGGCGATGGATCAATCGACAAAGACATCTGCGAAACCGCGCACCCTGGCCGAAAAGGTCTGGGACGACCACGTCGTGGCGCTCGGCGACGGTGAGGGCGCGTCGAAAGAGCCCGACCTGATCTACATCGATCTGCATCTCGTACACGAGGTCACCAGCCCGCAGGCGTTCGACGGGCTGCGGTTGGCCGGCCGTCCGGTGCGTCGGCCCGATCTGACGATCGCCACCGAGGACCACAACGTGCCCACGGTCGACATCGACAAGCCGATCGCCGATCCGGTCTCCCGCACACAGGTGGAGACATTGCGGCGCAACTGTGAAGAATTCGGCATCCGGCTGCACCCGATGGGCGACGCCGAACAAGGCATCGTGCACATCATCGGGCCGCAGCTCGGCCTCACCCAGCCCGGCATGACGATCGTGTGCGGCGACAGCCACACCTCGACGCACGGTGCGTTCGGCTCCATCGCGATGGGCATCGGCACATCGGAGGTCGAGCACGTAATGGCGACGCAGACGCTGCCGCTCAAGCCTTTCAAGACCATGGCGGTCAACGTCGACGGCGTGCTGCCGCCGGGAGTCAGCGCCAAGGACATCATTCTCGCCGTCATCGCGAAGATCGGAACCGGTGGCGGACAGGGGCACGTCATCGAATACCGGGGCAGTGCCATCGAGGCACTGTCGATGGAGGGCCGGATGACGGTCTGCAACATGAGCATCGAAGCGGGGGCTCGCGCCGGTATGGTCGCCCCCGACGAGACGACCTTCGAGTTCCTCAAGGGTCGTCCGCACGCGCCGAAGGGTGCCGACTGGGATGCGGCGGTCGCCGCTTGGAGCCAGTTGCGCACCGACGAGGGCGCCGAGTTCGACACCGAGATCTACCTCGACGCCGCCGAACTCACCCCCTTTGTGACGTGGGGCACGAATCCCGGGCAGGGCGTTCCGCTGTCGGCCTCGGTTCCCGACCCCGAACTCATGGGCGACGATGCCCAGCGGCAGGCCGCCGAAAAGGCATTGACCTACATGGATCTTCGACCGGGTACCGCCATGCGCGACATCGCCGTCGACACGGTGTTCGTGGGCTCGTGCACCAATGGGCGCATCGAGGATCTGCGAGTGGTGGCCGACGTGCTGAAGGGCCGCACGGTGGCCGACGGCGTCCGGATGCTCGTCGTGCCGGGCTCGATGCGGGTCCGGGCGCAGGCCGAATCGGAAGGCCTCGACCGGATATTCATCGATGCCGGAGCCGAGTGGCGCCAGGCCGGCTGCTCGATGTGCCTGGGCATGAACCCCGATCAGCTGTCGCCGGGCCAGCGTTGCGCCTCGACGTCCAACCGAAATTTCGAGGGCCGTCAGGGCAAGGGCGGCCGTACCCACCTGGTGTCACCGGCCGTCGCAGCCGCCACCGCCGTGCGCGGAAAGCTGGCGTCGCCAGCCGATCTGCCTGCCGCAACCCGCTAGAGGAGCCCGAAAAATGGAAGCATTCAACACTCACACCGGCATCGGCGTCCCGCTGCGGCGGTCCAATGTCGACACCGACCAGATCATTCCGGCGGTCTATCTGAAGCGGGTGACCCGAACGGGTTTCGAGGACGGGCTATTCGCCGCGTGGCGTAATGACCCGTCGTTCATATTGAACCTGCCGCCATTCGACAAGGGCTCCGTGTTGGTCGCCGGACCCGATTTCGGCACCGGATCCTCGCGCGAACATGCCGTCTGGGCGCTCATGGACTACGGCTTCCGGGTGGTTATCTCCTCTCGCTTCGCCGATATTTTTCGGGGCAACGCGGGCAAAGCGGGGCTATTGGCCGCAGAAGTCGCCCAAGATGATGTCGAGCTGCTTTGGAAGCTCATCGAGCAGAATCCTGGCCTGGAAATCACTGTGAATCTTCAAGATCGAAATGTGACCGCAGGAACGGTCGTGGTGCCGTTCAGGATTGACGATTACACCGCTTGGCGGCTGCTCGAAGGACTCGACGATATAGGCCTTACGCTGCGGAAACTCGATCAGATCGAGGCTTATGAGCAGCGCAGGCCGGGGTGGAAGCCGCGCACCCTGCCGGCCTGATTTCGGGCCCTCCGCGACCCGAATTCGCCGCCTCCCGAACCGGTTCTGAACCCCCCGGGCAGGAGTCCAAGTGGGGCAAGCAGATTGCCGGAAAGTTCGCCAGCTACGCCTGAAATTGCGCGTGGCTCTTGGAAATCAGTGGTCAGAGGGTTTACCGTGTCCTCTAGTCGGTCCAAGGTGGACCACTGGTTTCGGAGGTTTTGAATGAACAAAGCGGAGCTCATCGACGTACTCACAACCAAACTGGGCACCGATCGTCGGCAGGCTACCGCCGCGGTGGAGAACGTTGTCGACACCATCGTGCGCGCGGTGCATAAGGGCGACAGCGTGACGATTACCGGTTTCGGTGTTTTCGAGCAGCGCCGTCGCGCTGCCCGGGTTGCGCGTAACCCGCGCACCGGCGAGACCGTCAAGGTCAAGCCCACCTCGGTGCCGGCCTTCCGGCCCGGCGCACAGTTCAAAGCCGTTGTCTCTGGCGCGCAGCGTCTCCCGGCGGAGGGTCCGGCGGTCAAGCGTGGTGTGACCGCAGGCCCGGCCAAGCGCACCGCGGCCAAGAAGGCTGCCACGAAGGCTCCGGCCAAGAAGGCTGCCACGAAGGCTCCGGCCAAGAAGGCTGCCACGAAGGCTCCGGCCAAGAAGGCTGCCACGAAGGCTCCGGCCAAGAAGGCTGCTACCAAGGCTCCGGCCAAGAAGGCTGCCACGAAGGCTCCGGCCAAGAAGGCTGCTACCAAGGCTCCGGCCAAGAAGGCTGCCACGAAGGCTCCGGCCAAGAAGGCTGCCACGAAGGCTCCGGCCAAGAAGGCTGCTGCCAAGAAGGCCCCGGCCAAGAAGGGCCGCAAGTAGTTTCCCGTCAGGCACGCCGTGGGCCCACAAGCCCACGGCGTGCCTTTGCGTGTGGGCTATTTCTGTTTGGGCAGGGCGCTGCACATGTAGTCGGCGGCCACCAACCGGCCGTCTGACAACGAAAGCACCCAAGTGCTGCCCTTGCGGTTGCCGCTGGTTTCCGGGCGCACGTTCGCGCGCTCGCACCACCACGCGATGAGGTCTGGAATCACCTTGCCCTGCGTACAGATCACCGGGGTGCCGGCGCGGGCGGCGATCTCGAGCACTCGGCCGCGGGCAGCCTTCTGATCGGAGGAATACGCTTCCTCGGTCAACAGCGGCTCGTTGTGGACGTCGACGCCGAGCTCTTGGGCCAACGGCTCCATGGTCTGGTGGCAGCGCACCCGATCGGCGGCGTACAGCGTTGTGGCACCGAATGCCAACAGTTGATCGACCAGAGATTCGGCCTGCGCGCGACCGTGCTTGTCCAGCGGGCGTTTACGGTCGTCGCCCTTGTAGCTCGCCTTGCTGCCTGCGGTGCCATGCCGGACGATCATCACGGTCTTCGTTTCCGGTGGATGAGATACGAAGCGCTGCAAGACTTTTCGATCGTAGGGATATTGCAGCTGTTCCATCGCGGCATCGATCGGAAGCCAGACAAGTTTGTCTACTTCACCATTGGGGGTGAAGTCACCACCGGTGGCCTTGGCCGCCCAATACCAAACCCGTTTGGTGCCCTGCTGGATCGGGTACGTGACTGCACCGAGGCGACGACCGAGCTGCGCGGTATACCCCGTCTCCTCGGCGACCTCGCGTAGCGCGGTGAGCGGTTCGGTCTCGCCGGGTTCCAGCTTGCCTTTGGGCAGTGACCAATCGTCGTACCGGGGACGGTGGATGACGGCCACTTCGGTCGGCGCCGGCTCGTCGCCGGCCGGCTCACCGCTGTGGCGCCACAGCACTGCGCCCGCCGCGGGTACCGTTTTCTTCACCGACTTCGCGGCTGGTGTGCTGTCGTTCGACACCTCTACTCCTGCAGGTCAATCGCCGGCATCCGCTACCGGCCCGCTGGAACCCGGTTCAGGGATGCCGGTGCCGTTCCATCAGTGACACCTGGTGGTCTCTGACCGTCTGGCCTTCTTGCGGCAATGCCGTCCAGTGGCTGTCGTGGCGCAGTTCCCAACACCGGGTGGCCGGATCCATGGCGGACTCGAACACATCGTTGAGCTGTGCGGTCAGCCTCGGATCCTTGACCTGAGCCATGACCTCGACCCGTCGGTCGAGATTACGATGCATCATGTCGGCGCTGCCGATCCAGAACTCATCGATGGCGCGGAAGTGAATAATCCGTGAGTGCTCAAGGAAACGGCCGAGAATCGACCGCACCGTGATGTTGTCGGAATACCCCGGCACGCCGGGGCGTAACGCGCAGATGCCCCGTACCACGACCTCGACCGGGATCCCGGCCTGAGAGGCGCGGTACAACGCGTCGATCACCTGCTCGTCGACGAGCGCGTTGGCCTTCAACCGGATTCCGGTTCGAGCACCGTCACGCTGGGCCGCGATCTCGCGGTCGATGCGCTCGATGATGCCCTTGCGGACACCGCGCGGTGCCACCAGCAGATTGCGGTAGGAATCCTTGCGGGAGTATCCGGTCAGCGAGTTGAACAGATCGGTGAGATCGGCGCCGATGTCCGGGTCGGCCGTGAGCAGGCCCACATCCTCATAGAGGCGTGCGGTTTTCGGGTTGTAGTTGCCGGTTCCGATATGGCAGTAGCGCCGGATGGTCGAGCCCTCGCGCCGCACCACCAGACACGTCTTGCAGTGCGTCTTGAGACCGATCAACCCGTAGACCACGTGCACGCCGGCCTGTTCCAGCGTGCGTGCCCATTTGATGTTGGCCTGTTCATCGAATCGGGCTTTGATCTCGACGAGCGCCACGACCTGCTTGCCGGCCTCGGCGGCGTCGATCAGCGCGTTCACGATCGGTGAGTCACCGGACGTGCGGTAGAGCGTCTGCTTGATCGCGAGCACGTTGGGATCGGCGGCGGCCTGTTCGATGAAGCGCTGCACGGTGGTTGAGAACGAATCGTAGGGATGGTGCACCAGCACATCCCCGTCGCGCAGCGTCGAGAAAATGCTCTTGGGGGTTTCGCGTTCGCCGAATGCGGGCGGGGTTGCCGGGACGAACGGCCGGTCCTTGAGGTCGGGCCGATCGACGCTGTAGACCTGCCACAGCGCGGACAGGTCGAGCAACCCGGGCACCTCGATGACATCGCCTGGGGCCACGTCTAGTTCGCGCAGCAGCAGCTCAAGCATGCTCTCGGTCATGTCGTCGGAGACTTCCAACCGGACCGGTGAGCCGAACCGCCTGCGGGCCAACTCGCGTTCGAGGGCCTGCAGCAGATCCTCGTCCCGGTCTTCCTCGACCTCGAAGTCGGCGTTGCGGGTGATCCGGAAGGCATGGTGTTCCACAACTTCCAGACCGGGGAACAGCACCGGCAGGAACGCCGCGATGAGTTCCTCCATCGGCAGGAACCGTGCCACCGCGGAACCGTCCGGCGAAGCCAGTTCGACGAACCGGTCGACGTTGTCGGGCACCTTGATCCTCGCGAAGTGCTGCCCGCCGTCGTCGGGATGCCGGACGGTGATCGCCAGATTCAGACTCAGGCCGCTGACGAAGGGGAACGGGTGAGCCGGGTCGACCGCGAGCGGTGTCAGAACCGGGAACACCTGTTCGTGGAAGTACCGTGACAGTCTTTCTCGTTCGGAATCGTCGAGTTCGGCCCACGTGACGATGAAGATGCCCTCTTCGGCCAGCGCCGGGCGCACCGCGTTGAGAAACACCCCGGCATGACGGCTCGCGATCTGCTGAGTGCGTTCGCTGATTCGGCGCAACTGTTCACGGGGCGACAGTCCGTCGGCCGACCGGACCGACAGGCCCATCTCGTCGCGCCGCTTCAACCCGGCGACGCGCACCATATAGAACTCATCGAGATTCGAGGCGAAGATCGCCAGGAACTTGGCTCGCTCGAGCAAGGGTAGCGACGGGTCAGCGGCCAGCGCGAGCACACGTGCGTTGAAGTCCAGCCAGCTGAGCTCGCGGTTGAGATAGCGATCTTCCGGCAGTGCGTTGTCCACCGCCGGTGAGGTGGCAGCAGGCGGCGCCTCCGGTGTCGCGACGGGTTCCACCGCCTGCTGCGATCGCACTGAACCGTCGCCCAGTTGGGTTTCGTCGGTGCGGGTGTCAGGCTCCGCTTCGGTGGCTTCGCTCACCTGTCCGATCATTCCCTATGTGCGCGCCCCGCGGCTACCCGCTAGCGATGCCGGGCTACTGCCTGGGAAGTGGCGGCTCCGACGCCGAGGCGGCGTGCCGTCTGCAGGTCGTCGGGTGTGTCGATGTCGCATCGCAGGCCCGGCCACGCGCCCGTCAACTCGATCGCTCCGGAGTGCCGGTGGTGCGCGGCCGAATCGGCGCCGAACAGCGGTTGCAGCGGAACTCCGAACGCGAACAACGCCGAGGTGCCGGTGCCGTGCCGGTCGCCGACGAAACTGCGCTGATAGCCACGTGCGGAGGTGAGTGCCTCGGCCAGTTCCTGCGGCTGCAGAGCAGGGAGATCGCCTTGCAGGACAACGATGTTCGGCGTGCTTGCCCGCAGCTCGGTTTCGGCCGCCGTGATCGCGTTGTTCAGGGGGTCGTGGTGACCCTGCGGAGTCGGATCGGCCAGTACGCCGGCACCGAGCTGTCGCGCGGCATCTGCTGCGACGTCGTCGGGCGTCACCACGGTGACCGGCGCGATGGTCGATGCCGCGGTGATGGTGTCGACGAGCATGGCCAACACGACGGCCTCGCGGGTCGGTGCCGAAAATATGGGTGCCAGCCGAGTCTTGGCCGCGGCGAGCCGTTTGACCGCGATGATCAACGCCACGTCAGCGCCCGATGTAGCTGCTGCGGCGCTGGCTGTTCTCGTGCCGCTCATGGTGCCATCCTGCCAGCCGCGCCGGTGCCGTCGACGGCGGCGGTGTGAGGGTTAGGGTGAACGCGTGGTGGAGGCTGCGGTCATGGGAGCCGGCGCGTGGGGAACGGCGCTGGCCAAGGTCTTGGCGGATGCGGGCAATCCGGTGACGATATGGTCCCGACGGCCCGAAGTCGCCGACGAGATCAACAGTGAGCATCGCAACGCCGAATATCTCGGCGACGTGAAGTTACCGTCCGCGATCCGGGCGACGAGTGACCCCGCAGATGCGCTGGCCGGTGCCTGCACGGTGCTGCTGGCGGTTCCGGCGCAACAGCTGCGCGCCAACCTCGAGGGCTGGAAGCACTTGATCGGCGACGACGTCACCCTTGTGAGCCTGGCCAAGGGAATTGAGCTCGGCACGCTGATGCGCATGAGTCAGGTCATCGTCCAGGTCACCGGCGTGGATCCGGCTCGTGTCGGCGTGGTGACGGGGCCGAATCTGGCCAGTGAGATCGCCGACGAGCAGCCCGCCGCGACCGTCGTCGCCTGCAGCGACTCCGGGCGGGCGGTCACCTTGCAGCGCGCGCTGGCCACCGGATACTTCCGTCCGTACACCAATGCCGATGTAGTGGGTGCCGAGATCGGCGGCGCATGCAAGAACGTCATCGCGCTGGCCTGCGGGATGGCCGTCGGTGTCGGCCTGGGGGAGAACACCGTCGCGGCCATCATCACTCGCGGTCTGGCCGAGATCATGCGGCTGGGCATCGCATTGGGCGCGACACCGGCCACTCTCGCCGGGCTGGCCGGAGTCGGTGACCTCGTCGCGACCTGCACGTCACCTCATTCGCGCAACCGCACCTTCGGGGAGCGGCTCGGCAAGGGCGGAACCATGGAGTCGGCGCTCGCCGCTGCCGGCGGCCACGTGGCCGAAGGCGTGGCCTCCTGCGAGTCGGTGCTTGCGCTGGCCTCGAGTTACGGGGTCGAGATGCCGTTGACCGATGCCGTACACCGGGTCTGCCACAAAGGTTTATCGGTTCATGCCGCGGTCGCGCTACTACTGGGCCGCAGCACCAAACCGGAGTAGCTTCAGCCGGCACGTGAGGAGGGCAGCACGGTATGGACGGCACCTACGGCGATTCCACTCGTAGCGTCAAAGCCGTTGGTTTGGAAGCGATTCCGGGAAGTCCGGTCGCCCCCATGCCGATCCCCGCGTCGACTTTCCATCTCTCGCCCGACGAATCCGAGGCGCTGGACAGTTACGGTCGCAGCTCAAATCCGTCATGGCGACAGTTGGAAGCTGCCCTCGCCGAGCTCGAGGGTGCCGCCGCAGCTCTGACATTCGGGTCGGGGATGGCCGCGATCACCTCGGCGCTGCGGGTGCTGACCAAACCGGATTCGACGCTGGTCGTCCCCGCCGACGGTTACTATCAAGTTCGTCGATATGCCGCGGAATACCTTGCGGCGCAAGGTGTCACGGTGATAGAGGCGCATACCGCCGAAATGTGTGACGCGGCCTCTGCCGCGGATGTGGTGTTGGCGGAGACGCCGGCGAATCCCGGCCTGGACGTCGTCGATCTGCACCGGCTGGCGATGACGTGCCGTGGCCGTGGCGCCACTCTGGTGGTCGACAACACCACCGCGACGCCGCTCGGACAGCAGCCGTTGTCGCTCGGGGCCGACCTGGTGGTCGCGAGCGCCACCAAATCGCTTTCGGGACACAGTGATCTGATCGCCGGGTACGTGGCGGGCAGTCAACCGGATCTGATGACAGCGCTCGAGCGCGACCGACTGTTGGCCGGCCCGATACTCGGGGCCTTCGAAGCTTGGTTGGTGTTGCGCAGCTTGGGCAGCGCTGGGCTGCGGTTCGAGCGCCAGTGTCAGAATGCGCGCGCACTCGCGGTGATGTTGCGCAACCATCCGGCGGTCGTCTCGGTGCGTTATCCCGGACTGCCCGATGATCCGGCGCACGAGTTGGCGGCGGCTCAGATGAAGCGGTTCGGCGGCCTCGTCGCCGTCGAGCTTGCCGACGAAGCAGCGGTGCACGCCCTTGTCGAACACAGTGAATTGCTGATCTCGTCGACGAGCTTCGGTGGGATTCACACCTCCGTCGATCGCCGTGCGCGCTGGGGTGATCCCGTGCCTGCCGGATTCGCGCGCATCTCGGCGGGTATCGAGGACACCGACGATTTGCTTGCCGACGTGGAAGCGGCATTGTCGGCCGCAGGCGATGGCTGACTCGATCGATATCGCGGCACTGCGCTGAGCCCGAGGTCAGGATGTGCCGAAGTGCGGGGTCGGGCCGGGACGGTAGCCTCTCTAGGTTGTGACTGCCCGCAATCAGCCTCAAGGACGCACCCGCGTCGCCGTCGTGTACGGCGGGCGTAGCTCCGAGCACGCGATCTCGTGCGTGTCTGCAGGCAGCATCCTGCGTAACCTCGACCCGCAGCGCTTCGAGGTGGTTGCCGTCGGTATCACCCCGGACGGGTCGTGGATGCTGACCGACGGTCGGCCCGAGACGCTCGCGATCACCGACGGTCAACTGCCCGAGGTCACCGAGGAGTCCGGTACGGAGCTTGCGCTGCCTGCCGCCCCCAACCGCAGCGGTCAACTGTTGTCACTGGCCAACGGCCCCGGCGAGGTGCTCGCCGCCGTCGACGTCGTGTTCCCGGTGCTGCACGGCCCGTACGGCGAGGACGGCACGATCCAGGGTCTGCTCGAGCTGGCCGGGGTGCCGTATGTCGGATCGGGCGTGCTGTCCAGCGCCGCAGGCATGGACAAGGAGTTCACGAAGAAGCTGCTGGCCGCGGAAGGGTTGCCGATCGGCGACCACGTCGTCTTACGCCCGAAAGACGCCACGCTCGGCCTCGACGAGCGCGAGCGGCTCGGCCTGCCGGTGTTCGTCAAGCCGGCCCGCGGCGGCTCGTCGATCGGCGTAAGCCGCGTGTCCGCCTGGGATGAACTTCCGGCGGCGATCGAACTCGCCCGGCGTCACGACCCCAAGGTCATCGTCGAGGCAGCGGTCCCGGGACGGGAACTGGAATGTGGCGTGCTCGAATTCCCCGACGGCAGGATCGAAGCCAGCACCGTGGGGGAGATCCGGGTGGCCGGAGTGCGGGGCCGCGAGGACGGCTTCTACGACTTCGCCACCAAATACCTGGTGGACGCCGCTGAGCTGGACGTGCCGGCCAAGGTCGACGACGATGTCGCCGATGAGGTTCGCCGGCTCGCAGTGCGCGCGTTCACCGCGATCGACTGCCAGGGGCTGGCCCGCGTCGACTTCTTCCTGACCGACGACGGTCCGGTCATCAACGAGATCAACACCATGCCCGGCTTCACCACCATCTCGATGTTCCCGCGGATGTGGGCGGCCAGCGGCGTGGATTACCCGACCCTGCTGGCGGCGATGGTCGACACCGCGCTGGCCCGGGGCACCGGCCTGCGCTGAGATCAGCGCGCCGGGGCCGGATCGATCGGCCGTGCCGCCATGGTGCGGGTGATCTGTCCGGAGATCAGCTGAATCGGGGTCGGCCCTGAGCCGGCAGGCAGAGTGAGCGCCACATACACCGGTCGGTCCACCGCGTACCACGTGCTGCGGGCGTCCTCGGCCGTGTCGGCACCGGCACCCGGATCGCGCACCTGGAACCACTGGACGGCATCGACCTGTTGCAGCGGCGCGCCGACCACGAAATCGCCGGGCCGCTCAAGCCCGCAACGCAGGATCACCGGCTCGGCATCCGCCCCTGCCCGCCATGCGGCCGCGCCGGGCGGCGTCGGCTCGACGGTAGGGGCGCGGCGGAAGTCGCCGAGCTGCTCGGGCAGTGCGCCCAGCAGGGCGTTGCATTCGGCACTGTTGCCCTGAGGGGCAGGCACCGAGGAGATCACGACAGGTTGCTGATCGGGCGACTGCTGGCGTGACGCCGCGATGCCGAGGACTGTGATCAACGCCGACACCGCAACGACGACCGCCGCAATCAGAAGAGCGCGGGGTGGTCCATCGGTGGTCTGCGGATCGGTCACACCACCAACTCTATGGCTGCGCTCCGTTGGCGATCGGGCAGGTCAGGGTCCGGGTGATGCCGGTGACCTGCTGGACGCCGGGCATCACATCACTCTGCAGGGCGGCCAGCGTATCGGCGCTGATGCGGAGCACGACGTCGTACGGGCCGGTCACGTACTCGGCCGAGACCACGCCGGGCAATGCGGCCAGCTGTTTGGCGACGACCTCGGCGCGGCCCACCTCGGTCTGGATCAGCACGTAAGCCTGCACCACCCGCCGTCTCCTCCGTCTCGCTGCATAGACTCCTCGCCGCAGGCACCAAACGTACCGCAGGTGTGGCCAGTGTTCAGGGCACGGCCGCGAAGGGCAGGAGGCGATATGGGCGACCGGGACCCCGCCGCCGGCTCGCACGAGAGTCTCGGGGCGGTCGGCGAGTTCGCGGTGATCGACCGGTTGCTGGCCGGGCGTGAGCAGCCTCGGTCCGTCACGCTCGGACCGGGCGACGACGCCGCGGTGGTGGCCGTCGAGGACGGCCGAACTGCGGTGTCCACCGACATGTTGGTGCAGGATCGGCATTTCCGCCTGGACTGGTCGCGGCCTCATCAAATCGGGCGCAAGGCGATAGCGCAGAATGCCGCCGACATCGAGGCCATGGGCGGTCGCGCGACCGCGTTCTTCGTGTCGTTCGGTGCACCCGCCGAGACGTCGACCGCGGACGCGGTCGAACTCGCCGACGGCATGTGGGATGAGGCGCGAAAACTGGGCGCGGGCATCGCCGGTGGTGACCTCGTGCGGGCACCGCTGTGGGTGATCTCGGTGACGGTGCTTGGCGATCTCGGCGGCCGCGCACCTGTCCGGCGCAGCGGGGCGCGCAGCGGTGACACCGTCGCGGTGATCGGCGATCTCGGTCGGTCGGCGGCCGGATTTATGTTGTGGGACAAGGGTATTGACCGCTTCGGCGACTTGCGGGAGCGCCACCTCGCGCCACAGCCGCCGTACGGCCAGGGTGCTGTCGCGGCCGATGCCGGGGCAACGGCGATGACCGACGTCTCCGACGGGTTACTCGCCGACCTGGGCCACATCGCCGCCGCCTCCGGCGTTGGCGTCGACGTGTTCGCAGATGGACTGGACCCCGATCGGGACGCGCTTGCGCCGGCCGCCGCGACGGTGGATGCCGACCCGTTGCAGTGGATCCTGGGCGGCGGCGAGGATCACGCGCTGGTCGCGACGTTTTCCGGGACGGCGCCCGACGGCTGGCGGGTGATCGGCCGAGTTGTCGACGGGCCGGCCCGGGTTCTCGTCGACGGCGCGCCGTGGTGCGGAAGCCCGGGATGGCAGTCTTTCGATTAGCGGCTCACGCTAAGTTTGCTTTTCGTGACTGCCGACGCGACCAGCAATTCAACAGGTGCACGACCCCTCCACGAACTCGTCGAAGATGGTTGGGCCCGCGCGCTGGAGCCCGTCGCCGCGCAGGTCGCGCAGATGGGGGAGTTCCTGCGCGACGAGCTGACCGCAGGCAGGCGTTACCTCCCCGCGGGGCAGAATGTGCTGCGGGCCTTCACATTTCCCTTCGATGAGGTGCGGGTTCTCATCGTCGGACAGGATCCCTATCCCACGCCGGGCCATGCGGTGGGGCTGAGTTTCTCGGTCGCATCCGACGTTCGACCGCTGCCGCGCAGCCTGTCCAACATCTTCACCGAATATGAGCAAGATCTGGGCTACCCGACGCCGAGCAACGGTGACCTCACGCCATGGGCGCAGCGGGGCGTACTTCTGCTCAACAGGGTTCTTACGGTGCGCCCCGGCACGCCGGCTTCACACCGCGGGAAAGGCTGGGAATCGGTCACCGAGTGCGCGATCCGCGCACTCGTGGCACGTCGTAAGCCCATGGTCGCCGTGCTGTGGGGTCGAGATGCGTCCACGCTCAAGCCGATGCTCGCCGAAGGCGACTGCGCCACCATCGAATCCCCGCATCCATCGCCGCTGTCAGCCTCGCGAGGATTCTTCGGATCGCGGCCGTTCAGTCGCGCCAACGAACTCCTGCAACAGCGTGGCGCCGAGCCGATCGACTGGCGCCTGCCCTGACTATCCGGGCAGCGGGATGGGCGGCGGCGACGGAATCGGTGGGGGTGAGGGAATCGCAGGCGGCGACGGGATGGCCGGCGGCGACGGGATCTCGATCGTCGCGTCCCCGTCGCCCTCGGTGGTCACCGTCGGAGGCAACGCCGGAGATGTCGGCGCCGGAGACAACGTGGTCTCTTCGATCGGCGACTCCGTCGTCTCGATGACCGTTGTCTCGGAGGTGGTGGTTTCCGTCGTGGTCTCGTCGCCGGAGTCGCCGCCACCGCATGCGGTCAGCAGCGCACCCACGGCGAAACCGGAGGCCACAGCGCACAGCGCTGAGTGTGATACGCGAGAGGTCATGACGACAGGAGCTACCCCGCCGACCTCTCAGTTAAACCAAGGCGTCTTCGCGCAAGCGCTCAGCCGCAAGCGCTCAGCCGCGCGAAACCTTGCCGGCCTTGATGCAAGAAGTGCAGACATTCACGCGCTGCTTGTTGCCACCCGGGCGCGTCACTGCGCGCACCGACTGGATGTTCGGATCCCAGCGCCGGCTGGTCCGCCGATGCGAATGCGACACCGACTTGCCGAAGCCCGGCGCCTTCCCGCAGATATCGCACACGGCAGCCATATCAACAACTCCTCGAAATCAGTACTTGGGGGCCAACGACCACAGGCGGGGTGACCCGACAACCTGATCAGGATACCGGCCGGGCTGGCTATCGCCAAAATCGCCCGTGAGCACGGCCCCAGGTTCTGCACAGGCGACGATGGTCTCATCGGGTTTGTCGCCGTTACTGGTTAGGCTGGCGCCCACTATGGGTGGTGTGCCTGGCACCCACACCGTGCACCGGGGATTCGGCGTGAAAACTGGGAGGTCCGATGTCTGCTCGGCGGCTCGACGCCTCCGCCTTGCGGGATTGGGCGTATACGGCCGTCGGCGATCTGATCACCCACACCGACGAGATCAACCGGCTCAATGTCTTCCCGGTAGCCGATGCCGATACCGGCACGAACATGCTGTTCACGATGCGGTCGGCGTGGGCGCAGGTCGATGCCGAGCCGACCGGCGGCGATGTCGCGGGAGTGGCGAGTGCGCTGGCGGCGGGCGCGCTGCAGGGTGCGCGGGGCAACTCCGGGGTGATCCTGTCCCAGATCCTGCTCGGGCTGGCCGAAGTCATCACGTCGGCGGCGGCCCAGCGCGACGGCGATCTCGCCGACGTCGACGGTGTTCTGCTCGGCGCCGCTTTGCGGCACGCCGTCGCGTTGGTCAATACGTCGATGGGCGAACCCGTGCCCGGCACCATCGTCTCGGTACTGCAGGCCGCGGCACGCGCTGCCGAAGACCGGGCCGCCGAGGCCGCCGAACTCGGTGACGTGGTGGTGGCCGCGGCCGAAGCCGCCGCGGCCGCGCTCGACCACACCCCACAGCAGCTCGACGTGCTGGCCGAGGCCGGTGTCGTCGACTCCGGTGGGCGTGGCCTGCTGGTCCTGCTCGATGCGTTGACCGCGACGATCGTCGGCCACGCCCCGCACAGGCCGGCCTACACACCGGAGCCGCCGAAAGCGACGCCCGCCGCGCTCGCACAGGCGCCGACCACGGCGCCGCCCCAGTTCGAGGTCATGTATCTGCTGAGCGGCTGCGGAGCCGACGCGGTCGAACAGCTGAGGGCCGGTCTTGAACAGTTGGGCGAGTCGGTCGCAATCGCCGCATCAGGCAGCGACCAGTACTCCGTCCATGTCCATGTCGACGATGCGGGTGCAGCGGTCGAGGCCGGGCTGGCGACCGGCACGTTGGCCCGCATCCAGATCACCGCGCTGATCGGCGCGGGAGGGGCGCGACCGGTCGGTGGCTGGGACCGCGAACGCGCAGTGCTGGCCGTCGTCGACGGCGACGGCGGAGCGGAGCTGTTCGGCGGCGAGGGGGCCCACGTACTGCGGCCCGATGCCGGCGAGCCGGTCAGTGCCAAGCAACTGCTGCGCGCCCTCGTCGACGTCGGAGCCGCACAGGTCATGGTGTTGCCCAACGGGTATGTGGCGGCCGAAGAACTCGTGGCCGGATGTACCGCGGCCATCGGCTGGGGCATCGATGTCGTCCCGGTCCCGGCCGGTTCGATGGTTCAGGGACTTGCTGCGCTGGCCGTGCACGACGCAGGCCGCCAAGCGGTCGACGACGGCTACACCATGGCCCGTGCCGCGGCGGGCGCTCGGCACGGCTCGGTGCGAATGGCCACCGAGGAGGCGTTGACGTGGGCCGGCGCCTGCAAACCGGGCGATGGCCTCGGCATTGCCGGGGACGAGGTGCTGATCGTCGGACCTGACATCACCGCCGCGGCAGCCGGGTTGATCGATCTGTTCCTGGCCGCGGGTGGAGAACTGATCACCGTGCTGACGGGCGACGGCGTCGACGCCGAGGTGGGTGAGGCATTGCAGGCCCACGTCCACAAAGAGCATCTCGGGGCGGAGCTGGTGACCTACCACACCGGCCATCGCGGCGATGCGCTACTGATCGGGGTGGAGTAGTGGTAACCCTCGCCGACCGGCTCGACATGGTGATCGGGACGAAGGCGGCCCGGCCGCTGGAGGAGCACTTCGGCATTCGCACAGTCAACGATCTGCTGCGGCATTACCCGCGGAAGTACAGCGACGGCATGACGGTGCGCGGTGAGGGCGAGGCACTCGATTTCGAAGAGGGCGAACACGTCACCTTCATCGATGTCATCACCAAAGCCGACGCGAAGCCCATGCGCAGCCAGCCCGGCAAGCGCCCGCGCAGGTACCTGCGGGTGACCCTCGGCAAGCATCGGCCCGAGGTGACGGCAACTTTCTTCAACGCCGACTGGCTGATCGACAAGCTGGAGGTCGACACGCGGCTGATGCTGTCCGGCGAGGTCAAGTTCTTCCGCAACACGCTGCAGCTCGATCACCCGGCATTTCTGGTTCTCAATCCGCCCCCCGGCAAGCAGATCGGAACCAAGTCGCTCAAGTCGATCGCGACGGCGTCGGGGGCCACCGGCGACGATTTGTTGGCCGAATTCGAAAGAGAGTTCTTTCCGATCTATCCCGCGTCGGCGAAAGTGCAGAGCTGGGACATCTACCGGTGCGTGCGGCAGGTGCTCGACGTGCTCGACCCCATCGTGGATCCGTTGCCGGAATCATTTGTGCGCCAACGCAATTTGATGTCAGAGGATGAGGCGCTGCGCGCTGTGCACCTGGCTGAGACCGCGGCACAGCGGGACCGCGCCGCCGAGCGGCTGACCTACGACGAAGCCGTCGGCCTGCAATGGGGTTTGGTGGCGCGACGCTACGGCGAGCTCAGCGAGTCCGGTCCGTCGGCGCCGCGCATCGACGGTGGGCTGGCCGCGGCGATGCAGAGTCGCCTGCCGTTCGAGTTGACGGTGGGCCAACGCGAGGTGCTCGATGTGATCTCCGGTGAACTCGCCTCGACGCGCCCCATGAACCGCATGCTGCAGGGTGAAGTCGGATCGGGTAAGACCATCGTCTCGGTCCTCGCCATGTTGCAGATGGTCGATGCGGGTTACCAGTGCGCGTTGCTGGCTCCGACGGAAGTGCTTGCCGCCCAACATGCCCGGTCGGTGCGTGACGTGCTGGGTCCGCTGGCCATGGCCGGGCAACTCGGTGGCGCCGACAACGCCACCCGGGTCGCGCTGCTGACGGGCTCGATGTCGGCGCCGCAGAAGCGCGAGGTGCGAGGCGAGGTCGCCTCTGGTGCGGCCGGCATCGTGATCGGCACCCATGCGCTGTTGCAAGAGGCGGTGGAGTTTCACAACCTCGGCATGGTCGTGGTCGATGAGCAACACCGGTTCGGCGTCGAACAACGGGATGCCTTGCGCGCCAAGGCTCGTGACGGGTTGACCCCGCATCTTCTGGTGATGACGGCGACACCGATCCCGCGCACCGTCGCGCTCACGGTGTACGGCGATCTGGAGACTTCCACGCTGCGCGAGCTTCCCCGGGGGCGCCAACCGATCACCACCAACACGATCTTCATCACACAGAAGCCGGCTTGGCTCGACCGCGCATGGGCGCGGATCCGTGAGGAAGTGGCCGCTGGCCGGCAAGCGTACGTCGTGGCGTCCCGCATCGACGAGAACGACAAGAACGGCAACGACAAAGGCGGGCAGGGTGGGCCGCCACCGATCACCGTCGTCGAACTGTTCGACCGCCTGAAGGCCGGGCCGCTGTCCGGGTTGCGGCTCGGGCTGATGCACGGCCGGCTGTCCGGCGACGAGAAGGACGCCGTCATGTCGGCATTCCGGGCCGGTGAGATCGACGTGTTGGTGTGCACGACGGTCATCGAGGTCGGCGTCGACGTGCCGAATTCCACCGTGATGGTGGTGATGGACGCCGACCGCTTCGGCATCAGTCAGCTACATCAGTTGCGCGGCCGGATCGGTCGAGGTCAACACCCGAGCCTGTGCCTGTTGGCGACGCGGCTGCCCGAGACGTCCAAGGCGGGGGAGCGCATCAAAGCGGTCGCGGGCACGCTGGACGGTTTTGCCCTTGCCGACCTGGATTTGGATGAGCGCCGCGAAGGGGATGTGCTGGGCCTCAACCAGTCCGGCCGGACCATCAATCTGCGCTTCCTGTCGCTGCGTGAGCATCTGGAAGTGATCACCGACGCGCGCGCGTTCTGCGAGGAGATGTACGAAAAGAACCCGCAAGACCCGGGCATGGCGCTGCTGGCAGCGCAATTCGTCGAAACCGATCGCGTCGAGTACCTGGAAAAGGCATGACCCGACGCAGGGTGTGGTGGCTGGCCCTTGCCGTCGCGTTGGCAGTTGTGGTGGCCGTTCAGGTGATGGTGTCCGATCAGCGCAGCGCGCGGTTCGTCGCCCAGGCGCAGACCCCAACCGTGGCCCCGGGCGTCGATCCACTGGCCGGGCTGGCGGAGATTCCAATCCGTGTGCGCGGCAACGACTATCGGCGCGCCGCGTTCGGCGAGGCCTGGGACGACGACAACAGTGCGCCCGGCGGTCACAACGGTTGCGACACCCGCAACGACATCCTCAACCGAGATCTCGCAGACAAGACTTTCGTGTCGATCAAGCGGTGCCCCAACGCGGTGGCGACCGGTACGCTTCACGATCCGTACACCAGCGCCGTCGTCGCGTTCGTCCGCGGCAACCAGACGGGTGCGTCGGTGCAGATCGACCACATTGTTCCGTTGGCATTGGCGTGGGATCTGGGCGCGCGCGATTGGCCGGAGGACCTTCGAGCGCGGTTCGCCAACGATCCGGCCAATTTGCTCGCGGTCGCCGGGGAAGCCAACCAGGACAAGGGTGATCAGGAACCGGCGCACTGGATGCCGCCCAACCGCGCGTTCTGGTGTCAGTACGCCGTGCAATTCGTCGAGGTGCTACGCGGTTACCGCCTGCCGGTCGACACGGCGTCGGCGGCCGTGCTGCGGGAGGCTAGCGGGACGTGCCCGACGGGCTGAGTTCGCCGGGCGTCAGAGGTCGAGCAGCCAGTTCTGGCCGTTGAGGTCGTGTCCGAAACTGTGGTGGCGTTCTTCGTCGACAAGCCGGAACCCGAATGCCTCGTAGATCTTTCGAGCGGCAACGAGAATATCGTTGGTCCACAGCGTGACGTGCCGGTAACCCGCGTCGCGCGCGAACTGCAGACACTGTTCTACGAGCCGGGTGCCGAGTCCGAGGCCTCGGGCATCCGGGGTCACCAACAAGATCCGTAACTTCGCCACCTCGGGTTCATCGCCGGCCACGCAGAAGATGCAGCCGGCGCGCTTGCCGTCGACTTCGGCAATCCAGCCCGCTTCGCGTGCCGGATCGTGCTCACCGGCGAAGTCGGCGACGATCCTGGCCACCAATGTCTCGAAGTCGGTGTTCCAGCCGAATTGCCGGTCATAGACCTCGCCGTGGGCCATCACGATCCACCCCAGATCACCGGGTTGGTCGGCCCGGCGCACGACGACCTGCCGCGTATCGACAACCTGCGACATCGATGAACCTCCCGAGTACTGAAACACTCGTTTCAGTAGCGGTAGGCTACCAATGTGCCCGCAGCCGCTACAAGTCCCTCAGCCCGGCAGACGGAACTGCTGGAGGCCGCGTACCAGTACGCCCTGACCCACGGTCTGGGCGAGATGTCGCTGCGGCCCTTGGCGGCGGCCATCGGGTCCAGCCCTCGCGTGCTGCTGTTCTTGTTCGGCAGCAAGGACGGCCTTGTGCGCGCACTGCTCGAGCGGGCGCGCAGCGACGAGCTGGCGCTCCTGGATCGTCTCCGGCAATCCGCCGATGCCGGCCAGGTCAGCCTTGCGGCCGCTGTCGAGCAGGTCTGGGGCTGGCTGGCCGCAGACGAACACGTACCGCTGCTGAAACTCTGGACCGAGGCGTACGCACGGTCACTTTCCGAACCGGGCGGGCCGTGGGCCGGCTTCGCGCGCGCCACGGTGCAGGACTGGCTCGATGTGCTCGCGAATTACCAACCGGCGCAGGACAAAACCAGTGCGGACGGGCTCGCCCGTCGCACCCTGGCGCTCGCGGTGCTTCGTGGGGGACTGCTCGACCTGCTTGCCACCGGCGACCGGGACCGGGTCACGAGCGCCGTGCGCGCGCACACGGCGCAGTTTCGCGTGTGACGAGCAGACGCAAAAGCACCCCAAACCTG
>NZ_JBONDW010000023.1:0-101739 GCF_054919535.1 Mycobacterium venezuelense
GACTCGGTCCCAGCCGGCTTCCTGCACCGCACGCACCGACTTCTTGAACGCCTCGGGCAGCGTGACGGTGTGAGCGTCGGGATCGAACACCGGCGGATTGCGGTCGCCCTCGGCGAACGAATCGGCGATCGGCCCCTCGGCCAGGCGAGCCATCTCGTTGAGCATCTCGCGGGCCGTGTCGGCATCGAGATCGCTGTAATCGCCGGTACCGAAGGCCTTGTCCACGCCGAACACGTCGAACAAGTTAAAGGCCTGGTCACGGACATTGCTCTTGTAGTGGCTCACTATTCCTCCTCGGTGAAAACGCCACGCTCGAATGGCGGCTCGGTGCTTGCCCCAGTGCAGAGATCCGGAACGACAGTGGCTGGTTGCCGGGTGTCAGCGGGTGGCCTGCACGATGGCGGCGGTCGTGTTGAATCCCATGCCGACATTGACGAGCAAGGCGTAGTTGTCCGTGTCCAGTAGCTTCTGATCGTGGATGTGGGCCAAGTTCGCCAACAGGTCACCTGCACCCAAATGGCCAGTCTCGGCAGCCAATTGAAGGGGTTTCGGCATTCCGGCCGGCAGCGCAGGGTAGTAAACCCGACGTAGCAGGGTGCGCCCGAGCCGACTGAACGCGACGAGCTGCAACCGGGGATCCTCCGGCGATAGTGCGGCCCGGTCGAAAGCGGTCTTCACCGCGGTACTCACCGCCTCTTGCATCGCCGGAACCGCGTGCGGGCTGAAACTTTTCCCAGGCGAATCCCAGCCCCGGGCGCTGGGGGCGAATGCGGCGAAGAACTGCAGTTCGGTGTCGGGCCTTCCGGCAGAGGCGGTGGCGCACACCGACAGTGGTCGATGTGTGCGGTCAAGGACAGCCGCGGTGGCACCATCGCCCAGAAGAATGCTGCGCGAGCCACGCTCAACCCAACGCGTGTGGGGGTCTTCGTTGAAGACGTCCGCGGTGGCGACCAGTGCCGTCCGGTACCGGCCCGACGCGATCATCTCCGCGGCTATCTCGAGTCCGACCGCGCCACCACCGGACATCTGCTGAATGCCGATCGTCACCGCTCGGTCGGCTCCGAGTAACCGCGCCAACCGGCTATGCGGTGTGGCCACATCGTCACCTTGGTCATGGGTCCAGGCATAGATCAGCAGATCGACATCTGCGACGTCGTAGCCACTGCGGCGCAGCGCATTTGCGGCGGCGGGCACAGCGAGGTCCTCGACGGGACTGCCGGTGCCGACCGCGACCTGCTTGTAACCCTCGAAATCACAGACCGCGGCGTCTTCCTCGTCGATGCCCGCCTCTCGCGCGGTCTCCCGCGCGTCGGGTAGACAGGTCGTCGCCGCGGCGATCCCGACCCGGACAGCCGATGACTTTTCGGTGTTCTCGGGTTCGGCGGTATTCGTCATCACGTCAACGCGCTGATGGGTCGACCGTCGAAACCGTTGCCGCGAGCGTCCCATCGCGGATATCCCCGACGATGCGCGCGATGTCGCCGACGGTTTGTGCCGTGAACATCTCTTCGGTATCGAGGCTGATTCCGAACTCGTCCTCTATACGACCGATCACGCGCATCAACTTCATCGATTCGATGTTGGGCAGGTGCTCGATGGTCTCCTCGAGGGAGACCGGCGCCCTGAGTTCTTTCTCGAACAGGCCGGCAACGACCTCGGCCACACTTCCGCCCCCGGGGGTGTTTTCAGGCATGTGATCTCCAATTCACTATGGCACCAAGATGTTCGGTTTGGTCACGGTGCAGTGACCATATCCGCGTGGAAACGTCGAGCAATGAACTCCATACGCCGCAAGTACCTGCCGACTCGGTCCTGGGCGGCGCGACCGGCGGGCCCGAGATCGGTCCGGTCGAGAATGTGCAGATGGCGTAGGAACGGTGCGACGATGGTGTCGTGGTGAATGCGCGCGTTGTAGACGCCCGCGGCGGCGAGATCCTTACCCAGCGCCGAGAAACCACCGATCTCGTGACCGGGCATGCGAAAATCCGTCATGACGTCCGCGACCGCGACCATCGCAGCGTCGGCATCGATCTCGAAGCCCGCCTCCAACAAGTTTCGGAAGAACACCATGTGGAGGTTCTCGTCCATCGACAGGCGTGCCATCATCTGGTCACACAGATCGTCCCCGCTGATGATCCCGGTGTTCCGGTGGACAACGCGATTGACCCATTCCAGCACTGCCGTATAGGCGATCGTGTGCAGGACTGTGCCGTAGTCGTTTTCGTATCCGACGGAGAGTTGCTGCATTCGGGCTCGTTCGAGAGCCACCGGGTCTACCGCCCGGGTGGTGTGCAGGTAATCCCGCAGCACGATCGAGTGCCGGTTTTCCTCGGCGCTCCACCGATGTATCCATTCCCGCCAAGCGCCTTTGTCACTGTACGTTTTGAGCATGATGTGGAAGTAGCTCGGAAGGTTGTCTTCACTCAGCACCGCCACGACAAGCGCGGCGCGGGCAGGAGCCGACAATCGACTCTGCTCGGCAGCCCACGGCGTACCTCCCAACGGGCCTTCGAAGTCGGTGCCCTGACTCCACGGCGTGTATTGGTACGGAAACCACTCCTTGGCGACGCCCAAATGCCGATTCAGATTGGTCTCGACGACGGACTCCAGCTCGGTCGCGAGCCCGACGTCGTCGCGCGAAATATCGATGTTGTCCATAACGGTCATCGCAACCTCATTTCAGGGTGTGTTCACAGTCTCGGTGTCGACGTGTTTGATACGTTGCTGCGCAAGCCGTTTGGCGGCGGCGAGCCGTTGCCATTTCCCGCTCGTCGAGCGAGTCAGGAATCCCGGTGGCACGACGTGCACGCGCACCGCGCTGAGCCCGAGTTCGGCCGCGACATCGCGACGGACTCGGTCGGCCAGGTCGGGGTACTCCGTTTCGGGCACCTCGGACTCGACGATGATGCCAAGGTGCTCTCCGGCGTCGGCGTTGATTTCGGCGACGGCGGCGACGTGGCCACGGTAGACGCCTGGGACCTGGCGTGCCACATGTTCTGCGTCCGTCGGAAAGTAGTTGCGGCCGTGGACGATCACCATCTCCTTGCGGCGCCCACCGACGTACAGATCGCGTCCGATCCGAAATCCGAGATCTCCCGTTCGCAGCCAGCCGTCGTCGAACAGCTCTTCGGTGGCGGCCGGGTCTCGGTAGTACCCATGTGTCACGGATTCTCCACGGATCTGGATCTCGCCCAATTGCCGGTCGCCATGCACAGTGCCGTCGTCGCCGACGATCCGAATCTGCATATCCGCCACCGGTCGCCCCACTCGGACAATCTCGGTGCCTGCCGGATCATTTGGCGCGACCACACGAACTGCCCCGTCCTTGCCCAGCTGCTCACGGTCGACCCAGATGGACTCCGCAATACTGCCGGGTGCGGGGAAAGACACGGCAAGCGTGGCTTCCGCCATGCCGTAAACCGGATACATCACCGATCGAGCGACACCGGCGGGGCCGAATGTGTCGTTGAACGCTCTGATAGTCCGCGGTGAGATGACCTCGCCACCGTTGAATGCGAAACGCCAGCTTGAGAAGTCAACGTCATCGGACGCGCAGAGTTGCTCCCGCGCGGCCTGCACCATCAGGTCGTAGCTGAAATTCGGGCCGGTGGTTATCGTGCCGCGGACATGGGCCATGAGCGACAGAAAGCTTTCGGGGCTGCGCACGAACTGCTGGGGCGAAATGGCATGGACGGAGTCGCCATTGAGCACGCCACTCATGAGCGAGAACAGCCCCATGTCGTGGTAAAGCGGTGTCCACAACACCCACACGTCCTCGGTGGTGATCTCTGCCGACGTCGAGATCGCTGCCAGCCCGGCCATGATGTTGCGGTGCGTAAGCGTCACTCCGCGCGGTGCTGCCGTGCTACCCGAGGTGAATTGCAGAATCGCGAGATCGTCAGCACGCACGGCAGGCAGCGCGCCGTTTCCCGGCGTACCCAAAGATGCGGGAACGAGCCGCAGTTCGGGGATCATGTTGTGCAGTTCGTCGGCGACGGGGCCGTATCCGTCGCCGACGACGACTGTCCGAACACCCGCGATCTCTATCAAACGCCGTAGATGCGAGGCCTGCTTTGCGGCGTTCCCGTGAGTCACCGGCAGAACCGTCGCGGTCGCGCTGGACCGAAGGATGCCGAACCATGCCGTCAGGAATTGCGGACTTGTGGGAACCAGCATTCCAACTACATCGCCTGGCTGGATGTCAGCTTCGCCGAGCAGAGCGTGCGCGAACCGCGTTGCCGCGGTGTCTAATTCGACGAGCGAGATGGTCTCGCCGCACCCACGGCCGGTTGGGAAGCTGACAGATCTGTCCCGCACCGACTGAGCGGAAATGAGTTCCAGGAGAGCCGAACCCAAGGTCGGCGCGGACCAGCAGTCCACCGAAACGCTCATCTGTCGCACCCAACTTTCCGCAGAATATCGAGGTGTTGATGACCTTCGCTTTACGGAAGCTGAGCGTAACCGCGCGTGCCGAGTCAAGGCGTTGCTCGAATCGGTGCTCGAGTTGTTCGCGCAGGTTGAGGCGCATGAATTGGTGTCCGGACCGGATGCCACGCCTTGAGCCGCCACTGTCACGCCAGAGTGGCTGTCGGCGTCGACAGCCACTCTGGCGTGACAATCGCGAAACGAAAAAGCCCCCGCCGAAGCGGGGGCTTTTCCGTGACTGACTTAGCGGTAGTCGCTGTAGCCGTAGTCGTCCAGCGGCACTGCGGCACCGGTGGCCTGGCCGAAGTCCGGGCTGTAGTACTGATCCTCGTAGGACGGGATCGTGTACGCGGCGGCCCGAGCCTCTTCCGTCGGCTGCACCTGGATGTTGCGGTAGCGGTTGATACCGGTACCGGCCGGGATCAGCTTGCCGATGATCACGTTTTCCTTCAGACCCTGCAGCTTGTCGCTGCGGCAATTGATCGCCGCATCGGTCAGCACGCGAGTGGTCTCCTGGAACGACGCCGCCGACAGCCACGAATCGGTGGCCAGCGATGCCTTCGTGATACCCATCAGCACCGGGCGACCCGCCGCGGGCTCGCCGCCCTCGGCAACGACCCGACGGTTCTCGGTCTCGAACTCGCTGCGTTCGGTCAGCGAGCCGGGCAGGAACTCCGTCGCACCCGAATCGATGATCGTGACGCGGCGCAGCATCTGCCGGACGATGACCTCGATGTGCTTGTCGTGGATCGACACGCCCTGGGCCCGGTAGACCTCCTGGACCTCCTTGACGAGGTGGATCTGCACCTCGCGGGGACCCTGGACACGCAACACCTCGTGCGGATCGGCGGAGCCTTCCATCAGCTGGTCGCCGACCTCGACGTGGTCGCCGTCGGAGAGCACGCCCTCCGAGCCGTCCTCGTGGGTGATGACCTTCAGCCGCTGACGCTTGGTGAGCTTGTCGTAGACAACTTCCTCGCCGCCATCGTCGGGAACGATGGTGATCTTGAAGAACTTGTCGCTCTCCTCCAGCCGGACCCGGCCCGCGACGTCGGCGATGGGCGCCTTGTTCCGCGGCACACGAGCCTCGAAAAGCTCCTGCACGCGGGGCAGACCACCGACGATGTCGGCGCCACCGGTAACACCACCCTGGTGGAACGTACGCATGGTCAGCTGCGTACCGGGCTCACCGATGGACTGCGCGGCGACGATACCGACGGCCTCGCCGATGTCGACGAGCTTGCCGGTGGCCATCGAACGGCCGTAGCACTTGGCACACACGCCGGAGGCCGACGCGCAGGTCAGCACCGAGCGGACCTTCACCTGCGTGATGCCGGCCGCCAGCAGTGCGTCGATGGCCGGGTCGCCCAGGTCGTGGCCGCGCTCAACGACCACGTTGCCGTTGGCGTCCACCGCGTCGGTGGCAAGGGTCCGCGCGAACGCCGAGGTCTCGACGTGCGCATCGCGGATCAGCGAACCGTCGGCGGCACGCTCGGCCAGGTGCACCGTGATACCGCGCTCGGTCTCACAGTCGGTCTCGCGAACGATGACGTCCTGCGACACGTCCACCAGACGACGGGTCAGGTAACCCGAGTCGGCGGTACGCAGAGCGGTGTCGGCCAGACCCTTACGAGCACCGTGGGTGTTGATGAAGTACTCCAGCACCGTCAGGCCCTCACGGAACGAGGACTTGATCGGACGCGGGATGAACTCACCCTTCGGGTTGGTCACCAGACCCTTCATGCCGGCCAGGGTGCGCGTCTGGGTGAGGTTACCCGTGGCGCCGGACTTCACGATCGTGATGATCGGGTTGTCGGCCGGGTAGTACTCCTCCAACGCTTTACCGACCTCTTCGGTGGCGTCCTGCCAGATCTTGACCAGCGAGTCGTTGCGCTCCTTGTGGTTGAGAGCACCACGCTGGTACTTGCGCTCGATCGCGTCGGCCTCGGCCTCGTGCCGCTCCAGGATCTCCTGCTTCTGCGGCGGCACCAGCACGTCGGCCATCGAGACCGTGACACCCGAACGGGTGGCCCAGTAGAAGCCGGCGTCCTTGAGCTTGTCGACGGTCTGCGCCACCACGATCATCGGGAAGCGCTCAGCCAGATCGTTGATGATCCGGGCCTGGACCTTCTTGTGCATCTGCTCGTTGACGAACGGATACCCGTGCGGCAGCAGCTCGTTGAACAGCACCCGGCCCAGCGTCGTGTTCGCGGTCCAGGCGTCGCCGTGGCGCCAGCCGTTCGGGAACAGCTCGGCCTCGACGTCGGCTGGCGGACGCAGATCGGTCAGCCGCACCTTGATCTTCGCGCGCACCGACAGCGCCCCGCGGTCGAGGGCCATGATGGCCTCGGCCGGCGAGCTGTACACGCCCTGCTCCGCCGAATCCTTGCCGGCCGGCACGTACTCGCCCTTGTCACCCTCGACGAGGGTGGTGAGGAAGTACAGCCCGGTCACCATGTCCAGACGCGGCATGGCCAGCGGCTTGCCGGAGGCAGGCGACAGGATGTTGTTCGACGACAGCATCAGGATGCGAGCCTCGGCCTGCGCCTCTGCCGACAGCGGCAGGTGCACAGCCATCTGGTCACCGTCGAAGTCGGCGTTGAAGGCCTCACAGACCAGCGGGTGCAGCTGGATGGCCTTGCCCTCGACCAGCTGCGGCTCGAAGGCCTGGATGCCGAGGCGGTGCAGCGTGGGTGCACGGTTCAGCAGAACCGGGTGCTCGGCGATGACCTCTTCGAGGACGTCCCACACCTGCGGACGCTGACGCTCGACCATGCGCTTGGCGCTCTTGATGTTCTGCGCGTGGTTCAGGTCGACCAGACGCTTCATCACGAACGGCTTGAACAGCTCGAGTGCCATGAGCTTCGGCAGACCGCACTGGTGCAGCTTGAGCTGCGGGCCGACCACGATGACCGAACGGCCCGAGTAGTCGACGCGCTTACCGAGCAGGTTCTGACGGAACCGGCCCTGCTTGCCCTTGAGCAGATCGGACAGCGACTTGAGCGGACGGTTGCCCGGCCCGGTGACCGGACGGCCGCGGCGGCCGTTGTCGAACAGCGCGTCCACAGACTCCTGCAGCATGCGCTTCTCGTTGTTCACGATGATCTCGGGCGCGCCGAGGTCGATCAGTCGCTTCAACCGGTTGTTGCGGTTGATGACGCGGCGGTACAGGTCGTTGAGGTCGGAGGTCGCGAAGCGGCCACCGTCGAGCTGCACCATCGGACGCAGCTCCGGCGGGATCACCGGAACCGCGTCGAGCACCATGCCCATGGGCGAGTTGCCGGACTGCTGGAACGCCGCGACGACCTTCAGGCGCTTGAGCGCACGCAGCTTCTTCTGACCCTTGCCGCTGCGGATGACCTCGCGCAGCGACTCGGCCTCGGCGTCGATGTCGAAGGTCTCGATGAGCTTCTTGATCGACTCCGCGCCCATGGCGCCGGTGAAGTACTCGCCGTAGCGGTCCTGCAGCTCGCGGTACAGCACCTCGTCCACGATGAGCTGCTTGGGAGCCAGCTTGGTGAAGGTGGTCCAGATCTCCTCGAGCCGGTCCAGCTCACGCTGGGCGCGGTCGCGAAGCTGACGCATCTCGCGCTCGCCGCCGTCGCGCACCTTGCGGCGCACGTCGGACTTGGCACCCTCGGCCTCGAGCTCGGCCAGGTCGGCCTCGAGCTTCTGGGCGCGGGCCTCCAGGTCGGAGTCACGCTGATCCTCGACGGCCTTGCGCTCGACGGCCATCTCGGCCTCGAGCGTCGACAGCTCGTTGTGGCGCATCTCGTCGTCGACCGACGTGATCACGTAGGCCGCGAAGTAGATGATCTTTTCCAGATCCTTCGGGGCCAGGTCGAGCAGGTAGCCCAACCGCGACGGCACACCCTTGAAGTACCAGATGTGCGTGACGGGCGCAGCCAGCTCGATGTGGCCCATCCGCTCACGACGCACCTTGGCGCGGGTCACCTCGACGCCGCAGCGCTCACAGATGATGCCCTTGAAGCGGACGCGCTTGTACTTGCCGCAGTAGCACTCCCAGTCGCGAGTCGGTCCGAAGATCTTCTCGCAGAACAGGCCGTCCTTCTCCGGCTTCAGCGTGCGGTAGTTGATGGTCTCCGGCTTCTTGACCTCGCCGTACGACCAGTTACGGATGTCGTCCGCGGTGGCGAGGCCGATGCGGAGTTCATCGAAGAAGTTGACGTCTAGCACGTAACTCCCTTTCCCCTTTCGGGACTAGAAAACTTCTCAGGCGAGGTCTTCGACGGATGCGGACTCATTGCGGGACAGGTTGATTCCCAGGTTCGCGGCAGCGCGCTCCAGGTCCTCGTCGTCACCGTCACGCATCTCGATCGCGGCACCGTCGCTGGAGAGCACCTCAACGTTGAGGCATAGCGACTGCAGCTCCTTGAGCAACACCTTGAACGACTCCGGGATACCGGGTTCGGGGATGTTCTCGCCCTTGACGATCGCCTCGTACACCTTGACGCGGCCGACGGTGTCGTCGGACTTGATGGTCAGCAGCTCCTGCAGGGTGTAGGCGGCGCCGTAGGCCTGCATGGCCCAACACTCCATCTCACCGAACCGCTGGCCACCGAACTGCGCCTTACCGCCCAGCGGCTGCTGGGTGATCATCGAGTACGGGCCGGTGGACCGTGCGTGGATCTTGTCGTCCACGAGGTGGTGCAGCTTGAGGATGTACATGTAGCCGACCGTCACCGGGTACGGGAACGGTTCGCCGGACCGGCCGTCGAACAGCGTCGCCTTGCCGTCGGCATCGACCATGACCTCACCGTCGCGGTTGGGCAGCGTCGAGCCGAGCAGGCCCTGCAGCTCACCCTCCTGCGCACCGTCGAACACCGGGGTGGACACGATGCTGTCCGCCGGAGCCGAGTACAGCTCCTCGGGCAGCTTGTTCGCCCAGTCCGGCGTTCCAGCGGCCACATCGATGTTCCATCCGGCCTTGGCCACCCACCCGAGGTGGGTTTCCAGGATCTGGCCGATGTTCATACGACGCGGCACACCGTGGGTGTTGAGGATGATGTCGACCGGGGTGCCATCGGGCAGGAACGGCATGTCCTCGACGGGCAGGATCTTGCCGATGACGCCCTTGTTGCCGTGGCGTCCGGCGAGCTTGTCGCCGTCGGAGATCTTGCGCTTCTGGGCCACGTACACGCGGACCAGCTCGTTGACGCCGGCGGGCAGCTCGTCGTCGTCCTCACGCGAGAACACGCGGATGCCGATGACCTTGCCGGACTCACCGTGCGGAACCTTCAGCGACGTGTCGCGGACCTCGCGGGCCTTCTCACCGAAGATGGCGCGCAGCAGGCGCTCTTCCGGGGTCAGCTCGGTCTCACCCTTCGGGGTGACCTTGCCGACCAGGATGTCGCCGTCGCGAACCTCGGCGCCGATGCGGACGATGCCGCGCTCGTCGAGATCGGCGAGCACCTCGTCGGAGACGTTCGGAATGTCCCGGGTGATCTCCTCGGCGCCCAGCTTGGTGTCACGGGCGTCGATTTCGTGCTCTTCGATGTGGATCGAGGTGAGCACGTCCTCTTCGACCAGGCGGTTGCTGAGGATGATCGCGTCCTCGTAGTTGTGGCCCTCCCACGGCATGATCGCCACGAGCAGGTTCTTGCCCAGGGCCATCTCACCGTTCTGGGTGCACGGACCGTCGGCGATGACCTGGCCCGACTCGACCCGCTGCCCGGCGTCCACGATCGGGCGCTGGTTGGCGCACGTGCCGTGGTTGGACCGGGCGAACTTGCGCATCCGGTAGGTGTGGCGGGTGCCGTCGTCGGCCATCACGGTGACGTAGTCGGCCGAGACCTCTTCGACCACACCGGTCTTCTCCGAGACCACGACATCGCCGGCGTCGATCGCGGCGCGCAGCTCCATACCGGTGCCGACCAGCGGGGCCTCGCTGCGCACCAGCGGTACCGCCTGGCGCTGCATGTTGGCACCCATCAGGGCACGGTTGGCGTCGTCGTGCTCGAGGAACGGGATCATCGCGGTCGCGACCGAAACCATCTGGCGCGGCGAGACGTCCATGTAGTCCACGTCGGACGGGGCGACGTTCTCGACCTCGCCGCCCTTACGGCGGACCATCACGCGGTCTTCGGTGAAGCGGCCGTCGGCGTCGATCGGCGAGTTGGCCTGCGCCACGACGTGGCGGTCCTCCTCGTCGGCGGTCAGGTAGTCGATCTGGTCGGTGACGACCCCGTCGACGACCTTTCGGTACGGCGTCTCGATGAAGCCGAACGGGTTGACCCGCGCGTACACCGACAGTGAACCGATCAGACCGATGTTCGGACCTTCAGGGGTCTCGATCGGGCACATGCGGCCGTAGTGGCTGGAGTGCACGTCGCGGACCTCGAGGCCGGCGCGCTCACGGGACAGACCGCCGGGGCCCAGCGCCGAGAGACGACGCTTGTGGGTCAGACCCGACAGCGGGTTGTTCTGGTCCATGAACTGCGACAGCTGGCTCGTGCCGAAGAACTCCTTGATCGCCGCCACGACGGGACGGATGTTGATCAGGGTCTGCGGCGTGATCGCCTCGACGTCCTGGGTGGTCATGCGCTCACGCACGACACGCTCCATGCGGGACAGGCCGACCCGGATCTGGTTCTGGATCAGCTCACCCACGGTGCGAAGACGACGGTTGCCGAAGTGGTCGATGTCGTCGACCTCGACCGGGACCTCGACGCCGCCGGGGACGGTCATCGTGGTCTGGCCCTCGTGCAGGCGCACCAGGTATTCGATGGTTGCGACGACGTCTTCCTCGGTCAGCGTCGACGACGTGATCGGCTGGCCGGCGTTCAGCCCCAGCTTCTTGTTGACCTTGTAGCGGCCGACGCGGGCCAGGTCGTAGCGCTTCTCCTTGAAGAACAGGTTCTCCAGCAGGGTCTGCGCGGACTCCTTGGTCGGCGGCTCGCCCGGGCGCAGCTTGCGGTAGATGTCGAGCAGCGCCTCATCGGTACCCGAGGTGCTGTCCTTCTCGAGCGTGCCCATCATGATCTCGGAGAAGCCGAAGCGCTCCACGATCTGCTCGTTGGTCCAGCCGAGCGCCTTGAGCAGCACGGTGACCGGCTGACGGCGCTTGCGGTCGATACGGACGCCGACGGTGTCGCGCTTGTCGACGTCGAACTCCAGCCACGCACCGCGGCCGGGGATCACCTTGACGCTGTGCAGCGTCTTCTCAGTGGACTTGTCGATGGTCTCGTCGAAGTACACACCGGGCGAACGGACGAGCTGCGACACGACGACGCGCTCGGTGCCGTTGATGATGAAGGTGCCCTTCTCGGTCATCATCGGGAAATCACCCATGAAGACCGTCTGGCTCTTGATCTCGCCGGTGTTGTTGTTGATGAACTCGGCCGTGACGAACAGCGGGGCCGCGTACGTCATGTCCTTGTCTTTGCACTCGTCGACCGGGGCCTTGACCTCGTCGAAGCGCGGATCGGAGAAGGACAGCGACATCGAGCCGGAGAAGTCCTCGATCGGCGAGAGCTCTTCGAGCACCTCTTCGAGACCGCCCTTGGGGTCGGTCTCACCGCGATCGACGGCCTTCTGACGCCATTCGTCGGACCCGACGAGCCAGTCGAAGGAATCGGTCTGAACGTCGAGTAGCCCCGGAACCTCAAGAGGCTCGCGGAGCTTGGCAAATGAAACTCGGTTCGGTGCTCCTGGGACGGAGTTATTGGTGATAGCGTTCGCTGTGCTCTGGCTAGAGACTGCCAAGATGCATCCTTCCAGCACCTCATGCGACTATTAGGCGCCGGCCTGCACCGGACCTTTTGTCGCGAATTCTGCGTCGGTTCGGCTGGATACCGCCTGTCCAAAACCCCGGACGCACGGCACAGGACTAGGTACTGAGCAAACGACTCAGGCTAGGACCACAGTGTCAGGTACAGGTGAGGTGGGCAGGATGCAGCCAGCGCAACGTCCAACGATAGCGCACGTCCGCCACTTATTCAACGAGCATTCCTCAACCACCACACATCCGCTGCATGAGATGGGTCACCCGGCGCTGGCTGGCGACTCGATCCTCTTACCCATCCATACATTGCTGCCCAACAGATTGGTCCGTTTGGGACCGCCAGTCAAGGGTTCACGCCGTGTTCTGTGGGTAAAACTGCACGCCGGGCCCGATATCGGCGGATCCGCTGCCGTCAGGCTGCCGCGACACCGAGGCGCCCCGCGCCACACCTGTGCAGGACGTTTGATCAGGACATGTGATCAGGACATGCCGGCGCGGAGATCGGTGGGCGTGTAGCCGAAGCGCGATCGAAACGCCGCATTGAAAGCGCTGAGAGAGCCGAATCCAGAGGCGAACGCGATGTGGCTGACCGTGTGCTGACGCCAGGCCGGATGGCGCAGCCGCGCCGCGGCGCGTTCCAGACGCTCGTTGCGGATCAGTTCGGCGGGCGTGGTCCCGGCCCGGCGGAGCGCGAGCTGGAGCGATCGCAGGGACCACCCGAGCAGCTCGGCGAGCGCCGACGGATCGAACCGGATGTCATCACAGTGCTGCCTGACGACAGCTCGGGCCTGAGAGGTCAGGTCGACGTCGCCGTGCTGCCCGGTAACCAACATGGCCGCCGACTCGCACGCTTGCACGAACGACGCGGCGTCAAGATGTCCGCCCTGCTCAGCCACGGCGCGCAGCATCGCGCCTGCGACAGCTCCACTGCCCTGGTCGAGTTCCATCACCGCGGGATCCCTCGGCATGGCTCCCTGCCAGAGCCGCCCGGGAATCGAGAGCACGAGCGCTGCCGCCGGCCGTTTGTGTTCTATGCGAAACCCCGCACTCATCGAAACCGCCGCGGCGGCCACTCCGGGGCGCAACTGACGGTCGGCGCTCGGTCCGGATATCAGCAGGTCCCCCGACAGCGGCAACAACAGCCGGAGGCTGTCGTCGTTGTCACTGTCGGCGACCCGTCGCCTGCGCACATAGCTCACGGGTTCAGACCAGAACTTCACAAGTCCGATGTCGCCACAGCGCTGCAGCCGAGTGCCACCGATGAAACCCTCCGGCGACTCGAACGCACAATCGACCTGCCCCTGCGTGTAGGCCACATGCCTACTCCACACGTCGGTCTGCTCCCGCACGGCAGCACTGCGGGTGTCCTCCCCGCCGGTGAGGTAGTTCGCCGTCACCATCGGACTGCCGCCTCCTTTTGCGCGGACCCGGCAGCGCTGTGCGCGTTCACGCAAGCCCAGTCCGAGGTGATGTTACTAACCTCGCTCTCAGGTTGCGATCTCTTGGAGTCCGCGCAGCGAAAGGTGTTATGGCAAATGCTGATACACAAGGCGCTCGACCGCGTCGGCAACAACCGGGAGCGCTCCGCCGTAGGGCCCATAAAGCGGCGGCACCCCGAAATCTCGCGATTCGCAAATAGCGCGGACGTTCATGAGCACTCAATACGAGCAAAATAGCAACTCGCCCGTGGTCAGCGTGCTGTTGGTCGACGACCAAGAACTCGTCCGCTCGGGGCTGCGGCACATCCTGCGACGTGCGGACGGATTCACCATCGTCGGAGAAGCCGGCGACGGCTCCGAGGTGCTGGCCGCCGTCGCTCACTGCCGGCCCGATGTCGTCATCATGGACATCCGCATGCGCCATGTGAGCGGTATCGAAGCCACCCGGCAACTCACCGCAACGGATGGTCCGCCGGTCCTTGCGCTCAGCATGTTCGACGATGACGACTTGCTTGCCGGCGTATTACATGCGGGTGCAGCCGGATTCGTGCTCAAACACTCCTCAGCCGAGGAACTGATCCGGGCGGTGCGCTCGGTCGCGCGCGGTGAGGCATATCTCGACCCGGCGGTTACCGACCGGGTCTTGCGCACATACCGGCAGGCGTCGGCTCCTGCTCCGATCCAGCACACGACGCCCGCGCTGACCGCCAGGGAGCGCGATGTCCTCGCGTTGGTCGCGCGCGGTCTCACCAACGCTGAGATTGCTGAGACACTGAGCATTTCGAACACGACGGTCAAGAGCCATATCGGCCGCATCTTCGTCAAGCTCGACCTGCGCGACCGGCAAGCCGCCATCGTCTACGCATACAACAACGGCATCGTCACCATCAACCACGCAGCCCCGCCCTCACCGCCGGCAGCCACGAACCTCCACACGGCGGCCCACCGCCGGGGCGCACGAACGATGTCGGTCGGCGGCATCAAGGCGAGATTTCCATCGCATGTGCCGGCGGTCGGCCGGCCGTAGCGTTTCGACGCGGGCACGGCCGCTCCGCCGGGAGCTCGTCCTATGCCAACGGACTCATTGCGCAGCAACCCATTCCGATGAATTTGCCGCGATCCTGGCTCGGATTATCAGTGCGGGGCGTTCGCGATCGAGCCATGCGACCAGCCGCGGCCACGTCAGCGTCAGGTCATGGCTGAGGTAGGCGTGCTCGGAGTCGACGGTGACGACCCTCGCGTTGATGAGCTCGTCCAGAGTGTGCGCTCCACGGGCTGGACCTTCGGTCAGCCTCCGCAGGTCACGGTACGGGATTCGTCGACGTGCGTCGTCGGTATAGGCGTGGGCACCCACCAGCGTGAGTATCACCCGTTTGGCGAATGCCTGTTCGTCTGGCCCCAGTCCGGCCCAGAATTCATCCGCGGCAGCATGCACGGCAGCTGCAACTCCCCCAAACCTGCGATAGCTCGCCACCGTCAGATTCGACCCCGCGCACTGGCGGAGCATCGATTCGAGGACGCGGGACAGGATGGACAACTCTGCAGGCTCGCGGTGCGGCCCGCGTCCGGCCAGGGCGGCAAGCACAACCTCCACCAGCCCGGCCTCTACGTCCGCAGCGGAGCCGAGCGCGATTTCTGCGGCTGCTCTCAGTTCGGAGGTTCCCATCGGCTCGAGCCGGTAACGCCGGCGTTCGGCGGCCTCGACGAATGCGTCGTGCTCGGTGCACCGCGGGAAATCGCCGGAGCGGCAAGAGATCAGCACCACGGCAACTTGGGCGAGCCGCTCCAACGCCCTCAGGAACGACTTGCGCTCTTCGCAATCGATGTCTTGGGCGACGATCCGCTCGAATTGATCGATGATCACCAATTGCGGTCGCCGGTCGTATGATTCGACAGCTTCAGCAACGTCTTCGAGGTGAGTCAACGGGCCCGAACCGAAATGGGGCACATGCACCACCCACGGCCGCGGCTGCGCCTCAAGCAGGGGAACCAGCCCCTCCCGCAGCAACGTTGTCTTGCCGACGCCGCTCGCGCCGGTCAATACGACGATCCGGGATCCCAAGCGGTCACCATCGGCGTCCGCCACCATCTCGGCGAGATCGGCGACAGCATCTGACCGGCCCGCGAACGCCACCGCGACCCCGCTCCGACGGCCCGGTCGCCCCGTCTGCGCCTGCTCCCACAGTCGATTCCACGAACGAAGGCTCGTCAGCTCCGGTCGATGAGCCGCACCCCGCCGCCGCACTCTGTCGATGAGAACCAACAGAACCGGCAGCACCGCCTCGAACCGGGCAGGGACATTTCGCCCCATTTTCCAATCGCTGATTCGCTGCGCCGAGACGAACACGGGCCGCTCCGAGCGCCCGCCGCCGGCCCCCATCGACTGCGCCCGCTGGCGCGCCGCGTTCGCCAGGACACGCAACGGCGGGCTGCCACCGCACGCGTACAACGCATCCAGCCGCGCGGCAAACTCGCGGCGGGCCGACGACACGCTTTGCGAACCGTTTACCGCCACAGCAGCGACACCGTTGCCATTCGTGCCCATCACAACTCACCGACCGACAACCAGAGGGATTATGTTGCGAGCTTGAAAAACGATGCGGGGAAGGCGAACCGGCTTGCCCGCGGTACGTCGTACGGCCACGTTGAACGACACTACGAAACGACTGGCCGCTTCGCTTCGTGCGCGAGGAGGAGGCAGTCTCATCCTCGCGTAGGACTGAACATCGTCCATCGCTTGCGACACCGTCCATTCGGACGGCAACGCACAGCATGAAACGGTGCGACATCTAATCTGTGACAGCGCTTTCGGACGACAGTCCGAACTCAGCCGGCGACTCCACTCGCCTTGCGAGTTGCCTCGGCAATGTGGCGCGATGCGTAGCGCGCCGTTTCCATGGACCACGCCACATTGCCGGTAGTCCAACAGCTACACGTCTCTAGCATCGCGATCACGGCCCGCCGCTCCTCGTTGGTCAGCCGCGGGATGAGTTCGGAGTGGATACGTCGTTCGACCTCGCGCAGGAGTGCCACCTGCTGCTGCACGTGCTGACTGACCCGATCCACCGCCTGCTCCGTCGTCAAACCGTCCTGGTTCTGCAGAACAGCGACGTAGTTGCACAGATCTCCGAGGCTGAGTTCCTTTGGCGCGGAAAACAGATCATTGCTCCACGCGACGATGTTCGTCGCTGCGTGGCGAGCCACCCGGACATACGGATGCACCACAAGTGATTCCGGCAGAGGTTGCCCGGAAGCGCGCTCGCCGATGTCGAGCGACACGTACACGGCACTCGATATCACTCGGTGCGCTCGGTACGACTGCTCGTCAAGAGCGCATTTCGACGCGTTGATGAGCGCCTGGCTGCGATAGGAGTTTACATACTCAACCATGTCATGGGCGAGTCGCTGGCACCAGGCTGCCGGCATGCCCGCCGTGGTGCGTATCCAAAGATCCTGCATCGCAGAGTGATACGGGCGGAGCTCGCGGCTCGCGGGTGGCGAAGACACGGCGGAATACACCGAATTGATGACCTGCGCTGTGGTCGTCGCGAAATGTTGGTCACAACCGTCTTCGGTGTCGTCGAGGATGTCGTCGAATGCGAAGAACCAGCCCATCCAATCCGCCATCAGGTCGAGTTGCTCGCCGGCCGCGTACGGATAGGACCAGGCCGCCAATCGGTGCAGCAAAACGGAATCGAACTTCTCACCTCCGGGACCGTCACTGACTATTCCGGTTTCGCGTGACCAAGATTTGAGGTGGGTCCCCGCCTTGTCGACATCAGGACTGATTCTCGCTTCGGCACTCAGGCCGATCTGCGGAAGCTGAATGGTGTCCACGCGTTGCTCCAATTCCGGTTGTTCTGGCGGCAATCGGCCGTTGATACGACTATGGTCACGACATATGCTGCGCCGCGGCCTGCTGATCGACTCGAGCAGCAGGCGGCAGCTCGGATTCCGATGCAACCGGCCAGGCGAACGGGCGGCCGAGTGTGGTGAGGACGGCCAGCTGTTCCAGGCACCACGGCGACATCGGAGTGAACGCCTCGGCTCCGGCGAAGTCGTCCCACTCAAGCCAGCAAGCCTCCGACACCTCATTCGGGTTGGGAGTGGGTGTGGTGTCTACGATCGCTCGGTAGACCGGACACACCTCGTATTCGACGATTCCGTCGGGCATCACCGCGCGGTATCTGAATGCCGGTAGGACGAGGTCGATTTCGGCGCTCTCAAGGCCAAGTTCGTCGTGCAGCCGGCGCCGAATCGCCACCTTGAGCGGCTCACCGGGTCCTGGATGGCCGCAGCAGCTGTTGGTCCACACTCCGGGCCAGGTTTTCTTCGTGGTTGCCCGCCGGGTGGCCAGGAAGTGTTCGTCCCGCCCGAAGACATAGCACGAGAACGCAAGATGCAGCGGGGTTCGATCGGTGTGTACTTCCGCTTTGCGTTCGGTACCGATGGCGTTGCCTGATTCGTCGAGGAGGACGACGCGCTCGTCGAGAAAGGTCTGCATCGCTCGTTTCATCGACCCCGGCATCAGCGGTCCCGCCGCGCGATCGCCTGTGCCAGTACGCGAAGCTCTGTCGAGGCCGCGCCGGCAGGAAGGGCTCCGAACGCGGACCGTGCGCGTGCCTCCGCCTGCTGCGACGCCCAGTCGAGACCACCACATGCCCGCACCAAGTGCGTGGCCCGCACCACTTCCGCAGTGGTCATCGGTCCAGCAGACCGGTACAGCTCGCTGAGTTCGGCGGCCTCCGGACGCCGCGACCCCAAGGCGGCGACAACCGGCAATGACCGCTTGCGACGGATCAGGTCATTGCCGACGGGTTTACCGGTTGCGGCCGGATCGCCCACGATGCCAAGCACGTCGTCGGCGAACTGGAATGCCGCACCGAGTTCTGTGCCGAATCTCTCGAATGCGGCGACGGTTTCGGGGTCGGAACAAGCTGACAGCGCGCCGAGTGCGCATGCACATCCCATCAGCGAGCCGGTCTTGCCCGTCACCATGTGCATGTACTCGTCGACGCGCACGACCGCGCGAGACTCGAAGTCGCAGTCCTCGTATTGGCCCCGGCACAGCTCGACGGTGGCGGTCTCGATTCGTTCCACCGCCTCAACTGCCGAAGTCGACGGGAGGTCGAGCAGCATTCGGATCGTCATCGCGTGCATAGCATCGCCCACAACGAGCGCGGCGTCCCTGCCCCACACTCGCCACACGGTGGCTCTGCCGTGCCGCATCTCGTCGGCATCCATCACATCGTCATGGATGAGGGTGAAGTTGTGCAGCATCTCGATGGCCGCAGCAGCCGGCAGTGCTGCCATATCCGTGCTTCCGCACGCGGCGTTCGTCGCGAGCACAAGGGCAGCGCGCATCCCTTTTCCCGATCGACCCTTGGCCGGGCGGCCCGTCGCGTCCCACCAGCCGAAGTGATACCCGGCCATGAGGCGCAACGACTCCGGCAGCTGGTCGACCGCCCCGCGCAGCACCGGGTCACACAACTCCCGAGCCTTGGCGAGAATGCTGCCCGGTTCAGGCTCCTGCGTCACAGGTGGCGCGGCGGTGACGGTCATCGGCCCGCACTCGATTCCAGCCGGCCTAAACGGCGCGGCGAGCGCTGATCACTCGGCCCTGCACGGTCCACCATCGATCTCGTCTCTTTCAACGCCCACTCCGGCGACGGGTAGGTCCATGTGTCACCGATGACTGCGGACCGGTGGTTGGGTACGTGCAACTCTTTGCCGCGTACGTGATTCCACGACGGGAGGAGCGCACCGGGTCACTCGTGTGCATGGTCGCCGATGATGGACATTCGCGCTTCCCGTCAACGATGTGGTGCCCCAGGGGTGAATACAAGTCACCGCAGGGCACGGCCAGGCAATCGAAGATTCAGAAAATTCCCTCTGTTGGTAATATTTCCAACTGCGGGTGATGGTAGCAGTCTTTTCCCGACGCCGCCTAGCGGGTTTTCGCGCATGTTGCGGCAGGTATGCCAAGAATGGCCACCAACTCGCGTGGATCACGAAACACGACATCCGAGTTGCGGCTTGTCCAACTTCGGCACCGACGACCTGCTCCAAATTTTGTTGGAGAAGAAGAGCTCTGGACTCACTACCCTGACGCCGCGCGCAATCGAACCAAGGAAACCGCAAACCGTCACGACCGTGAGGAAGCAGACGTGATCACGCTCCCGGACAACCGCGTCGTCCACAGTCCCTATCAGCAGAGCATCGCCGAATACTGGAATTCGGAGCAGAATCCCGTCAACTTACGGCTGGGGCAGGTGGACGGCCTGTATCACCACCACTACGGAATCGGAGAGGTGGACTGGTCGGTCCTCGACGCCCCCGCTGGTGTCCGCGACGAGCGAGTCATCGCCGAGCTTCACCGCCTGGAGAGCGCTCAGGCCGACCTACTTCTCGATCATCTCGGCCCGATCGCCGGCGACGACCGCCTCCTCGACGCGGGATGCGGCCGCGGAGGCAGCTCTTTCATGGCCCACCAGCGGTTCGGCTGCGAGGTGGACGGCGTGACCATATCGACCTCCCAGGCCGATTTCGCCAACGAGCGCGCCCGTACCGCAGGCATCGATGGCAAGGTCGGATTTCACCTGAGGAACATGCTGGAGACCGGTTTCGACACTGGTGCTTTCGGTGGCATCTGGAACAACGAAAGCACCATGTATGTGGATCTGTCGCTGTTGTTCGAAGAGTACCGCCGGTTGCTCAGGCGTGGTGGCCGATACGTCTGCATAACCGGGTGTTACAACGACGCCTACGGATTGCCGTCCAGGGCGGTGAGCACGATCAACGCCCACTACATCTGCGACATTCACCCGCGCAGTATGTATTTCAAAGAACTCGCGGCCCATCGCCTGGTGCCCGTGAACGTCGTCGATCTCACGTCGGCAACCATCCCCTACTGGGAGCTCCGCGCACAGTCCGCGGTGGCCACCGGTATCGAGCGGACATTCTTGGACGCCTACAAGGGCGGAAGTTTCCAGTACCTGCTCATCGCCGCGGACCGTGTTTGAGCGTCGGCGGACGCATCACCCTCACCCCACCCGCCTGTCAGGATCTTCACATTGAGCCATGAAGTGAAAGAAGCCGGCGATTGCGTACCGTTGCCGTATCGACGGGCACACGGCATGCCGTTAGATCCGGACCCGGAACTGCTGCAACTGTTGTCAGAAGATGGCATCACCAGACATCGCGCCCCCAACGGAGATCCGGTGTGGGTCGTCGCGAAACCCGCCGACGTTCGTCAGGTGTTCAGTGACCGGCGGTTCAGCACCGCGCGGACGCCACCCACAGTGACTCGACCACGCGCGACCGGGCGGGCGTCGATCGCGAACCCGACCCGCCGGCCCGGCGGCTTGGCCGGAATGGACCCTCCCGGACATACCCGCTTGCGCCGAATGGTCAGCGCCGCGTTCTCGCCGCGCCGGCTGGAGTTGATGAAGGCCAGCGTCGCCGATGTCGTCGCCCGGCAACTCGACGAGCTGGATCGTGCCGGGCCACCGGCCGACCTGGTATCGGCATTTGCTCAGCCCGTCGCCTCACGAACCCTGTGCGAACTGCTCGGGCTTGCCGAGGAGGACCAGACCCTGTTCGAGACACTTGCCAACCAGGCCTTCGACCGGACGCTGAGCCAGGACGAGATGACGCGGATCTTTACCGCGATGTGGGAGCGCAACACCGAACTGGTCCATCGGCAACGAAAGTCGCCAGACGACAGCGTGGTTGGCGGGCTGGTGAGCAGACACGGTGACGAACTGACCGATGAGGAACTGACGGGGCTGATCAACGCTCTGCTCATCGCCGGACACGACACCACGGCGAGCATGCTGGGGCTCGGCGCGTTGTTGCTGCTGCGACATCCGCGGGAGCTTGCAACGATTCGGGACGATCCACGCAGTGTCCCTGGCGCCGTAGAGGAGATGCTCCGATACCTCTCGGTCGTGCAAACAGGCCTTGTGCGGACCGCGACCGAGGATCTGACCCTCGGCGGGCAGCCGATCAAAGCGGGAGACTACGTGATGGCGTCGCTGGTTGTCGCCAACAGACATGAGAGCGTATGCGGATCCGCGGACCGGTTCGACATCAGCCGAATTCCGCAGAACCACCTGGCATTCGGCCACGGGACGCACTTCTGCCTGGGTGCGACTCTTGCCAGGATCGAACTCTGCAGCGCGTTTCCGGCACTCTTCCGCCGGTTCCCGGACATGCGGCTGGCCGTACCTCTTGAAGACCTGAGGTTTCGTACCTTCGCCACGGTGTATGGCGTACACGGCTTGCCCGTCGAGTGGTGAGCACTGAATCGAACCGAGAGACGAGGCGGGGACATTGTCCGCTCACATAGCATCTGCTCAGACCGGGTCTGCCACCGATGAAGACTGGTTCTATCCCGATGTGCTGAACACCGATCTCACGCCGTTCGGGATTCCACACGAAGAGATTCCCGAAATCATCGGACATGCTTGGGAACTCACTCGATGCGTTGTTCCAGAGTTCAAGAACTGGGATCGCTATCTGGCCCTCGTTCGGCTCGGCGTCATCGCCTACGTGGCCGACTACGCCGGTACTGCACTCGATGTGATCGACGACGGCTGGGTCGGGTACAGCCTGGATGAGCAGTTGGACATCCTGTTCGGCGGCTCATCGATTCGCGACGAGATGGCCCGCGAGTTTCGTTGCGCGGTACTGGTCATGACGGAAAAGGCCAGCGAGCGGCGGGGTTCGGCGCTCTACCGCCGTTATGCCGATGCGCTGGCCAATTCCGCCGCAGACTATCTGAGGATTCGGGACTGCGACGCGATGGTTCGGTTCTACCTTGCCGCGGCCATTTCCTGCAACAACAGCGACAACTGGCTCACCGAAGCCGAGAACCGGATCCTCGCCGAGATCGCGGTGATCCTCTTCGATGCGATCTCCTTCTACAAACATCGGGCGGAAGGAGAAATCTGCAACCTGTTCGGCTACGTCGGGCCACCGGCCCGCACCGCCGCCTATCGGGTGTGCCGGGAGGTTCTCTGGGCTCTCGACGCGAACTGGTCACAGCGGCCCGACCGCCGATGCGTCATCCACTATGTCCGGTTTCTCGGTGGTCCGGTCCATCTGCTGATGCGGCGATACCGCTATGTCGAAGACGGATTGACGATCGGTAATCCCGAGTCGGATGCGCTCGTCGATGATGCCCGGCGCAACGTCAAGCTCTGGTATCGCAGCGATCCGATGACCGCGAACACCACGGACGAACGGTACGAAGCTGTGCAGGCCCGCAAGAACAGCCTGCTCTTCGAGGGATTCGCCGAGATGCTCGACCGACCCTCCGAAGCGAAGTGCCAGCACTGCCGGCGCAAGGAATTCTACGGAGTCGGCGAGAGCGGTCAATTTTCCGGAATCGCGCTTTGCGAACGGTGCAGAGGCGAGTGGCGCGGGTACCTCGAAACGGTCGCCGGCCGTGCGCGCGATGTTCTTCCGATGGCGGTGGCGCAACGTTCATGAGGAACCACGCTGATTCCCGAGAAGTGTTGGCGCCAACGGCGAGGGCGCGCCATCGTGGACTGTACGCCCCCGACCCGATCCGCGACGACGAGAGACTTGGCGCCGAGATCGAAGAGCGGCTGGCCGACTGGGCCATGGAAGTCGGTATCTACGCCGAGCACCCATCGTATTTCCGCGCCTGCCGGTTCGGCAGGCTCATCATGCTCACCTGCCCGGACACCGACGATGTCGACCGGCTTCTGCTCGGTGCCAAATGGATGGCGGCTCTGTTCGCCACAGACGACTATTTCGCCGACGACGAACGATTCGGTGCCGTCAACGAACTCGTCGCGGCACGCCTGACATTCGCCATGTCGGCCATGGACCCACCTCATCCCGTAGGGGAATACGCGGCCCAGATCGAGGAGCAGCTGTGCGGCCATCCCGTGCTGGTCGCGTTGTCATCCAGCCTTGACCACATTCGCCGGTATGCCACACCCGCACAGGTCGCCCGCGTCCGCCACGAGACCTTGGCATTGTTCTTCACCTGGACCGCGGAAGCGGGGTGGCGGTCAACGGGTCAGAATCCGCCGGTGTGGGAGTTTCTGGCCGAGCGGCAGCACAACAGTTTTCTCCCGGCGATGTCGCTCGTCGATGTGGTGAACGGATACGAGCTTCCAGCCGACGTGTACTTCGAGCCAACCGTCCGGCAAGCCGTTCGGCTTGCTGCGGACGCGGTAACCCTGGTCAACGACATCTACTCCATGGGCAAGGAAGCCGAAACCGAGATGGGGGACTTCAACCTTCCCACCCTCATCGCCACCGAGCGAAAGTGCACCCTGCAAGAAGCGCTAGAAATGACTGTGGCCCACCATAATTCGATAGTGCGGGCGTATGAGGCGGAGTGTTCCGAGATCGGGCCGGCCGCATCGCCCGAACTGCGGCGTTTTCTGAGCGGTTTGTGGGCGTGGATGGCGGGCAGCCTCGAGTGGCACAGAAGCAGTGGCCGATACACCGCTGACGCGCAGCAGCCGCAAACCCGCCAAGACGGCTAGCCGCGAACGTCCACAACTGTCAAGCCGACCGATCGCCCACCAGAGGACAATCACATGTCTGTCAGTGCAAACCCAGCTGCCCGCAGCCGATTTCGGAGCTCTGCGGTGCAGGAGTGGCTTGATGCCCACGAGCCGCGCCTGTTGATCGACAACTCGTGGGTGCCCGCCAGAACCGGCAGAACCTTCGAGACGGTGAATCCGACCGACGAAACGGTGCTCGGGTACGCAGCGGAAGCGGAGGCGGCCGATGTCGACGACGCCGTGAAGGCGGCACGCGCGGCTTTCGACGATGGCCCGTGGTCGCGGATGGGCCCTTCCGAACGCGCGCAGCTGTTACGCCGCTTCGCCGATCTGATCGAAGCGGATGCCGACCGACTCGCCGAGCTCGAAACGCTCGACAACGGCATGACCATCGCCACCGCCCGCGCCCTGCTGAAGCTGGGCATCGAGAGTCTGCACTTCTTCGCCGGATCGGCGAACCTGGTCAGCGGCCACACGATGCCGTCGCACCCGACCTCGTTCAACTATGTGCTGCGGGAGCCGGTCGGAGTCGTCGGCGCGATCATCCCGTGGAACGGCCCGATCATCTCGGCGCTGTGGAAGATCGGTCCAGCGCTCGCAGCGGGAAACACCCTTGTCCTCAAACCCGCTGAGCAGACACCGCTCACCGCATCGCGTCTCGGCGAACTGGCCTTAGAGGCCGGCCTGCCCGCGGGCGTGCTCAACATCCTCACCGGTTTCGGACCCGGCGCTGGTTCGTCGATCGCCCGACACCATGGCATCGACAAGGTCGCATTCACCGGGTCGGTCGAGACCGGTCGCCTGGTTCTGCGGGCGTCGGAGGGAAACCTGAAGCGAGTGCTACTCGAACTCGGCGGGAAGTCACCGAATGTCATCTTCCCCGACGCCGACCTCGAACAAGCGCTCCCTGCTGCGCTGGCCGGGTTCTGCATGCTGAGCGGGCAGGCCTGCGCAGCGGGCACTCGCGTACTCGTGCAGCGCGACTTCAAGGACGAGTTCGTCGACAAACTGTCGGCCTATGCGGCCGCCGTTATTGTGGGTGACCCCCTTGATCCAGAAACAACTGTTGGGCCGCTCGCGTCCAAGGAGCAGTTCGATCGGGTCCGTGGCTATCTCGAGGTCGGCAGGAGCGAAGGTGCGACGCCCAAGTTCGGTGGCACAGTGCGGTCCGGACGCGGCTACTTTGTCGATCCCACGGTCTTCGACGACGTAGACAGTTCGATGCGGATTGCCCGCGAAGAGATCTTCGGACCCGTGGTCGCGGTGATTCCATTCACCGATGAGCACGATGCCGTAGTGCGGGCCAACGACACGACGTACGGGCTCGCGGCCGCTGTGTGGACCAACGATGTGACCCGGGCGCACACGATGGCGCGTCGACTCCGAGCCGGTACGGTTTGGATCAATACCTTTCTCGCACTGAACCCCAACATGCCTTTCGGCGGCTACAAACAGTCCGGAATCGGACGGGAACTGGGCCCCAATTGGTTTCACGAATACACCGAGGAAAAGTCCGTGATACTCAAGCTGTGACGGAAGGTCGAATAACCACGTTGTCGTCAGTGCCTTCGGCCAGCTTGGTGAGATAGTCCACCTCCGAGCGGACCAGGTAGTTGTTTCGGGCGATGAGGAACTGCAGGCAGCGGTGCACGTCAGGGTGGTGACGAATATCCTCCGGGCACAGCGCTGCCACTCTGGTCAATGCCAGGGTGGCCGCCACCTCGTCTCGCTGGTCTACGAAGGCCAGCGCCTGACAAATGTGATACTGGACATGGCGCTGAAGTGGATAGCCATCGGTGATGTCGGTTTCGGCGGCAAGCCGGATCACCTCGCCGGTGGCATGGTGCGCTAGCGCGATCTGCATGCCGGCAATCGCAACTTCGGTCGGGCCGAACAGGATGCCGCGGACCTGTATATCCTTGTCCAGATCGTCGGCGATTTTCTCGGACAAGGCGAAGAGTCTGCGGCTTTCGTCCCAGTTCTGCGCCAGCCCGGCGGCGATGGCGGCCGTGAGATGGAGGGCTCCCCAAATCGCCGCATCCTCGGCAGTTTCGGGCGCGCGAATGAACAATCGCTGTGCGGCACCCAATGCATAGTCGTGGCATTCACGGAGATCTGACGATTGGAGTAATGCGTTGCCGACGAACCACGCGCTGGCGCTGATCAATTCCGGTCGGCGCGTCTGCGCTGCGCCGACCATCGCCCGGTCTGTGACCAACGCTGCGGAATTGTGATCGCCGTGGCCGGAAAAAACCTGGCCGGCCAGATGGTATGTCGTCACGAGTAGCTCCTGAAACCCGGAATCCGGGCGATACCACTCGGCTTCGAGGCACGCACGCAAGACCGCCGGAAGCTGCCGGGCCAAGGTGGAGTATCTTCGCGGCGAACCAGACCAGATGTGTTGACACTCAAGAAGATTCGCAACCATCGCCGACTTGTCGATGTCATCGTTGCGCCCGACGGTCTCCCGTGCACGCAAGGCGGGGTTCTCGATGACCAGTCGCCGCAGCTCGCGCAATTCGTACGCGGGTTTCGGGCGTGGGACATTCCTGACCGGCCAGTCGATGATTTCGGCGGGGTTGTCGATGTGCAGTACCTCGCACAGGCTCGCCCAGACTTCGATGCTGTCGAGCTTTCGCCGGCCGGATTCGATCAACCGCAACCACTCTTCGCTGCGCCCGACGAGACCGGCGACCACTTTTCGCGACAATCCTCGTCGCCGACGATGCATCTCGATTCGTTCACCGGCGGTCAGCGCGCCAACCCGGTGCGAGTTCGTCGGCGAACTATCGAACATGCCGCTGGGGTAACACGTTTGGATTGTCGCGCTCACGCTCATACCGGCCGGAGCATTGCATGCGGTCTCCCGTCGAAGACGGGCTGAGGTCGTCCGCAGCCTCTTGGGCGCGCGCCATTCGGCGGCCGAACAGGATGGCCCAGCCCGTGATCAGCGCGAGCGTCAAGAGCCCGACCAGAGCAACTCCGTCGCTCATGGATGCACCGCGCTTCCTGTCGAGGCTCGTCGCGAAAGAGCCCGGTCGAACAGTGATTCCGTCGCACTGTGGACAATTAGTGGGCGGCCCGCGAGGGCACATGCACCACATTCGACCCTCAACCGCTCGGCGGCGAACCAGCGGCCGCAGCGGTCACAGAAGAGCCCGAGTTCGGACTCGCTCGCGCCGAGGGCAACCCGCCGCCGGCGAGCTCGGATACTGCCCGACGTTCTGCGCACTCGTCCACGGCCCGTGCCGGTGGGCGTTCGAGGGATGGAGACCGTCATCAAACGTGCTCCTTCGATACGGTGCCGTCCGCCATCGAAGGCGCTCAGCAGTCGTCTTCGACACTACGAACTTGCCGAGCGCTTGGCGTCATCCGCGAGGCGGGACTACACCTCCTACCTCAGAAGGACGACGTGCCCCCGACGGGGCGTACCGCAAGGCATCGGCCACAACGGCGACACCCATGCCGGTAAACAGCGATCCGGCGCCACCCATATGCGGGTGACGCCGGATCGCTGACGGTCGTATCAGGCTTGCTGCTTGGGCACCTCGATGGCACCCGTCGGAGCGTCGTCCTCGACCGGACGGCTGTGCCGCGCGGTCGGCTCGTCGTAATTCTCCACCGGAGCCGTCGGCGTCTGGACGGTAGCGCCCTGCTGCCCGTCGTGGGCGTTGAGCTCCTCCAGGATGGCGGCCTGGGCCTGCGGCGGGAGGGTGTGCAGGATCTCGCGCACCCGGGCCCGGCGACGAGCCACGCCCTTGCGTTCGGGCATTCCCGGCGTCGCGGTCAGCTGCGGCGGGACACCTTCGATCTCCTCCACACCGCCATCGTGCTGACCGGCATCGAGCAGGGCCTGCTCGGCGGCCGCGGTCGCCTCGTCCTTCTCCTCGGACATGCCGATGGGGCCGATGCGGCGGCCGTTGAGGAACTGCTTGACGACGGGCTCCTCGCTGGTCAGCAGCACTTCACGAGGTCCGAACATGACCAGCTTCTTGCGGAACAGCATGCCGATGTTGTCGGGCACGGTCCTGGCGATGTTGATGTTGTGCGTCACGATCAGCACGGTCGCGTCGATCTGGGCGTTGATGTCGATCAGCAGCTGGCTCAGGTAGGCGGTACGGACGGGGTCCAGACCGGAGTCCGGCTCGTCGCAGAGGATGATCTGCGGGTCGAGCACCAGGGCGCGCGCCAGGCCGGCGCGCTTGCGCATACCGCCGGAGATCTCACCGGGGAACTTGTGCCCGTCGTTGGGCATACCGACCAGGGCGAGCTTCTCCATGACGATCTCACGGATCTCGCTCTCGCTCTTCTTGGTGTGCTCGCGCAGCGGGAAGGCGGTGTTGTCGTAGATGTTCATCGAGCCGAACAGCGCGCCGTCCTGGAACAGCACCCCGAACAGCGTGCGGATCTCGTAGAGCTCCTTGGCGGAGCATTCGAGGATGTCGGTGCCGTCGATGATGATCGAACCGCGCTCCGGGCGCAGCAGGCCGATCAGCGACTTCAGGAACACCGACTTACCGGTACCGGACGGGCCCAGCAGCACGCTGACCTCACCGGCCGGGACAGACAGCGTCACGTCTTCCCAGATCTTGGACGATCCAAAAGACTTACTCAGTCCGTTCACGTCGATTTGGACGCCCATCAAAGATCCTTCCGCCTACGCCTCACCGTGCCACCTGCTAGGGCCTGTGGCTTGAGTCACCATAGCGCACCGCGCACCGCGGAATCACGGTTGTGCCGATGTATCCGATTTGCCTTGACGTAAACAGCAAAGAACCCCCGGATCGCGCTGATCCGGGGGTTCTTTTCGCAGAATCGCGAATTACTTGACGGTGACCGAAGCGCCGGCAGCCTCGAGCTTGCTCTTGGCCTCCTCGGCGGCTTCCTTGGTGACCTTCTCCAGCAGCGGCTTGGGAGCGCCGTCGACCAGATCCTTGGCTTCCTTTAGGCCCAGGCCGGAGACGATCTCGCGGACGACCTTGATGACGCCGATCTTCTTGTCGCCGGCACCCTCGAGGATGACGTCGAACTCCGACTGCTCCTCGGCGGCCTCGGCGGGCGCGCCACCGGCGGCCGGGCCGGCGGCAACCGCGACCGGGGCGGCGGCGGTGACGTCGAAGGTCTCCTCGAACTGCTTGACGAACTCAGAGAGCTCCAGCAGGGTCATTTCCTTGAACGCGTCGAGCAGTTCGTCGGTGGACAGCTTTGCCATGGTGATTCCTTATCTATCTCTTGGTGGTGGGTTGCTTATGCGGCGTCGGTGTTTTCCGAGCCGGCCTTCTTCTCTTGCAGAGCTGCGGCCAGGCGGGCGACCTGGGACGCGGGCGCCACGAACAGCGCCGCGGCCTGGGACTGCTTCGCCTTGAGTGCGCCGGCCAGCTTGGACAGCAGGACCTCGCGGGACTCCAGATCGGCGATCCGCTCGACCTCGGCAACGGACAGCGCCTTGCCGTCCATGTAGCCGCCCTTGACGATCAGGGCCTTGTTGTCCTTGGCGAACTTCTTGATCGCCTTGGCGGCGTCAACGGGCTCGCCGCTGATGAACGCGATGGCGGTCGGTCCGGCGAACAGATCGTCCAGACCCTCGATGCCGGCTTCGGCAGCCGCACGCTTGACCAAGGTGTTCTTGGCAACCGTGTACGTGGCTCCTTCACCCAGCGACCTGCGCAGCTCGGCAAGGTTGGACACCGTCAGGCCGCGGTACTCGGTGACGACGGTGGCCGTCGCCTCCTTGAACTTCTCGGCGATGTCGGCGACCGCGGTGGCCTTTTCAGCTTGGGCCATGCTTGCCTCCTCGTGATGGTTGGGGTCGTCCACCACATGAAGGCCGGAAATGACAAAGCGCCCCGACGCAGACAGGTCGGGGCGCGCAAGAATGCTTCTACCTCGTCCTCCTGCGTGGGCCGCCGGGAAATTTCCCGGACCTTCAACCGATTGCCGAGCTGCTTACTCTGCGAGCAAGCGCTCATCGGTGACCGACGGTCTTCGGTGGAACTCGGCCAGAGTACCCGAACACCCGCCTGACTTCCTAATTCATGATCCATGCACCGCGAGCGACCGTGTCTGCACGCCGACACGCCGCAAAAAGCATGCCTCAGCGGTCGCTCGCCACGGTCAGCGCCCACTTCCCACAACCAACAACACGAACACCACGGCCAACAGGGCCACTCTCAGCCAGTGGAGCCGGTCCCAGCGCCCGGCCAGCTCATGCGAGACGTCGGCGGGGCCGGCCCACGCGGCCACGCGGTTGTTGGCCGGCACGAGCACCGTGAAGGTCAACAGCATGACCGCGCCCATCACCAACGCCGCGGCGATGAACAACGGTTGGGGCCGCACAGCCACCGCGCTGAGCAGAAGGAGCACCGCCAGGCCGTACCAGAACGGCATCACCCTGCCGAGAATCCGGGCGCTGGCCGAACGTCCCTGCGAGTACGCGGCGTCCGGCAACCGCTCCAGGATCGGATGGCTGAAGGCGGTTACTCCGAACTCCACACCCACCAGCGCGCCGATCACCAGGACGACGAGGATCTCGATGATTTCATTCACAAGATCGACCCTGGTCAGTAAGCTGACAAAAAACAAGGTACTGACAAATTAGTCAGCACTCTACGCAAGGAGTCCCGACATGCCGGTGTCCAAGAAGGAAATCGGCGAGTGTCCGATCGATGCCACGCTGTCGGTCATCGACGGCCGCTGGAAGGGCACCATCCTGTGGCGCCTGGTCGACGGGCCGATGCGCACTGCCGAACTGCGGCGCAGCATCCCCGAGATCACCGAGCGCATGCTGATCCGCCATCTGCATGACCTGGTGGACGCCGGGATCATCGACCGCCACGACGCGGGCACCGTGCCGCCATGCGTCCACTATTCGATCTCCGAGTACGGGATGACGCTCGCGCCGGTCCTGCAAACACTGTGCGACTGGGGCCGCACGCACATGCAACGGGCTCAGCCACGCAAGAGAGCGGCCGCCCCCACCAGGCCCGCGTCCCCGCCGAGTTCGGCGGGCACCACCCGCAGCGTGCGCAAGAAGTCCAGCCCCGCGTAATTCGCAAGCGCCGCGCGAAGCGGGTCGAACAACAATGCCCCGGACTTCGCCACGCCACCGCCGATCACCACAAGATCGAGATCACAGACCGCACCCACCGACGCGATCATCGCCGCCACCGCAGTCGCGCCCCGGTGAAACGCCCTGAGCGCCAAAGCATCCCCTGCGTTCGCTGCGTCAGCCAGCTCCTTGGCGTCAGCTTCCGGCGGGGCCGGCCAACCCTGGGCGCGCGCCCACCTGGCCATATTTGGACCCGATGCGACGGTCTCGACGCAGCCGTGCCCGCCGCATGTGCACAACGCGCCGTTTTCGGGAGCGACGATGACATGGCCGACGTGACCGGCGTTGCCGGTGCGGCCGTCATAGGGTGCGCCGTCGAGCACCAGTCCCCCACCGATCCCCGTCGATACCACCATGCCGAGCAGAAAGTCGGCGCCACGCGCCGCACCACGCCAATGCTCGCCGAGCGCCATGCACACGCCGTCACCGGCGAGCCGAACCGGAAGACCGGTCGCCGCGGCCACCCGCTCGATGATCGGAAAGCGGTGCCACTCAACGATGTTGATCGGGCTCACAGTTCCGCTGGGCAGGTCGATCGGCCCTGCCGATGCGACGCCGACGCCGTCGATACGGCCGTCGGCCACCTTCATCGTCTCGGCGAGCAGTTGCTCGGCGACGGCCCATACGGTCTCGGCGTCGCCGTCCGGCGTGGGCAGTTTGACCTGGTGCACAAGCAACCCGTCGGGGTCCACCAGACCGGCGGCGATCTTGGTGCCGCCGATGTCGAGGGCGAGAGTGAAGGCGCTCATCAGTGCTCTCTCTTCTTCGCGCAAGCGCTCATCAGTGCCTGTGCGTGTTATCAGGCTGGCGCGGGTCACCCGGATGCTCATATCCGGGGGCTAGCTGCACAAGTTCAGCACAGCGCGCGTCGAGCCACAGCCGGAATTCGCGCCTGCGGGCCGCGGCGAGCAGGTGCTCGGCGATACGACGCCGGACGGCGTCGAGCGGAGGTGCGACCGGCCTGCTGCGCCAACCATGCTCATCCACAACGGGTTTCGCGGCAAAGCGCATCGGATTACGAGCGTGGTAAGCAGCCACCTCGGCATCGTCGATCTCGACCGCGGCGGTGACGTCGGCGAACACTGCGCGAGCCAACGGGTCGGCCAGGGTCGAGGCTGCGACGCTGCCGATCTCCAGGCGCGCTGCGGTGTCCGGTACCACCGCGTCCTCGGCAGGCGCACCGGATGCCGTCAAACCCCGCACGACCGCCTCTGCGGCGACGACCCGTTCGGCCACGATCAGCTGGGTCAGCCAGCGGCGCAGTTGTCGGCCTTCGCTCGTGTGTGGCCGCGGCAGTGCCGACGCCAAATTCGTCGCCCGCAACCGCGCCTCACGTTCGTCGACTTCGTCGACCAGAACGGGTTCACCTGCCACCAGGGCCGCCACAGTCATCGCACAGTCACCTTCACTGCCGGTGAGTAGATCAGCCGCCCGGCGCATCCGACCCGGATCAGGGCCCACCATTCGCCAGGCTCGACCCATGCCGGCGGGGCCACGTCGAACCCGATCTCAACCGAACCGCAAGCAGGCAAGTGCGTCCCGACGGCAGCCGGGCCCATCCATTCCCAGGTCCCCCAGGGGCTTATCAAGTGCGCCTCGGCGGACAGCTCGGCGCGGGCGTCGGTGCCGACCGTCAGTGACAGCCGCGCCGATTCGCCGGCTCTCACCTCGACCGGCGTCGGCTCGGTGACCAGTTTCAGCACGTGTGCGGCCGGTTCGCCGAGCGTGACGATGCAGACGTCCTCGACCCGCTGACGCCACGACGGCGGCAGCCCGGCCGAGTCTCCCCCGGTGACTGCCAGTTCGGCGCGCACCGGGTAGAGCCCGGGCTCGACCCCGGCCGGAATGGTCAGCACCACTTCGGTTTCCAGGTGCTGGTCGGGCGGCAGCACGAACGGGAGTTCGCCGGGCTGCGCGGACCAGCCCGATGGCACCACGAGCTTCACGCGGCCGTGCAGCGGGGCGTCGGTGCAGTCACTCGCTGCGGTCAGGCGTATGACGACGTCCGAGTCGGGTTCGGCCACCAGGTTTTCGGGGTGTAGATGGGCGACCGCGGGCAGCCCGCCCAACGGTGCGGGGCCACGGTTGTGCAGCCAGTAGCGAGCGTAGAGCGGCTGCGCCGCCTCGGCGTCGGGCGCCAGTTGCCGATGGTCGGCGCGCAGCACCTTCGGCAGATTCAACTGTGTGGACACCGTCGCGATCTGGTAGCCGTGCAGGCGCAGCCGGTCGTTTTCGGCGACGCGGGGATCCGGCTCCTCCAGCAGGTTCAGGTGAGCCGCCGCCACCACCGAGCGCAGACCCGAACGAATCTTGACATCTGTTGCCCTGCCGGTGATCTCGACGAGCCGCGCAGTCACGCTCTCCGCCGGGTCAACACCACGCACACTGCCCGCGGCCAACGGGTTGCCGGTGGCTTTGAGTGCACCCAGTTGCACCGAACCGGCCGGTTCGATCTCCAGCAGTGATCCCCACGGCGGTAGCCCGCCCTCGGTGTGGTGCGGCGTGGTGACCGCGCGCAGCGGCCGGTTGAATTCGGCGGCTTGCGCTGCGACGCCCGCCGAGCGCCAATCGCCGTCCCCGGCGACGACCGCGTAGTCGAACGTGTGTGTCCAGTGCTGCAACTGGAAGTTGGAGCCGTCCGGCGCGGTGCGGCGCGGCGGGTCGATCCACGTGCCCGACGGCCAGCCCGTGCAGGACCGCAGTAGCGACGTGTGCAGGGTCCCACCGGGGTCGACGGCGAAGCTCGGCACCCCGCGATTGAGCACGGCGACGGTGCGCGATTCGAACGGCTCGACTCCGGCCGGCGCTTGTTGCTCGACGAGAATCTCCGCGTCGGCCAAGTCATCGATCACGGACCGCAGCCCGCCGGCGAGTATCAGCACCGGCAGGGCACGCGCTCCGCGCAGGTCGGCCCCCGGCACCCACTGGTCGACGAGCGGCGCGGTGGCCGGAACCCACACTCGAGCCGAGCCGGACTCATCGAGTTGACGCTTCAGCTCCTCGGTGTATGCGATATCCGCTTCGGCGAGAACAGCTGCGGTGAAAGCATTCTCGTCGGGTCCGCCGAGCGCGAACCGAGTGTCGGGCAGGTTGGAGTCCACGGTGAGATCGCCATAGCGTGGCTTGTCGGCACTGCTGCAGGTGGCGGTCACCCCGGCCCGCACGAGTGCCACCATCAGTTCGCGCGTCGCGGCCGGATCGGCGTCGGCCGTGATCACCTCGGCCACCGAAACCGCGCGCACCGCAGCGGATCCGACGCGAATGCGCGCCGCCGAGGACAACCCGAACCAGCCGTAGGCGGGGTTGTCCAAGGTCCACGGATGTTGCGCCGCGTCGACGGCTTCGCCCGAACGGTCGTGCAGTAGCCCGAACCCGCGCCCGATGACCGCATCGCCGACTTCGCTGACTGGCAGTCCACCGGGTATCGGGCACGGCCATCGCAGCCGCAAAAGCCGGTCGGCGCCGACGAATTCGTCGATCGTGGTCCGGCAGTCCACGCGGTCCATACCGTCCCACAGCGTGATGGTCTGCGTGTAGCGCAGGATGTCACCGATGTGGCCGCGCACGATCACCCGCTCCCCGAGCGCACTGCGATAACACGCGACCTCGTCGGCGGGAGAAGAGGATGAGCACACCACCGGCCCCTTGGGGAGCAGATGCCACGGCCCCTCCCCCGCCTCGGGGTGAGCCGGATACTCGTCGTACACCGCAAGCTCGTTGCCCACCTCGCCGTGGGCGATGAGTTCGCGCCCGTCGCGCACCAACGACGCGACACCACCGCCGCGCGCCGCATCCACCCGCACCCGAAGCCGTTCGTTGGCAATGCGGTCGCCGGCCAGCGGTTCCCAGCCACTTGCGTGGCCGTCGGTCAAACGGTAAGCGCGCCAGCCCAGCGACGGGACGTCGCGCGCGAGCCAGCTCACCGTCGTGCCGCCATGCTCGACGAGGACGGACATCTCGTTGCCGTCACTGTCGACCACCGCACCGGTGAACGGCTCGTCCAGGTGGACGGTCACGATCTCGGTGCGCTTGTGCGCCAGGGCATTCCACACCACTATTGGACCGTCGACGGCCTCGGACAACAGCGTCAACGAATTATCGCGCGCGGTAACACCCAACTCCCAGGTATCGCGCCAGCCGGTCAGCAGGTCGAGGTAGACCTGATCGGATTCCGAACCGGTGATGGCGTCGTGGTGGGCGCCGTAGGCCAGTTGCACCCACGCCTTGGCGAGCGCCGCCTGCGGGTAGGCGGCCCCGCCGAGCAGGCCCGCGAACACCGCGAACCGTTCGGCGTCGAGCACGGCATCCTCGGCCGCCCGGTTGGCCTGCTTGGTGTCGATGTAGGACACGTCCTTGCCGGTGTAGATGGGGTTCATGTCCCGGGTCTGCGGCGACGCCTCGACACCGCGTTCGGAGAGCTCGGCCCGCACCGCGGCGAAGAACTCACTGGGCAACGCGCACACGAACTTCGGCCACACGTAACGCGCGTTCCAATCGCGGTGGATCTGGGTCACCCATTTGTTCGGCGGGGTGTAGTCGGTGCCGACCGGCAGCAGCACGTTGCGCGTCAGCGCGACGCGCTTGAGTTTGGTGAACAGTGCGTAGGTGGCGGCCTCGGCCTCGGCCAGCGACGCCGACGAATCCATCCACCAGCCGGCGGAATAGTGCGCAGGCATGTAATGGGTCAGCAGGCCGCGGCCGGACGGGGCGATCCACTCGAACTCGCTGGAAAACTGCATGCGCTCCGGATCGCCGTCGTTCTGCATCGGGCCCCACTGGTGGTGTGGGCCGCGCGCCCACGAACTCGAGGTCAGGCCCGCGTCGGCGGCCATGCCCGGGAATTGCGGGTCGTGGCCGAACACGTCGAGCTGCCATGCCGTGGCAGGCTGCGCACCCAGCACGTCGCGCTGAAAACCCATCCCGTGCACAAAGTTCCGGATGGCGGTTTCCGGACTCGTCAGGTTGGTGTTCGGCTCGTTGTAGGTGCCGCCCATGATCTCGACCCGGCCTTCGGCGATGAACCGGCGCAGGTCGGCCCGATCCTCCGGGTGGGCGTCCCAGTACGGTTTGAGGTAGTCGACCTCGGCCAGCACGAATTTGTATTCCGGTTCGCGGCGCGCCATTTCGAGATGGGCGTGCACGAGGTCGAAGCCGTGGGTCTGGCGGCACTGGCCGGGCGGGTCCTCGGTCCACATGCTGGTGTAGGCGGCCTGGGTGTTCCACCACACCGGGTCGTAGTGGAAATGGCTGACCATGTACATGGTCCAGCCGGGTTCGGCGACGGTGAAGTCGAATTCCGCATTGCCGGCGTACGCGCGGCGGATCTCGCCCGGCACCGGTTTGTCCACCACCACCGGCACTTCGACCACGCCGTCGCCGGGCTCGACCGACGCGAGTCCGGCCAGCCCGTCGCCGGTTATCCGCACCTCGCCCGGCGATACGCAGCCGGTGTAGCTCACCCGGACCAGCTGCCGGGGCGCATCGGCAGGTCCGGCGAACAGCTCCGTCGTCTCTACTGACGTGACGTGCACCTCACCGACCCTACGGCGTCACGGCTCGGATATGTCGACGACGAGCGCGCGGTGATCGGAAATCGGCAGGCGCGGCGCAGCGCATTCGATGACTTTGAGCGTGGGGTCGTCGGTGAGGATGTGGTCGAGCTGTTGGTCGGGGGCGTCGGCCGGAAACGTCGGTGCGGATCCGAGCGCGCGCCAGTTCCCCGGCCGGCCCGGCCCCATGTTGAGATCCCCTACGAGCAGCCTGGGTCCGGCAAACCCGCTGAGATCGCGCACCAGATGGCGCAGCTGGACTTTGTTCCAGCCGGGCACGAACGACAGGTGTGTGTTGGCCACGGTCAACGGCCCCAGCGGGGTGTCTATGCGGGCCACGACGGCGGCCCTGGGCTCCTCGTGCACGATACGTATGCCCCGGACCGCAGGAAGGTACATCGGAAACCGCACCGGGATGCGCGGCAGACGCAGCACCTGCCAGTTCTCGACCGGAAAGCGCGACAACAGCGCGATGCCGTAGGCGGCGGTTCCCGGTTGTTCGCGCCCGGTGGCCGCCATCCAGGTGGCCCCGGGAGTGCCCGAGATCGCAGCGACGAACCGGTGGTGGACCGCGTTCATGGCCTTGGCCGCGACAGCGGTCAGGTCGGCTTTCCCCGAGCGCGGCTGGTCACAGTCGACCTCTTGCAACGCGAGGATGTCCGCGTCGAGTTCGGTCACCGCGGCCGCCAGCCTGTCGAGGTCAACATTGCCTTCGTGAACGCTGCGTCCGTGCAAAATGTTGAAGGTGGCCACTCGCATGGGTACTTGGTACCCATCTGGAAGACTCCAGCAACCGCCGTCGACGAATCCGGGATGGTCACGTGCTCGATAGAAACGACGAATTGCGCGACGCGCTCAAACGCGCGGCGTCGGCCTTCAAGGCCCACGGCCCCGAGTTCGCGCTCGCGGGCAGCTATGCGCTGTGGGTATACGGCGCTCCCGAGCCGGTGCACGACGTCGATTTCGTCGTCGCGGAGGTCGATGCCGAGGCCGCCGAGGTGACGTTGCAGAAGGCCGGCTTCCGTATCGTCCGCACACCCGAAGACTGGCTGTTCAAGGCGTATTCCGGCGATGACGTCCTGGTCGACGTGCTCTACCAGCTCAACGGTGTGTCCGTGGATGCCGCAACGCTGGGGTCAGCCGATGTGGTCGACGTGCTGGCCATCCGGATGCCCGTGCTGCCGCCGACGCTGGTGGTTTCGGAAAAACTGTGTTCGCTCAACGAACATCACTGTGACTTCGCGGCGCTGCTGCCCGCTGCCCGTGCGGTGCGTGAACAGGTCGACTGGGACACGGTCCGCGAAGCCACCGCCGACAACGATTTCGCCGCGGCGTTCCTTGTGCTCACCGATCGTCTGGGGATCACGTAGCCAGCAGACGTGAAAGTGCCCGGTACGGCTGTGTTCTGGGTGCATTCACGTCTGCTCGCCACAGGAGGCGCGCAGCAGCCGCTCGCTGACGTCGCGGACCGCGGCGGCGACCTCGGGCGGTTCGAGCACCTCGAAATCGTGACCGACGGTGGCGAAGTAGAGCACCATGCGTTCGGGGTCGTCTGCGCCTGCGGTGAGGATGCACGCGTCCGACCCGTCGGCTTCCACGGTCACCGATGCGGCCGAGAACTTTTGAGCCACAATCTCTTGCGGGGCGTGGAAGCGGACCCGGGCGACGTAGCGGTACGGCGAGGCGCTGATCGAGCGCTGCACATAGCTGGCGGCGTCGGGCGCGTCGCGGCCCGTGAAGGTGCTGCCCATGGCTCGCACGTCCGACATGCGGTCGAGCCGCAAGCTGCGCCAATCCTCCCGGTCACGGTCGTAGGCCATCAGATACCAGCGCCTGCCGGTGGTCACCAATTGGTAGGGCTCAAGCCGCCGCTGCGTGCTGTTGCCCCGGATGTCGGTGTAACCGGCGCTCACGTGTTCGTGGTCTCGGCAGGCGCGCGCCAGGGTCATCAGGACATCGGGGTCGACGGGCGAGTCCGATGACGTCGGCGCCAGCGTGACGGTCGCGTCGTGCACGGCCGACACCTGGGAGCGCAGCCGGGCCGGCATGACCTGGTCGAGTTTCGACAGGGCGCGCAGCGCGGATTCGCCGACGCCTGCGACGCTACCGCCGGCGGCAAGGCGCAGGCAGACGGCCATCGCCACGGCCTCGTCCGGGTCGAGCAGCAGCGGGGGCAGCGCGGCGCCCGCACCGAGCTGATAGCCACCGCCGTGACCCTTGCTCGCGTGAACCGGATAGCCCAGGTCACGCAGCCGCTCGATGTCTCGCCGCACGCTGCGGCCGGTCACCCCGAGCCGTTCGGCCAGTTCCTCTCCGGTCCAGACACGACGAGACTGCAGCAGACCCAGCAGTTGCAGCACCCGGCTGGTCGTTTCGGACATGGCAACAGTCTGCCGGAGTTTTAGGACCGAAACTGTCCTATATCCCTGCGAAGCTAGGTCTCATGAACAAGGACCTTCTCTTCGATCAGTTGGATTTCCACTGGAGAGGCCAGTTGCGGCCGAGGCTGGACGGCCTGACAGACGACGAGTACTTCTGGCAACCGGTGCCCGATTGCTGGACGCTGCACCGCGACGGTTCGATCGACTTCACCTACCCAGAGCCGCAGCCCACACCGTTCACCACGATCGCCTGGCGGCTCGCCCACGTCATCGTGGGTGTCCTGGCGATGCGCAACCACTCACATTTCGGCGGCCCGCCTGCCGATTACGAAACCTGGCCGTATGCGACCGAGGCAGCCACCGCGCTCGGCCAGCTCGACGACGCCTACCGGAATTGGGTCGACGGCGTGCGCACGCTGAGCGAGGATGACCTCGACCGCCCCGTCGGGCCGGCCGAAGGCCCATGGGCTGAACACTCGATGACCGAACTGGTCCTGCACATCAACCGGGAGGTCATCCACCACGGCGCCGAAATCTGTTGCATCCGTGACCTTTACACCCACACCGCCCACCCGAAGGAGAACTGAGCAATGCCAGGTATGCCCCCTCCCGCCGCCGACGAACGCCAGACCCTGCTGGAGTTCTTGGCTTTTCAGCAGAACGCGTTCTTCGCGGTGGCTCACGGCCTGACCGACGAGCAGGCCCGCGCCACGCCGTCGGTGAGCGCACTGTCGGTCGGCGGGCTCGTCAAACACGCAACCGGGGTCCAGAAAGGCTGGGCCGACCGCGCCGCGCACGCCCCCACGTCCCCGCCGCCGGACCCGCGCCCGATGGAAGAGCAGATGGCCGACTATGCCGATCAGTACGTCATGCGTGAGGACGAGACACTGGCCGGCCTGTTGGACGCGCTCAAGGCGCAGAACGCCGAGACGCTGCGGGTTTTCGCCGAGCAGGATCTCGACGCCGCCGTGCCGGTTCCGCACGGCGTGCCGTGGTTCCCGCAGGACATCGACAACTGGTCGGTGCGCTGGGTGGCCATGCATCTCATCGAGGAACTGAGCAGGCATGCCGGCCACGCCGACATCATTCGCGAATCCATCGATCGCGCAACGATGTACGAGTTGATGGCGGCCGAAGAGCAGTGGCCCGAGACCGACTGGATCAAGCGCTGGCAGCCGGCCGGGCAGGCCTGAGCACCCGGGCTCAGCGGCCCAGCACGAGCTTGAGGGCATGGTCGACGACGACGTCCAGATCGTCGCCGAGGTTGCCCGACAGCCACTGCTGGGCCAGCTCGGCCATCGCCCCGGTGTACATCGCCGCGCCGATCTGGGCGGCCACCGGATCCGAGCCGGGGTAGAGCCGTCCGCCCTCACTCAGCACGGCTTCCCGCAGGAGGTCCTGCGTCGCCGCGCGTCGCGCCGCCAGTACCGGGTTGGCGCGCGCGTCGGTGAACAGCACCCGCCCGCGCCGCGGATCGGCCGAGCTGAATCCGAGCACCGCGGCGATCCCGGCCCGGGTGCGGGCGCGCAGCGAATTCCCGGCATCGGCCATCGCGGCTTCCACATCGGCCGCGAGCAGCGCGCTGACTTCGTCGTACACCGCACCGAGCAGGTCGTCGGTGTCGCGGAAGCTCTCGTAGAAGTAGCGCGTGTTCAGTCCGCACTCCCGACATATCGAGCGCACCGACACCGCTGCCTCGCCGCCGTCCCCGAACAGCCGAAACGCCGCATCGACCAGTAGGGCTCGGCGCTCGGCCCGGCGATCCGTCAACGGCACGCCGGCCCATCGGGTCGGGGTCGACATCGCTACAGCCTATGTCTGGTCACACCCGTAGCCAAACGTTATTGTGGTTACAGTCGTGACCAAACCGCGCACAAGGGAGCGCATGCCGTGTTTATGCCGCATGAATTCGTCGGGCAGTGGCTCAATCAGAAGTTCGACCGCGACATCCGCAAGCACTATTTCCGGGGGATGGATTTCGCCGGACCGCAAGGCGACCCCGGCTGGTTCGGGCCCGGCAGCGCGGTGTGGCACGTGCACTCGCATCTGCACGCCCTGATCTTCGGCCTGCAGTGCGCGGCATACATGGAACGCCTTGACCCGTCGATCTACTGGATGGGCATGCACCACTCGCGGCTCGTCCAACGCGACGAGAACGGCGTGGCCAGCCCGCGCATCGATCCGGCGGGCGCGGCCGTGCGGCTCGGCCATTCCATCGCGTTCTTCATCGGCACCGCGTACGGCTCCACCGAGACCGCCGAGCGGTTGGCCAAGACCGTGCGCTCGATGCACCACACCATCAAGGGCACGCGTCCCGACGGCGCCGTCTATGACGCCGACGATCCGGACTGGCTGCGCTGGAACTACGCCACGGTGGTGTGGGGCTTGGCCACCGCGCACGAGCTGTATCACCCACAACCGTTGCGCGGCAAGAAACTTGATCGCTACTACGGCGAGTTCGTCCGGGTCGGCCATGCGCTCGGCGGCACCGACCTGCCGACCACCAAGGTCGAGACGCTGGACTGCCTCGAGTCCTACCTCCCCCGGCTCGCGCTCACGCACGGTGCGGCCATGGCCACCGGCCCCAACCTCGGGCTGCCGCAGAGCGCGATCGACTGGGCGATCCGCGACACCATGCCCAAGTGGGCCATGCAGTTGATCCAGCACCAGTCCCCCAACTTCGTGGAACGGGCCGCGCGCCGCAGCATGGCGTGGTCGATCATCAACGGACTTGAGCTGGCGGCCGGGCCGACGCCCGAGTTCCGGCAGGCCAAGGCGCGGGTGGCCGACGGAATCGACCCGGCGCTCGCGCCGCACACCGTGCCGACATATGTGCCGGGCAGCGACGCGTTGCTCAGCCGCGAGGAGGTCGAGAACAGCTTTGCGACGGTGTGACGCGCAGCACACATATTTTTGGCAGTACCGCGGGTTTTGAGACACTGCAGCTATGAGCACTACGCCGCCGAAAACCAAGCACCGCGAGGTGGCCAAGTTGGATCGGGTGCCTCTGCCGGTTGAGGCTGCCCGCATCGGCGCGACGGGCTGGCAGATCACCCGCACCGGCGCACGCGTCGTCACCAACATCCTCGGCCGCGGCTCGCTGCAGCAGAAGATCGTCAAACAGATCCCGCAGACGTTCTCCGACCTCGGGCCCACCTACGTCAAGTTCGGGCAGATCATCGCGTCGAGCCCGGGCGCGTTCGGCGAGCCGCTGAGCCGCGAGTTCCGCGGGCTGCTCGACCGCGTGCCCCCAGCGGGTACGGAAGCTGTGCAAGCACTCCTCAAAGAAGAACTCGGCGACGATCCGCACAATCTGTTCAAGTCGTTCGACGACAAGCCGTTCGCGTCGGCCTCGATCGCCCAGGTGCACTACGCCACGCTGCACAGCGGCGAGGAAGTCGTCGTCAAGATCCAGCGGCCGGGTATCCGTCGCCGGGTCGCCGCCGACCTGCAGATCCTCAAGCGGGGCGCGCAACTGGTCGAGCTCGCGAAACTCGGGCGGCGGCTGTCGGCGCAGGACGTGGTCGCCGACTTCGCCGACAACCTCGCCGAGGAACTGGATTTCCGCCTGGAAGCCCAGTCGATGGACGCCTGGATCTCACACATGCACGCCTCGCCGCTCGGCGAGAACATCCGGGTTCCGCAGGTGTATTGGGATCTGACTAGCCAGCGCGTGCTCACGATGGAGCGCGTGACCGGTGTGCGCATCGACGACGTTGCCGGCATCCGCAAAAAGGGCTTCGACGGCACCGAACTGGTCAAGGCCCTGCTGTTCAGCGTCTTCGAGGGCGGCCTGCGGCACGGGCTGTTCCACGGCGATCTGCATGCAGGCAATCTCTATGTCGACGACGCGGGCAAGATCGTGTTCTTCGATTTCGGCATCATGGGCCGCATCGATCCGCGCACGCGCTGGCTGTTGCGTGAGCTCGTCTACGCCCTGCTGGTCAAGAAGGACCACGCCGCTGCGGGCAAGATCGTCGTGCTGATGGGTGCGGTGGGCACGGTGAAGCCGGAAGGGCAGGCGGCAAAAGACCTCGAAGCGTTTGCTACGCCCCTCACCATGAAGTCGCTGGGCGATATGTCGTATGCGGAAATCGGCAGGCAATTGTCGGCCCTCGCCGATGCATACGACGTCAAGCTGCCCCGCGAACTCGTGCTGATCGGCAAGCAGTTCCTCTACGTCGAGCGGTACATGAAGCTGCTCGCGCCGAAGTGGCAGATGATGAGCGACCCGCAACTCACCGGGTACTTCGCCAATTTCATGGTCGAGGTCAGCCGCGAACACAAAGACGAGCTCGAGGCCTAGATGCAGGTACGAACCGGGTACGCGAAGTCCGGCGATCTCGACATCTACTACGAGGACATGGGCGACCCCAACGATCCGGCGGTGCTGCTCATCATGGGTCTCGGCGCGCAGCTTCTGCTGTGGCGGACCGGGTTCTGCGAGAAGCTCGTCGACCAGGGATTGCGGGTCATCCGCTACGACAACCGCGATGTCGGACTGTCGACCAAACTGTCCGGCCAACGCGTCGACTCGTCGCTGGCGATCCGCATGGCCCGGTCATTCCTCGGCCTTCGCAGCCCGTCGGTGTACACCCTCGAAGACATGGCCGACGACGCCGCCGCGCTGCTGGACCATCTGGACATCGACAGCGCCCACGTCGTCGGCGGCTCGATGGGCGGCATGATCTCGCAGGTGTTCGCGTCGCAGTACGCGACCCGCACCAAGACACTCGCCGTGATCTTTTCCAGCAACAACCAGGCGTTCCTGCCGCCGCCGGGAGCCAAACAGCTGCTGTCGGTCATCACCGGCCCGCCGGCGAATTCATCACGGCAGACGATCATCGACAACGCCGTACGCATCAGCAGGCTCAACGGCAGCCCCGGCTATCCCACACCTGAAGAGCGCATCAGGGCCGAAGCGGCCGAACTCTACGACCGCGCCTACTACCCGGCAGGCATCGCGCGGCACTTCGCCGCGATTCTCGGCAGCGGGAGCCTGCGCGGGCACGACAAGCGGATCACCGCGCCGACCGTTGTCATCCACGGCCGCGCCGACCGGCTGATGCGTCCGGCCGGCGGTCGTGCGGTCGCCCAGGCGATCGACGGCGCACGGCTCGTGCTCATCGACGGCATGGGTCATGAGCTGCCCGAACCGGTCTGGGACGAGATCGTCGGCGAGCTCAAGACCAACTTCGCCAACGTCGGCTAGTTTGCGTTCGCAACGTCAATTCGCGGGCGACGACTTTGCCCGCGCCTTAGCACTCGGTAGCTGACCGAACGGGGTTTACGCTTTGCTGCAGTCTGGGGGGGCGAGCTAGGTCAAGACGTGGCCTGGTGCAGCTCTCTCCGGTCGGTCCGCCCCGAGAGGTAACGCGATGGCCAAACAGCCGCAAGAGCTCAAACCGCACTTCGACGACGTACAGGCGCATTACGACCTGTCCGATGATTTCTTCGCCCTGTTCCTGGATCCCACGAGGACCTATAGCTGCGCCTATTTCGAGCGCGACGACATGACGCTCGAAGAGGCGCAGATCGCCAAGATCGACCTTGCGCTCGGCAAGCTGGACCTCGAACCGGGGATGACACTGCTCGACGTCGGATGCGGCTGGGGCGCGACGATGATGCGCGCCATCGAACACTATGACGTCAACGTCGTCGGCCTGACCCTCAGTAAGAACCAGAAGGCCCATGTCGAGCAGCGGTTCGCGAACTCCGACAGCGCCCGCGACAAGCGAGTGCTGCTGGCCGGCTGGGAACAGTTCGACGAGAAGGTGGACCGCATCGTGTCCATCGGCGCCTTCGAGCACTTCGGCCACGACCGCTACGACGACTTCTTCGCCTTTGCCTACGACGCGCTGCCCGACGACGGCGTGATGCTGCTGCACACCATCACCGCGCTGCATCCGCGCGAGGCGCACCACCGCGGAATCCCCCTGACCTTCGAGCTGGCGAAGTTCATCAAGTTCATCCTCACCGAGATCTTCCCGGGTGGGCGGCTGCCGTCGATAGAAATGGTCGAGGAGCACGCCGCGCGCGCGTCGTTCACGCTCACCCGCAGGCAGTCGTTGCAGTTGCACTACGCGCGCACACTCGACCTGTGGGCGGCCAATCTCGAGGCGAAGCACGACGAGGCCGTCGAAATCCAGTCCCAGGAGATGTACGACCGATACATGCACTACCTCACCGGATGTGCGAACGCCTTCCGAATCGGCTACATCGACGTCAATCAGTTCACGCTGCAGAAGTAGACCGTGTCGGTTGCCGCTTCGCTGTCTCGCGTCGGCGGCTGATCGGTTTGCGCAGGCACCGATAACATACTGGTCACAACCGGGTCTTTTTTGTGTTTGCCCTCGGTATTGATTGACAGTAGTCGAGCCCTACCAGGTGGGACCTGTTGTAGGCTGGCCACTCGGCGGGGAGAACTTCAAGGCTTGGAGCATTTCGTACATGTCTAAATTGACTCCGAAATACGAAGAACTACAGTCGATCTACGACATTTCCAACGAATTCTACGAGCTGTTCCTCGGCCCGACCATGGGCTACACGTGTGGCTATTTCGAGCGCGAAGACATGACCGGCGACGAGGCGCAGATCGCCAAGTTCGACCTGGCGTTGGGCAAGCTCGGGCTGGAGCCCGGCATGACGCTGCTGGACATCGGCTGCGGCTGGGGTGCCTGCATGGCGCGCGCGATCGAGAAGTACGACGTCAACGTCATCGGCCTGACGCTCAGCGGTGAGCAGCGCGAGTATGCGATCGAGAAGCTGTCCAAGGTGCCGACCCAGCGCAACGTCGAGGTACGCCTGCAGGGCTGGGAAGAGTTCGACGACAAGGTCGACCGCATCGTCTCGATCGGCGCCTTCGAGCATTTCGGATTCGAGCGCTATCCGGCGTTCTTCGAGACGGCCTACAACGCGCTGCCCGACGACGGCATCATGCTGCTGCACAACATCACCGGATTCGACCTTCGGCAAGGCCAGAAGCTCGGCCTGCACATGACGTTCGAAGATGCCCGGTTCGCCCGGTTCATCATGACCGAGATCTTCCCCGGCGGCCGCCTGCCCTCGGTGGAGATGGAGAAGGAAAAGGCGATCGAGGCCGGGTTCAAGCTCACCCAGTTGCAGGAGATCGGGCCGCACTACGTCAAGACGCTGAAGATCTGGGCGGACGCGCTCGAGGCGCACAAGGACGAGGCGATCGCGCTCCAGGGCCAAGAGGTCTACGACCGCTACGACAAGTACCTCAACGGCTGCCAGAAGTACTTCGCGTCCGGCCACATCAGCGTCCATCAGTTCACGCTGCAGAAGTAGTTCCGCACAGTTGTCGGATTGAGGCAACGCCGTTCGTCGGATGGGTAGAGAGTGGGAACAACCGGGTTCCGCTCCCTGACCGGAGGAGACGACGATGCACTACTTCGCCCTGCTGATCAGCCAGGAACGTGAGCTGACGCCTGACGAGGCCACCGCGGGTATGGCGGCCTTTCAGGCATTTCACGCCAAGGCCGGTTCGGCGATCCGCGCAGGCGATGCGTTGGCACCGACTGCGCAAGCCGTACGGATCACGGGTGGGCCCGATGCCCCGGTGGTGACCGACGGTCCGTTCGCCGAGGCCGCCGAAGTCGCTTGTGGTTACTACGTTCTCGAAGCCGACAATCTCGACGAGGCGCTTGCGCTGGCACGCGACATCCCGGTCGCCACGTTCGGTGCGGTCGAGGTGTGGCCGATGGTCGGGTGGAATCCGCCGAGCGAGCAACTGGGCAACGACTGGCTCGCGTTGCTGCTCGAACCGGAGGACAACGTCTGCGTTCCGAGCACCGAGGAATGGGAATCCGGGGTGTGTGCCCACACCGAATTCGGTAATGCGGCAGGCGAACACATTCTGTCCGGCGCACCGCTGCACCCGCCGTCGACTGCGACGACGGTGCGGGTGCGCAACAACGACGTCGTGCTGACCGACGGGCCTTACGTCGAAGGCGCCGAGGTGGCCAACGGCTTCTACGTGCTGCGCGCCGCGGATCGCGACGAGGCGGTCAAGCTCGCGTCGATGATCCCGGCGTCGGCCGTTGAACTGCGCCGGTTGGCCGGTGTCTCCGGCCTGTAGGCGTCGATGACCGAACTGGACGGCGTCTTCCGGCGCGAGTGGGGTCCGGCGGTCGCCACGATCGCGCGCTGGTCAGGTGACCTCACCATTGCCGAAGACGCCGTCCAGGAGGCCTGTGCGCAGGCGCTGCGCGTGTGGCCGTCCGACGGTGTGCCCGTCAATCCAGGAGCTTGGTTGACCACGGTCGCGCGCAATCGGGCGCTGGACCGGTTGCGGCGTGAAACTGCGCGTCCCGGAAAGGAATTCGCTGCCGTGTACGACGATGTCACGGCGCGGGCCGACACCGTGGGTGAATTGCACCCGGTGCGCGACGACGAGCTGCGGATGATGTTCACATGTGCCCACCCCGCACTCGACCGCAGCTCGCAGCTGGCCCTGACATTGCGGTTGATCTCAGGGCTCACCGTCACCGAGATCGCCCGCGCGCTGCTGCAGTCCGAGACCGCGGTGGGTCAGCGAATCACCCGCGCCAAGAACAAGATTCGCAAGGCCAACATCCCGCTGCGGGTGCCGCCCGCCGAACTGCTGGATGAGCGCACGCCGCACGTGCTCAGCTGTGTGTACTCGGTCTTCACCGAGGGCTATTTCCCGACCGGCGGCCCCTCTGCCATCCGTGACGAGCTCTGCGACGAAGGCGTACGGCTGGCGGGCGAACTCTGCTCGCTGATGCCCGCCAACCACGATGCCCACGCGCTGGCAGCCCTTGTGCTCCTGCATGATTCACGCCGCCGCACCCGCGTCGACGACTGCGGCGCACTGATCCCGCTCGACGAACAGGACCGCGGCCGGTGGGACCGGGGCCGCATCGCGCGCGGCCTCGAGCAGCTGCGGCTCGCCGAGGGCGCCACGGGACCCTATCTGCCGCAGGCGGTCATCGCGGCAGTGCACGCGACCGCCCCGAGTTGGCACGCCACAGACTGGGCGACGATCTGCCTCGCCTATGACCGGCTGCTCACAATGCTCGACTCCCCGGTCGTCGCCGCGAACCGCGCCCTGGCCATCGGGTTCCGGGATGGCTTCGAGGCCGGCCTCGCCGCGTTGGACGCCGTCGCCACCGATCCCCGGCTGGCGCGGTCGAACACGACGGCCGCGATCCGCGCAGACCTGCTGCGGCGCGCCGGGCGCGTTCAGGATGCGCTGCGCTGGTACCGCGTCGCTCTCGACCACGACAGCCCTGGACCGTCCGAACCCGCGGCCGCGTTCCTGCGCAGGCGCATCGCCGAACTCAGCCCCGAAACGCCGAATGGCCAGTTATGACACGTGATTCGACGAATCTTGTGTCACAACTGGCCACTCGGGCTAGAGGATTTACGCCTCCGTGAAGTTCCGCGTGACCGCCGGATCAACCGGGATACCCGGGCCCGTGGTGGTCGACACGGTGACCTTCTTGAGGTAGCGACCCTTCGAGGACGACGGCTTGGCACGCAGCACCTCGTCGAGTGCGGCGCCGTAGTTCTCGGCCAGCTTGGCGTCGTCGAACGACGCCTTGCCGATCACGAAGTGCAGGTTGGCCTGCTTGTCGACACGGAAGTTGATCTTGCCGCCCTTGATGTCCTGAACGGCCTTGGCGACGTCGGGGGTGACGGTGCCGGTCTTCGGGTTCGGCATCAGCCCGCGCGGGCCCAGCACGCGAGCGATGCGGCCGACCTTGGCCATCTGATCCGGGGTGGCGATCGCGGCGTCGAAGTCGAGGAAGCCGCCCTGGATCTTCTCGATCAGGTCGTCGCTGCCCACCACGTCCGCACCGGCGGCAGTGGCCTGCTCGGCCTTCTCACCCACGGCGAACACCGCGACGCGGGCGGTCTTGCCGGTGCCGTGCGGCAGGTTGACGGTGCCGCGCACCATCTGGTCGGCCTTGCGGGGGTCAACGCCGAGGCGGATGGCGACCTCGACGGTGGCGTCCTGCTTCTTGGAGGAGGTTTCCTTGGCCAGCTTCGCGGCCTCGAGCGGCGTGTAGAGCTTGGTCTTGTCGACCTTCTCAGCCGCCTCGCGATATGCCTTGCTGTTCTTGCTCATTATGTGTCCAATCGTGTTGTTGGAGTCGTGGTCGTGCGGGCCGATGCCAGCCCTGCCACGCTTTCCGCGAGTTCTTACTCGACCGTGATGCCCATCGACCGGGCGGTGCCGGCGATGATCTTCGACGCTGCGTCGATGTCGTTGGCGTTGAGATCGGCCTTCTTGGTCTCGGCGATCTCGCGCACCTGATCCCAGGTCACCTTGGCGACCTTGGTCTTGTGCGGTTCGCCCGAGCCCTTCTGCACACCGGCAGCCTTGAGCAGGAGCTTGGCGGCAGGCGGGGTCTTCAGTGCGAACGTGAAGCTGCGGTCCTCGTAGACGGTGATCTCCACGGGGATGACGTTTCCGCGCTGCGACTCGGTCGCGGCGTTGTACGCCTTGCAGAACTCCATGATGTTGACGCCGTGCTGGCCGAGTGCAGGACCGACCGGCGGGGCAGGGTTGGCCTGCCCGGCCTGGATCTGCAGCTTGATCAGCCCGACGACCTTCTTCTTGGGGGCCATGCGTGTGCTGTTCCTTACTTGCTCATCCGAGGGCGCGCGTCGCGCCCGCTGTTCTAGCCGTTACCGGCTAAATCTTTGCGACCTGGTTGAAGGTCAGTTCGACGGGTGTTTCACGACCGAAGATCGACACAAGCACCTTGAGCTTCTGCTGCTCGGCGTTGACCTCGCTGATCGAGGCGGGCAGCGTCGCGAACGGGCCGTCCATGACGGTGACGGACTCGCCGACCTCGAAGTCGACCAGGATCTCCGGGCGCTCCAGGGTGGCCTCCGAAGATGCAGCGGAGGCAGCGGCAGCGGCCTTCGTGGCCGGCTTCTTGGCCGCGCCCTGCGGCAGGAGGAACTTCACGACGTCGTCGAGCGACAGCGGCGACGGCCGCGAGGTCGCACCGACGAACCCGGTGACGCCAGGGGTGTTGCGCACCGCGCCCCAGGATTCGTCGTTGAGTTCCATTCGGACCAGGATGTAGCCGGGCAGCACCTTGCGGTTGACCTGCTTGCGCTGGCCGTTCTTGATCTCGGTGACCTCTTCGGTGGGAACCTCCACCTGGAAGATGTAGTCGCCGACGTCGAGGTTCTGGACGCGGGTCTCGAGGTTGGCTTTCACCTTGTTCTCGTAACCGGCGTAGGAGTGGATGACGTACCAGTCACCGGGCTTCAGCCGCAGCTCCTTCTTGAGCGCGACGGCCGGATCCTCGTCCTCGTCGGCGGCAGGAGCGTCTTCGGCGGCAGCCTCGTCAGCGGCGGGCGCCACATCAGTCTCGTCGACGGTCTCCGCCTCGGCGGTCCCGGTCGCTTCGACGACATCCTCAGACTCAGCGGTCTCGTCGGCGAGTGTCTCGTCGCCGTCGAACGTGGTCACGTTGTCAGTCCTCTCTCAATTCCAGGTCAGGTGCCGAACACCAGCGACACCAGTCGCGCCAGGCCGTAATCCACGCCGGCGATGAGCGCGACCATGAACGCCAGGAAGACCAGCACCACCGTGGTGTAGCTGACCATCTGCTTGCGGTTGGGCCAGATCACCTTCCGAAGCTCGGCAACGACCTGCTTGAGGTAGTTGACGACGAACATGATCGGGTTGCGCGACGGTCCGGCCGCGTCCTTCTTGACCTTCTTGGCCTTGCCGGAGCCGTTCTTGTCGGCGTCGGCCGACTCGGTCTCGGTTTCGGTCTCGGTACCGCTGTCGGCATCGCTCACCGCGCCGCGACGCGTCCGCTTACCTGTCGGACGCAGCGGCCGGGTCACCACCGCGGTCTGGCCGTGGGTGGAGCCGGTCGTACCCGAATCGGTGCCGGTGTCGGTGCCGGTGTCGTCTGCGGAGCCGGCACCTTCGCGCTCGTCGCTCACCGCATGCTCCGTTTCTTTCTAGCGGACGTGGTCTGTCGTGGTCACCTTCCAGTGTCCACACACTGTCGAATATTCAGTTGAGCAGGGGCGACAGGACTTGAACCTGCAACCTGCGGTTTTGGAGACCGCTGCTCTGCCAGTTGAGCTACGCCCCTTCAGTGATACCCGGCTGGCGCCGCCATCACGTCCAGTGTCCGGGGCTCACACAATTCGCGCGCTCCCCGTTCGCTTGATCAAAGCGGACGGAAGCGCGCTGAAATGGGAAAAACCCCGAGTGCCGAGTGTACCCCGGCGCGGCAGTGAGTTACTAATCGCCTACTCGACCGATCACTCCCCTGCGGCCCTGCGCACGACCTTGCCGGTTTCGGGATCCCACTTGACCTGGATCGAGTTGTCGCCTTCGTGGCCCATCATCGTCGTGTAGGCCTCGAGCACGATCTCACCGTCGTCGTTGGTACACACGTTGTGGGTGACCACGATGTCGGCGCCGAAGCGCTCGTCGACGGACTGGATCGTCATGACCGCGTGCAGCTGATCGCCTGCCTTGAGCGGCTTGCGGTAGATGAACTTCTGGTCCACCTGCACGATCTGCATGGTCTCCATGCCGACGTCGACGTGCCGGAAAAAGTGTTCCTGCACCAGCAGCGCCAGCGTCGAGGCGAAGGTCAGCGGGGCGATCAGGCCGTCATGGCCGAGCTCGGCAGCAGCCGCCTCGTCGTGGCTGGCCGGATCCATGGCCTTGACGGCCTTGGCGTACTGGCGGATCTGCTCGCGGCCGATCAGGAAGGGATCCGGGTACTTCCAGACCATGCCGCGGATGTCGGTTTTGAGCGCCATGGCCCCAGACCTCCCTAAGCCAATTGTGCGGTTGCGACGGCCCGCCCGAAGATCTTCTTGCCGCCTGCGGTGGCCGAGATGGCGATCGTCACGAGCTTCTCCTCGGGATCGACGGACTTGATCCGCCCGTTGAAGACGATCTCGGCGCCGACGCCGTCGTTGGGCACTGGGACAACCGCGGTGAACCGTACGTTGTACTCCTTGACCGCAGCGGGGTCGCCCACCCATGAGGTGACATAGCCGCCGCCGAGCCCCATCGTGAGCATGCCGTGAGCGATCGCGGTGTCGAGGCCGACCTGCTTGGCGATTTCGTCGTCCCAGTGGATCGGGTTGAGGTCGCCGGAAACGCCGGCGTAGTTCACCAGATCACCGCGCGTCAGGGGGATGACTTTCTCCGGGAGCGTGTCACCGACCTTGACTGAATTGAACTCACGCAGAGCCATCAGCTAAAACCCTCTTCTCCGTCACCCGAACGCCCCGCCAGGGTCGTGTAGGTTTCCTGCACCACGTCACCGGCTTCGTCGGTGATGATGTTCTTGGTCACGATGATGTCGGTGCCATGCGCCTTGCGAACGGAATGCACATACACGTCGCAATACAGCTTGTCGCCCGCCTTGATCGGCTTGAGGAACTTCAGCTCCTGATCGACCTGGACGATCTGGGCGTCCTGGATGGCGATGTTCGCGTTGTCGAAGAACGCCGACTGCGCGGTGTAGCCGAAGATGCAGATGAAGGTCAGCGGCGCGGGCAGCGTCTCGTGGCCGAGCTCCGCTGCTGCTGCCTCGTCGAAGTAGTACGCATCGTCGTTCTTGACCGCGACGGCGTGCTCACGGATTTTTTCGCGACCGACCTCGTAATGCTCGGGATACCGGTAATGCATCCCGACGATGTTCGACGAAAGACCCACGAGCGTTGGGCTACCGCGACTCTTTGTGCGGCCGGTGAGTTCCGCAGTTGGGGCAGAACTTCTTGATTTCCAACCGGTCGGGGTCGTTCCGGCGGTTCTTCTTCGTGATGTAGTTACGGTGCTTGCACACCTCGCACGCCAAAGTGATCTTCGGCCGTACGTCGGTACTCGACGCCACGTCTGCTGCCCTCTTCCACGTTCAATTGCTAGGTCCTGTAGCGGTGGGGGGGCTCGATCCCCCGACCTCACGATTATGAGTCGTGCGCTCTAACCAGCTGAGCTACACCGCCCCGGATCGACGCGGGAGGCACCCCGCGCTTGGAGTACCTAGCGTCCACCGAGCCCCCTAACGGAATCGAACCGTTGACCTTTTCCTTACCATGGAAACGCTCTGCCGACTGAGCTAAGGGGGCCTACCTACTTCAGTCCCGGCGGCGCGTGCCGCGGGGCCTTAAAGAGGGTACAGCCTACCCGGCAACCGCACCAAACCGCTGGTCAGCGCGGCTGCCGAGGGCCGCTCTAGCTGCGTCGATCAGTCGAGCAGCCAGTCGTTGGGCGAGAACAGCTCGCAGTGCACGCGCTCGGAAGGCACGCCGCGGCCGGTGAGCTGGCCGCGTACGGCCTGGACGAATCCCGCCCCGCCGCACAGGTAGACCTCCGCATCGACGGGCAGCTCGATGCCGTCGAGGTTCAGCAGGCCTGCGTGCACGCCGGGGGCACCGCCGGTCAGTCCGTCCTCGTACCAGATGTCGAGCGACGCGTTGGGCAGCGCGTCGATCAGCTCCTGCTGGCGTTCGCGCATCGGATGGGCGTTGTCGCTGCGATCGGCATGCCACACCCGCACATGGGTGTCGGGGCGCTTGGCGGCCAGGTGCTCCAGGATGCCGATCATCGGGGTGATCCCGATGCCCGCCGAGATCAGCACGAGCGGGCGCCCGTCGGCGCCGTCGGTGTGCAGATCCCCGAACGGCACGGTCACGTCGAGCAGGTCACCGACGCGGACGTTGGCCCGGATCCAGCTCGACACCTCACCGGCCGGCTGGGTCGCGGTTGCGTCAACGGGCTTGACCGCGAACGTGAGATCGGTGGACCCGGCGTCACTGACCAGGCTGTACTGCCGCAGCTGGCGCGCCCCGTCCGGCAACGTCACACCGATCGAAACATATTGACCGGGAACAAAATTCACCGGCTCGGGCGCGCGTACGGTGATGAGGACCGCGCCAGAGGGGTCATCGACACGGGATACGACGCGCAGGCGCCGATAGACGTCACCTGGTTCGACACCGGCCGCGGCGTACAGATCGCGCTCGAGGCCGATCAGCGTGTCGGCCATGATCCAGTACACGCGGTCCCACGCGGCGGCGACCTCGGCCGTCACGGTCTCGGCCCCCAGTACTTCCACGATCGCGGCGAACAGGTTGTCGTGGACGATCGGGTACTGGTCGGCGGTGATCCCGAGCGAGGCGTGCTTGTGCCCGATGCGCGACAGCAACGCCGCCGGGTGCGGCAGATCGGGGTTCACCAGGTGCGTGGCGAACGTCGCGATCGAGGCCGCCAACGCGCGCTGCTGCGCGCCCTGGGCCTGGTTGCCGCGGTTGAACAGGTTGCGCAGCAACTCGGGATGGTTATCGAACAACCGCCGATAGAACGCCGAGGTGATCTCGTCGATGTGGGCGCCGATGAGAGGCAGTGTGGCCGAGACGATCTCGGCGTGCTGCGGCTCCAGTTCGTCGCGTACAGCCGACGGCTCAGGGCTGGTGACGGTCATTACGGTTTCCTTTCTCCAGTGAGTTGCAGAACGATCGGCAGACTGGTGCCCGCCGTGAGATCGGTGACGGTGTAGCGGTCGAGTTCGCGGTAGAAGGCCTCTTTGGCGTCGGCCAGGACGCGGCGCAGTCGGCAGGCCGCGATCAGCGGGCAAGGATTGTCGCCGCCGCATTCGATGACCTCGCGATCGCCTTCGAGTTCACGCACGAGCCAGCCGATCGAAGCGGTCCGGCCCGCTTCGGTGAGTACAAGTCCCCCGACTCGTCCGCGCCGCGCATAGACCATGCCCAGCTCGGCCAGCCGCGAGACCGCCTTGGCCACATGATGTTCCGACGCGTTGGCGCCCTTCGCGATCGTGCGGGTGGTGACGCGCCGGTCCTCGGACTCACCCGAGGCCAGCAGCATCAGCGTGCGCAGTCCTAGGTCGGTGAACCGGGTCAAGTGCATGACTCAGACGCTAGTAATTCCGCATTTGAGATGCGACTTTTTGGCGTGTGCTGTTAAACACCCCGTGACGTGCGGTTTTTAGACCTGCGGGTATGGCTCGGCAGGCGCGGCCAATAGTGTGGGCGCATGGCCGACCGCTTGTACTTCCGCCAGCTGCTTTCGGGCCGCGACTTCGCGGCCGACGACATGATCGCCCAGCAGATGCGCAACTTCGCCTACCTCATCGGCGATCGGGAAACCGGCGACGCCGTGCTCGTCGATCCGGCGTACGCGGCAGGTGATCTCGTCGATGCGCTCGAAGCCGACGGCATGCACCTGTCGGGCGTGCTCGTCACCCACCACCATCCCGATCACGTCGGCGGCTCGATGATGGGCTTCACGCTCAAGGGCCTGGCCGAGCTGTTGGAGCGCGAGAGCGTGCCGGTACACGTCAACACCCATGAGGCCGACTGGGTTTCGCGGGTCACCGGCATTTCGATGAGCGACCTCACCCGCCACGAGCACGGCGACAAGGTGAGCGTCGGCGCCGTCGACATCGAGCTGCTGCACACCCCGGGCCACACGCCGGGCAGTCAGTGCTTCCTGCTCGACGGGCGCCTGGTCGCGGGCGACACCCTGTTTCTCGACGGCTGCGGCCGCACCGACTTTCCCGGCGGCGACGTCGACGACATGTTCCGCAGCTTGCAGGCACTGGCCCAGCTTCCCGGTGACCCGACGGTGTACCCGGGCCACTGGTACTCGACCGAGCCGAGCGCCCCACTCGACGAAGTCAAGCGCAGCAACTACGTGTATCGAGCGTCAAATCTCGAGCAGTGGCGCATGCTGATGGGCGCATAACGCACACTTCGCGGCTCTATATTGCGGAATCCGTTTTCGGGCCGCGCTGACGACGGGGTAATTCCTCTGCCCATCGGCGCTACTGCCACTGATTTCGTTGTTCACACCGTTGACTACGCAAGAATTCGTCCAGGTCAGCGGATCAAGTAGTGCAATACTCAGGACACTGCCACCCACACCCGGCAAACTGTTTCAGTAAGCCTTTTTGTCCGACCGCCGGGGGTCGTCGTGAAGAATATTGTGCTGTGCTTCGACCACACAGATGAGCATCCGGGTTCGCGAGACGCGACGAACACCGAGGTGATCTTCGGATTGCTGGACGGTTCTGACCAACTCAGCTGGTATCACCCCGGCTCTGGAGCAACGCCAGGCACAAGACGTTCGTTACATCGCCGCGGCAACGCTGTCGGCGAAGCCCGGTCGGCCATCGTCGAGGCCTACGACTTCCTCCGTGACACTTGGGAACCCGGCGATCACCTCTTCCTGTTCGGCGGCGGGTACGGCGGTCACCGCGCATGCGAACTGGCTGCGCTGCTCGGGACGGTCGGATTGTTGCCGAGCCGGTCCGATGAGCTGCTCGACTACGCACTGGCGACGTATGTGCTTCCGCGCACGACGCGCACACCACAGGATTGGCAACGCGTCAGCAGGCTCACCGCTCAACTACTCGGCGACGAGGAAGCCGTCGTGCCGGTGCGGTTCCTCGGAATGTGGGACGCCAAGGCCATTCCCGGCGTGCGTGGCACCGCGGGTCTGCTGTCCAACGTCGAGACGGGTCGTCACGCGGTCGCTGTCGGCGGTGGGCGCCGCGCGATGCGGCGCGACAACCGCCTCGATGAGGTGTGGTTCCGCGGTGCGCATTGCGATATCGCCGGCGGCGCCGGGGCATGCTGGCCTCTTGCCGATATCGCGCTGGACTGGATGATCGACGGCGCGGTCGACGCGGGCCTGCACGTTCGCGAACGCGATTCGTCGCCCAATGACGTCGACGCCCTCGCCGGATCCGCCCAGACCTTCGGGATACGCCGGCCGCCCCTCGACGCCAGGGTGCACGCCAGCGTCGAGGTCTATCTGCGGTCGCATCCGCAGTACTGGCGGCGACTGCCTGCCCGCATCGAGTGGGCCGACACCGACTGGCTGTCGCGCGGCGAGCGACTGGTGCCCACCGCGGTCGAGGCGCCGGTCGAAGACGAGGTTCTGACCGCGGCCGCCTCGTAGCCCGTCGAAGTTTGCTGTGCATGACCCCTGCCGGGGGTCTCGGTCCGTGATATAAGCCTTTGGTGGGGATTTTTGACTCAATCGCGGATCGGGGGCGCGAGTTGGCTAGTTTTGACCCGGGTGCGTGGACAGCGCTCGCGGCATGGGTTGCCATTGCCGTTGTCATCGTCGCGCTGATCTACGCGTGGCGGCAGTTCTTGAAGGCCAAGGAACGCCGGGCCGAACTCACTCAGCCCAACGTCGCGATGTTCATGGAGCCCAGCAGCTCGGACTGGCATCTCGTCGAACTCGTGATCCGCAACTACGGCCAGCGCCCGGCATACGGCCTGCGGTTCGAATTCGCGAACCCTCCGACGGTCGGCAAGTACGAAAGTTCCTACGACGACAACTATGTCGACATCGTCCCGCTGAATCTGCCCGCCGAGATCCCGTACCTGGCGCCGTCGCAGGAGTGGCGGATCGTCTGGGATTCCGCGCTGGACCGCAAGCAGCTCGGCGAGGCGATCGCCTCCCGGTTCGACGGCGCGATCACTTATTACGACGAGCCGGTCACGGGCGGCAAGTCCACCGGTAAGAAGTTCCGCAACACCGCGGTACTCGATTGGGCGACGCTGCCGCCGGTGGACCGCATGGAGCTGCTGACGACGCATGATCGCGCGCGACAGGAGAAGCAGAAGCTTGAGCTCCTGCGCGGCGTGCTCGCGTATTTCCAGTACGCGGCCAAGGAGACCGACGAGCAGACGCTTCGCTCCGAGATCAACCGGATCAAGGCGCTGGGCGCGGAGGTGCGCGAGCGGTGGAAGAGCCGTTACGACGCAACCCACGAGGACGACGACGAAGACTTCGACGACGACGATCCCGAGACCGATCTCATCAACCCGCCGCCGGTGCGCACCGGGCGTCGCCACCGCGCGGAATGAGTCCGTACCATCTCTCCAATGAGCAGCCTGGTGAGCTATGCGCTGAGTGAATCCGTCGCCACAGTCACGGTCGACGACGGCAAGGTCAATGCGCTGTCTCCGGCCATGCAGCTCGAGATCAACGCCGCGCTCGACCAGGCCGCGCAGGCCGCCGGTAGCGGTGAGGTGAAAGCCCTTGTGCTGGCCGGCAATTCGCGGGTGTTCAGCGGCGGGTTCGATCTGAGCGTGTTCGCCTCGGGCGATACCGATGCCGCGCTCGGAATGCTGGCAGGCGGGTTCGAGTTGGCAGTGCGCTGCCTGACGTTCCCGGTCCCGGTGATCATGGCCGCGACGGGCCCGGCGATCGCGATGGGATCGTTTCTGCTGCTTTCGGGCGACCACCGCGTCGGTTCGCCGAAATCGAGATGCCAGGCCAACGAGGTCGCGATCGGCATGACGCTGCCCGTGGCCGCGATCGAGATCATGCGCATGCGGTTGACGCGTGCGGCGTTCCAGCGCGGCATCTCGATGGCTGCGACGTTCGCAGGCGACGCGGCAATTGCCGGCGGCTGGCTGGACGAAATCGTCGAACACGATGCGGTGCTGGCGCGCGCTCAGGAGGTCGCCGCCGAAGCCGCGGCCACGCTGCACACCACTGCGCACGTGGCCAGCAAGCTCAAGGCACGTGCCGACGCCGTGACAGCGATTCGGGCGGGAATCGACGGGCTGGCAACCGAATTCGCCGGTTAGGGGCGGTCGCAGCGCGCACCCCACGCTTTGGCTATCCGGCCAAGCACATTGGCCGCACCATCGCGGCGGGTGACGCGAATGACGATCCAGCCCGATTCGATCATCTCGTCGATGCGAGCGATGTCCTTGCGGAAGATCTCGGGATCGGTGTGGTGCGCCCCTTCGTATTCGAGCGCGATCCTCAAATCCGGCCAGGCAAGATCCACTTCGCCGATCAGGGCGCCGTATTCGTTGCACACCGGATACTGCGACTCCGGCGTCGGATAGCCCGCCCGAACGACCAGTAGCCGCAACCATGTTTCCTGCGGCGACTCCGCGCCGGGGTCCACCAGTGCGATCGTGGTGCGTGCCTGCTTGATGCCCTTACGCCCCGCATAACGTTGCACCGCCAGCTCGATGTCGGCCACCTTCAATCGTCTGGCTCTGGCTAGGGCATCGATGGCCGCCACCGCCTTGTCCTCGGGAAACCTGCGCGCCAGATCGACCGCGGTACGCCCCGGGGTGGTCAGTCGCATAGCGCCGATCATGCAGATTTCGTCATCGTCGATCGCATCGGTCCACGTGACGATTCCGCGGGCCCGCCGTCGATTGTCGCCGATGATGTAGGCGGGTAGCGCGGGGTCAATCCAGCGGGCACCATGCAATGCTGCGGCTGAGAATCCCGCCAGCACGCCGCGCCGTCGTGACCGCAGCCAGCCTGCTTTTGCCCGCAACACGGCGGTGGGCCTGGTGCCTTTCGGTACGTAGACGTCATAGTGCACCGCCACGAATCGGGTCCGCAATTCGTGCCTCGTCAGCGTTCCGGCGGCCAGCGCCTCACTTCCGATGAATGGCTCCCCCATGGCCGAAGTGTGCCGACCCCCACTGACACGTTCGCGTTTGTGACGCCACGGCGGAAATGTGGAGCCCGGACCGCCACAACGTCACAAACGCGGGGCAACCGGCTTGTGAAGCATTTCGCGCAGCCCGAAAATAGCCCAAATATATGCATGTGCTATGCATATAACGTGCCTCGCTACAACCGACTCGACGAACTGTTGGTGCGCGTGCACACCGTGCGGCAGCGTCCCGGGTGGCGACGCCGTCTGATCGATGCCGCGACCACGGTGCCGACCCTGTCGACGCTGCGCGTGCTCCGCGCCGTCGAACAACGCGAGAGAACCGGCCAGGGCGCCTCGATCGGCGAGGTCGCCGAATACATGGGCGTCGAACATTCCACCGCGAGCCGCACCGTCACGAGTGCGGTCACGGCCGGCCTGCTGACCAAAACTCTGTCCGCCGAGGACCAGAGACGGTGCGTGCTGGTGTTGACCGACCGAGGCCGTGACGCGCTGGCCGAAGTGACCGCGCGGCGCAGAGACATGGTCGCCGAGACAGTTGCCCACTGGTCCGATAGCGACGTCGACACCCTCGTCGAGTTGCTGGAGCGGCTCGTCACCGATTTCGAACGCGGAGTCGCCTCGTGACGGCCGAGGTGACCGCACGACCGCGCGGCGCACTGCGCCTCATGTTCGACCCCGTGTTCGGGGCGCTGTTCTGGGGCAAGATGTTCTCGGTCGTCGCGGTGTGGACGCACGGCATCGTCGCGGCCATCGTGATCTTCAACGCGACGAACTCGGCCGTCATGGTCGGCCTCGTGGGTGTCGCGCAGTTCCTCCCCCAGCTCATCCTCAGCCCGACCAGCGGCAAATGGGCCGACGTCGGCAATCCGGCGCGCCAGATTCTGTTGGGTCGTCTCCTGTGTATCGCCGGTTCGGGATCGACGGCCGTGTGGTTGGGCGTCGCGCCGGATCTGCAGGGCAGCGCCGTCGCGGTACCGGTGCTCGTGGGTTCGACGCTCGTCGGCTTCGGATTCGTGATCGGTGGCCCGGCCATGCAGTCGATCGTGCCGAGCCTGATCCGCGACGGTGAGCTGCCAACGGCCATGGCGCTCAACAGCATTCCGATGACCATCGGCCGCATCCTCGGCCCGGCCATCGGCGCGTATCTGGCCGCGCATCTCGGTGCGGCGCCGGGCTTCGCGATCAGCGCGGGCCTGCACCTCGTGTTTGCGATCTTCCTCGTCATCGTCACCTTCCCGACGCGCCCGGAGCGCAGCCCCGACGGCGACTACCGGGTCCGGGCGGCTCTGCGCTACGTGTGGCGCGATCGGCCGCTGCTGCTGGCACTGCTCGCGGTGACGACCGTCGGGTTCGCGTCCGACCCCTCCATCACCCTCACGCCGTCGATGGCCGAGGACCTCGGCGGCGGTACCCGCCTGGTCGGGTGGTTGTCGGCGGCATTCGGAATCGGCGCGGCGCTGGGCATGGCCGTGCTGGCCGTGATGCGCGGTCGGCTGGAGTCGGCGCGGGTGTCATCGATCGGGTTGTGGCTTCTCGTCATCGGATGCGGACTACTGGCTGCGGGCACGGTCACGCCGGTCGCGCTTGCGGGGTTCGCGATCGCGGGGCTCGGGTTCGGCTGGGCGATGACGGGCTTGAGCACAGTGGTTCAGGAGCGTGCCCCCGACGAACTGCGTGGTCGCATCATGGCGCTGTGGCTGGTCGGGTTTCTTGGCTCGCGCCCGTTTGCGGCCGCCCTGCTCGGCGGCGCGGCCGACCTGTTCAACGTCCGGGTGGCGTTCGTCATCGCCGCGGCGTTGACGTTGGTGGTCACGCTGGCCGTACAAAGATCGTGGCACTCCTAGGCCGGTCTCATAGGGTGGGTGTCGATGGCACTGCACCTACACCGGGCCGAGCGCACCGATCTGCTGGCCGACGGGCTGGGCGCGCTGCTCGCGGATCCACCACCTGATCCGTTCGCGCAGGAACTCGTTCTGGTGCCGGCCAAGGGCGTCGAACGCTGGCTCAGCCAACGGTTGTCGAATCGGCTCGGCGTGTGTGCCGCGGTCGAGTTCCGCAACCCCCGCTCACTCATCGCCGAGCTCACGGGCACGGCCCACGAGGATCCCTGGTCCCCCGACGCCATGGTGTGGCCGCTGCTCGCGGTGATCGACGAAAGCCTGGACGAACCGTGGTGTGCGACGCTCGCCACCCATCTCGGGCATTTCGAAATGGGTGAGGAGCACGCACTGCGGCAAGGCCGGCGATACGCGGTCGCACGGCGGCTGGCCGGGTTGTTCGCGTCCTACGCCCGGCAGCGTCCGCAACTCCTGGTCGACTGGGCGGGTGTGCCCGACGACTTGTCCTGGCAGGCACCGCTGTGGCATGCCCTGGTGAAACGCGTCGACGCCGACCCGCCTCATGTCCGGCACGCGAAAACGCTTGCCCGGTTGCAGGAATCACCCTCCGACCTGCCGCAGCGGCTGTCACTGTTCGGCCACACCCGGCTGCCCGTTACCGAGGTCGAGCTGCTGACCGCGCTGGCCACGCACCACGATCTGCACCTGTGGCTGCCCCATCCCAGCGACAACCTGTGGCAGTCGCTGGCCGGGCATAAGGGCGCGCTCCCCCGCCGCGAGGACACCAGCCATCGCGATGTCGGCCATCCGCTGCTGGCCACGCTCGGCCGTGACCTCCGCGAACTGCAACGCACGCTGCCGGTCGCCGACACCGACGACTTTCTCAGCGGCACCGACCATCCCGACACGCTGCTGGGCTGGTTGCAGTCCGACATCGCGGCCAACGCGGTTCGGCCGGCCGGGCGCGTGCATCGCCCCTACGACCGCTCGGTGCAGGTGCACAGCTGCCACGGCCCGGCCCGGCAGATCGACGTTCTGCGCGAAGTGCTGCTCGGCCTGCTGGCCGATGACCCGACGCTCGAACCCCGCGACATCCTCGTGATGTGCCCCGACATCGAAACGTATGCACCGTTGATCACGGCCGGATTCGGGCTCGGCGATGTGGTGCACGGCGCCCACCCGGCGCACCGATTGCGGGTCCGGCTCGCGGATCGCGCACTCGTGCAGACAAATCCGCTGCTGTCGGTGGCGGCACAACTGCTCGTGCTGGCCGGCGGGCGGGCAACCGCGAGCGAAGTCCTCAACCTCGCCGAGTCCGGCCCGGTGCGTGCCCGGTTCGGGTTCACCGACGACGACCTCGACGCGATCACGGCGTGGGTGCGCGAAGCCAACATCCGCTGGGGCTTCGACCAGGAGCACCGCCGCCCCTACGGCGTGGAGTTCCTGCACAACACGTGGCGCTTCGGTATGGACCGCGTGCTGGCGGGGGTCGCGATGTCCGACGACTCCCACGCGTGGCTCGACACCACGCTGCCGCTCGACGACGTCAGCAGTAACCGCGTCGAGCTCGCGGGCCGGTTCGCCGATTATGTAGAAAAACTGCGCCAAGCGGTCCATCAGCTCAGCGGTAGCCACCCCTTGGCCGACTGGCTGTCCGCACTCACGGCCGGCATCGACGCGCTCGCGCTCGCTGACGAGGAGTGGCCCGCCGCACAGGTGCAGCGCGAGTTCGCCGGCATCGCCGAAAGTGCCGGGACCACGCAGACGTTGTTGCGGCTCAGCGACATCCGCGCATTGCTCGACCGGCATCTTGCCGGCCGCCCCACTCGCGCCAACTTCCGCACCGGAACGCTCACCGTCTGCACGATGGTGCCGATGCGTTCGGTGCCGCACCGCGTGGTGTGCCTCATCGGATTGGACGACGGGATTTTCCCGCGGCTCGGGGTCATCGACGGTGACGACGCGCTCGCGCGTGATCCGATGACGGGTGAGCGCGACATCCGTTCCGAGGATCGCCAGCTGCTGCTCGACGCGATCGGGGCGGCCACCCAGACGCTCGTCGTCACCTACACCGGGGCCAACGAATACTCCGGGCAGCCCCGACCACCGGCGGTGCCCCTCGCCGAACTACTCGACACGCTCAGCATCACCACCGAGCAGCCCGTCGACGTGGTGACCGAACATCCCTTGCAGCCGTTCGACATTCGCAACGTCATCCCCGGCGAGATGGTGCCAGGCGAACCGTTCACGTTCGACCCGACCGCACTCACCGCGGCGCGGGCCAGCAGCGGGCAGCGGGCCGAGCGGCCGCCGTTCTTCGCGGGCCCGCTACCACCTCCCCCCGCCGACGACGTCGCGCTGGAGGATCTCACCCGGTTCTTCAACGACCCCGTCAAGGGCTTCTTCCGGTCACTGGATTACACGCTGCCATGGGATGTCGAAGGGGTGTCCGACGAGATGCCCGTCGACATCGACGCTCTGGAGGAATGGACCGTCGGCGACCGGATGCTCGGCGACATCCTGCGCGGCATGACGCCCGCCGACGCCCAGCAGGCTGAGTGGCGCCGCGGCACCCTGCCGCCGGGCCAACTCGGCTGGCGCCGGGCCCTCGCCCTGCGCGACCAATGCGCACTGCTGGCCACCGAGGCGTTGCGTTACCGCGACTCCGACGGCCAGGCCTATGACGTCGATGTCGAGCTCGGGTCCGAGCGCCGGCTCACCGGAACGGTCTCGCCCGTATTCGGGGAACGATTGGTGTCGGTGACGTACTCCAAGCTCGACGGCAAGCACCTGCTGCAGTCGTGGATTCCGTTGCTGGCGTTGGCCGCCTGCTATCCGGACCGCGACTGGTCGGCCGTGTGCATCGGCAGGCCCAAACGCGGCAGTTCACCGCGGGTCGAGGGCCTGGGCCGACCGGACGATCCGGTCGAATTGCTCGCCGATCTGGTGACGATCTATGACGCGGGCCGGCGTGAACCGCTGCCATTGCCCGTCAAGACGTCCTATGCGTGGGCGGCGGCCCGGCACGCCGGCGACGACCCGCAGCGTGAAGCCGAATATCGCTGGCGCAGCAACAGGTATCCCGGCGAGGACGAGCAACCCGCGCATGTACGGGCGTGGGGCCGTGGCGCCCCGCTGAGCCGCCTGGTCGGATTGGGTGAGTACGCCGAACGCCTGTGGTTGCCGATGCTGCGCGCCGAAAGGCCGCCCCGGTGAAGACTTTCGACCTGCTCGGGCCGCTGCCCGCCCGCAATACGACGACCGTGCTGGAGGCCAGCGCCGGCACCGGCAAGACGTTCGCGCTGGCCGGTCTGGTGACGCGGCTGGTGGCCGAGGGCGCCGCGACGCTCGATCAGATGCTGCTCATAACGTTCGGCCGGGCCGCGAGCCAGGAATTGCGCGAACGCGTGCGCTGCCAGATCGTCGACGCGCTCGCGGCATTCCAGGACCCGGCGCGCGCCGCCAACGATCTCGAGGTGTACCTCGTCGCCACCGACCAGCAGGCCCGCAGGCAGCGGCTGCGTGACGCACTGGCGGGTTTCGATGCCGCGACCATCGCGACCACGCATCAGTTCTGCCAGATCGTGCTCAAATCGCTTGGCGTGGCCGGGGACAGCGACTCCGGCGTGACGCTCGTAGAAAGCCTCGACGAGCTGGTGTGCGAGATCGTCGACGACCTCTATCTCGCACACTTCGGTACGCAACGCGACGATCCGGAACTCGGCTACGCCGATGCGCTCAAGCTGGCCCGCGTGGTGGTCAACAACCCGGCCACCGAACTCCGCCCGCTCGACCCCGACCCGGACTCGCCGGCCGCGGTCCGGCTCGCGTTCGCGCGCAATGTGTTGTCGGAGTTGGAGATCCGCAAGCGCCGTCGCGGCATCCTGGGCTACGACGATCTGCTCACCCGGCTGGCCGATGCTTTGACGCCTGAGGACTCCGCAGCCCGGGTGCGGATGCAGCAGCGCTGGCCGATCGTGATGGTCGACGAGTTCCAGGACACCGACCCCGTGCAGTGGCAGGTGCTCGAACGGGCGTTCTCCGGGCACGCGACGTTGATCCTGATCGGTGATCCCAAGCAGGCGATCTACGCGTTCCGCGGCGGGGACATCGACACATACCTGCGGGCCGCCGCGACCGCGGGTGACAAGCAAACGCTCGGCACGAACTGGCGTAGCGACAGCGCGCTCGTGGATCGGCTGCAGGCGGTGCTGCGCGGCGCCGAGCTCGGTGGCCCCGACATCGTCGTGCACGACGTGCAGGCCCATCACCAAGGCCACCGGTTGGCGGGCGCGCCGCGCAACGATCCGTTCCGGTTGCGGGTCGTGACGCGAAAACGCGGCGGCACCAGGGTGATTCCGATCGCCGAGCTGCGCACCCACATCGGCAAGGACCTCGCCGCCGACATCGGTGCGCTGCTGACCAGCGGCGCCACCTTCTGTGACCGGCCAGTCGAAGCACGCGACATCGCCGTCATCACCGAGACCCACAAAGATGCCCGCGCGTGCCACACCGCGCTGATCGAGGCCGGCATCCCGGCGGTCTACACCGGCGATTCGGACGTGTTCAATTCCGAGGCCGCCGAGGACTGGCTGTATCTGCTGGAGGCGTTCGACCAGCCACACCGGCCCGGCCTGGTCCGCGCCGCCGCGGCCACGATGTTCTTCGGTGAAACCGCCGAATCCCTTGCCGCAGGCGGTGACGCGCTGACCGACCGTGTCGCGGACACGCTGCGCTCATGGGCCGGGCATGCGCGTGAGCGTGGGGTCGCGGCGATCTTCGAGGCCGCGCAACTCGCAGGCATGGGCAAGCGCGTGCTGTCATGGCAGGGCGGGGAACGCCTGATGACCGACCTCGCGCACATGACGCAGCTGCTGCAAGACACCGCACACCGGCAGGGTTTCGGGCTGCCCGCGTTGCGGGACTGGCTGCGTACGCAGCGTTCGGAGGGCGGCGGCGAGTCCGAGCGCAATCGCCGTCTCGACAGCGACGCGGCCGCCGTGCAGATCATGACGGTGTGGGTCAGCAAGGGCCTGCAGTTCCCGATCGTGTATCTGCCGTTCGCGTTCAACCGCTATGTCCCCGAACCGGATCTGGTGCTGTTCCACGATGAGGGCAAACGCTGCCTCCATATCGGCGGTGTGGATCCGGCGGTCGCGCGGGCCGGCCGTGCCGAGGCCGCGGCCGACGACAGCCGGCTCACGTACGTGGCGATGACGCGCGCGCAGTCCCAGGTGGTGGCGTGGTGGGCGCCGTCGAACGACGAGCCCAACGGTGGCCTGTCGCGGCTGTTGCGGGGCCGGGCGCCCGGCGAGTCCGCGGTTCCCGACAGGTGTGTACCCGCCAAGGTGTCCGACGAGGAGGCGCTGGAGCGGCTACGGGCGTGGGTGGGTGGACCCGTGCTCGAGGAGTCTGTCATCGGCACGTTCACGCCGGTACCGCCCGAAGTCCCACGAGAAGACTTGGTTGTTCGGCATTTTCACCGCGCGATCGATACGGCGTGGCGGCGCACGTCGTACTCGGGCCTGCTGCGGGCCGCCGAAACGGCCGGGGTGTCCAGTGAGCCCGAGGTCATGGAGCTCACCGACGAAGCTGACGACATACCCGTCGTCGCCCCCGCACAGGGTGCCGATGTCCCGTCACCGATGGCGTCCATGCCCACCGGCGCGGCGTTCGGATCGCTCGTGCATGCGGTGCTGGAAACAACCGACCCGTTCGCACCGGATCTCGCCGCCGAGCTCGAGGATCAGATCAAGGTGCACGCGGCGCGCTGGCCTCTCGAACTGGAGGCAGCCGAGCTGGCTGCGGCGCTCATCCCCATGCATGACACGCCGCTGGGACCGCTGGCACCCGGCGTGACACTGCGCGAGATCGGCCTGCGGGACCGGTTGCGCGAACTGGATTTCGAGTTCCCGATGGCCGGCGGTGATCTGCGGGGCGGATCGTTCGCGCGCTTATCCGATGTCGGAGCCCTGCTGCGGGAGCATCTACCCGCTGACGACCCGATGGCCGTGTACGCCGACCGGTTGTCGGTGGGTGTACTGGGCAGCCAGCCGTTGCGCGGTTATCTGTCCGGTTCGGTGGACGCGGTGCTGCGGCTCGACTCCCGGTTCGTGGTCGTCGACTACAAGACGAACTGGCTGGGCACGGGAGATGCATCGCTGACGGCCGCGGATTACGGCCGCGAGCGCATGGTCGAGGCCATGTTGCACTCGGACTACCCGCTGCAGGCCCTATTGTACAGCGTTGTGCTGCACCGCTTCTTGACATGGCGGCTGCCGGGCTATGACCCGGCCGCGAATCTGGGTGGCGTGATGTATCTGTTCGTGCGAGGCATGTGCGGGGCGGCGACGCCCGTCGTCGACGGACACCCCGCCGGCGTGTTCAGCTGGGAACCACCCCCGGCGTTGGTCGTCGCACTTTCGGAGCTGCTCGATGCTTGACGCGTTCGCCGAGATCCTCGAGCCGGCCGATGTGCATGTCGCACAACGGTTGACGGCGCTGGCCAAAGAACCGGACAAGTCCGTCGAGCTCGCGGTTGCGTTGGCGGTGCGCGCACTGCGGGGCGGTTCGGTGTGTGTGGATCTGCGGTCGGTGGCCAAGCAGGTCGAATTACCGTCGTTGCCGTGGCCGGATCCTGAGGCGTGGTTGGCAGCGGTCCGGGCGAGCCCACTGCTGAGCACTCCCCCGGTGCTGCGGCTGTTCGGTGATCTGCTGTACCTCGACCGGTACTGGCTCGAAGAGCAGCAGGTGTGCGATGACGTGCTGACCCTCGTCGGCGCACGCACGGAGAGTGCCGCACCGGACGTGACGCGGTTGTTCCCCGCGGGCTTCGAGGAGCAGCGCGCGGCGGCGAATGTCGCGCTGTCACAGGGGTTGACGGTGCTGACGGGTGGGCCCGGCACCGGTAAGACGACGACGGTCGCGCGCCTGCTGGCACTGCTCGCCGAGCAGGCCGCGCTGGCGGGCCGGCCGCCACTGCGGATCGCGTTGGCCGCGCCGACAGGCAAGGCCGCGGCGCGGTTGCAGGAGGCCGTGCAGTTGGAGGTGGACCGGCTCGATGCCGTGGACCGGTCGCGGCTTTCGGGTCTGCAGGCCACCACACTGCACCGGCTGCTCGGCCCGCGGCCCGATACGTCGTCGCGGTTTCGGCATCATCGCGCGAACCGGTTGCCGCACGACGTGATCGTGGTCGACGAAACGTCGATGGTGTCGCTGACCATGATGGCCCGGCTGTTGGAGGCCGTGCGCCCGCAGACGCGCCTGCTGCTCGTAGGCGATCCCGATCAGTTGGCTTCGGTCGAGGCGGGCGCGGTGCTGGCCGACCTTGTCGACGGCCTCGGTTCGCGCGGCGTGGCGGCACTCAAGACCTCGCATCGGTTCGGTGAATCGATCGGCGCGTTGGCGTCGGCCATCCGAGCCGGGGACGCGTCGTCGGCAATCGAGGTGCTCGCGGCCGGCGGTCCGCACATCGAATGGGTGCGCGACGACGCGACCGAACGGTTGCGGGACGTGCTTGTCCCGCATGCACTTCAGCTGCGTCAGGCCGCGATACTCGGTGACGCGCGCACGGCGTTGTCGACGCTTGACGAGCATCGTCTGCTGTGCGCGCATCGCCGCGGGCCATTCGGGGTCACGCACTGGAACCGTCAGGTTCAGCGTTGGCTCACCGAGGAGACCGGCGAGCCACTGTGGGGCTCGTGGTACATCGGGCGCCCAATCCTGGTGACGGCCAACGACTATGGCCTCAAGCTCTACAACGGCGACGCGGGCGTCACGGTCGCCACCCCGGACGGCATGCGTGCCGTCGTCGGCGGGTTGGGATCGTTCGCGACCGGCCGGCTCACCGAGGTCGAGACCATGCACGCGATGACGATCCACAAGTCTCAGGGCAGTCAGTCCGATGAGGTGACTGTCTTACTGCCGTCGGAGGACTCGCGGTTGTTGACGCGTGAGCTGTTCTACACCGCGGTGACACGGGCGAGGACGCGAGTACGCGTCGTCGGCGCCGAATCGGAAGTGCGCGCGGCGATCGACCGGCAGGCCGTCCGAGCGACCGGCCTGCGGGCGCGGTTGAGGCTTTAGACGGCCTTCCCCGCGAAGAACGCGCCGGAGATCAGTCCGATCGCAATGGCCAGGGTGGGCAAGCCCATCGCGACGGCCACGACAACACCAGCGATCGCACCGATGCCGAGCACCAGCATCAATACGCCTACAAATGCTCCGACCATTGACCTGCCCTTTCTATGACTGCGGTCACAATGTACATCCTTCGTGGGCTGAATCACAGGCAGATCGCGCACTAGTTTGGTTAACAATTTCGCGGCAAAATGTATAGCTGAGCTTGGTGAATGCATTCAGCTGGCGATTTTCGCGCATCGCTTGCGCGTTCCGGGCTCTACGGCGGTGAACGCGCAGGTGAGGACAGAATGATCGCTAACAAGCGTCGTCGCTGTATTTGATCGCCCGCTCAGGAGTGGGCTGTTAGTTAACCCAACCGACGCCACCAGTGCATGACCGAGTGCCAGTATTCGGGACGTGGCTCCTGACAAAGCGTCATCTATCGCCTATCCGGCCCCCGGTTCCCGCCCGCTGCGGCACGACAACGAGGCGTTGCCGCCGCACATCATCGTGTTGTTCGGCGCGACCGGCGATCTGGCAAAACGCAAGCTCCTGCCCGGCCTGGCCTATCTGGAGCAGTCGACGTTCAGCCCCGACATTCGCGTGGTCGCGACGTCGCTCGAGGACTTCACCGACGAGCAGTTCCTCAAGCACGCCAAAGAGGCCATCGACCAGTTCGCCTCCCGCAAGCCCACCGATGAGCAGTGGGCGAGCTTCGCGAGCAAGGTGCACTACGTTCCGCAGAGCGCAGGCCCGCAGGCCCTGGCCGCTGCCGTCGCCGCCGCAGAAGCCGAGCTCGGCGCCGATGCCCGTCGGCTGCACTATCTTTCGGTGCCGCCCAAGGCCGCCCAGTCCGTCATCACGATGCTCAAGGACGCCGATCTGGTGAAGCGGGCCAAGGTCGTGATGGAGAAGCCGTTCGGCACCGATCTGGAAAGCGCGGTGCTGCTGAACGCCTTCGTGCACAGGACGTTCAAGGAATCGCAGATCTTCCGCATCGACCACTTCCTCGGCAAGGAGGCCGCACAGAACATCCTGGCGTTCCGGTCCGCGAACGGGCTGTTCGAGCCGATCTGGAATCGCAACTTCATCGACCACATCCAGATCGACATACCCGAGAAGCTCGGCCTCGACCAACGCGCCAATTTCTACGAGAGCACGGGCGCCTTCAAGGACATGGTGGTCACGCATCTGTTCCAGGTGATGGCGTTCGTCGTCATGGAGCCGCCGACCGCACTCGAACCGCGGGCCATCAGCGAGGAGAAGAACAAGGTCTTCCGGTCGATGCTGCCCATCAACCCGGCCGAGGTGGTGCGCGGGCAATACCAGGGTTACCGCGACGAGGTCGGCGTCGCACCGGATTCCGAGACCGAGACGTTCATCGCGCTCAAGGTCGGCATCGACAACTGGCGCTGGGCCGGCGTGCCGATCTATCTGCGTACCGGCAAGAAAATGGCTGAGGGGCAACGGATCATCTCGATCGCGTTCAAAGAGGCCCCGCGCACGATGTTCCCCGCCGGCTCGGGTGTCGGGTCGCAGGGTCCCGACCATCTCACGTTCGATCTGGCCGACGAGTCGAAGGTGTCGCTGTCGTTCTACGGCAAGCGGCCCGGGCCCGGCATGCGGCTGCAGAAACTGTCGATGCAGTTCTCGACCGAAGAAAGCGGCGCCGCGGCCGATGTGCTCGAGGCCTATGAACGGCTGATCCTCGACGCGATGCGCGGCGACCACACGTTGTTCACGACGGCCGAGGGCATCGAATCCCTGTGGGAGCGGTCGGCGCCGCTACTGGAGGATCCGCCGATCGTGAAGATGTACCCCGTCGGGACGTGGGGCCCCAATGCCATCCATCAGCTGATCGCGCCGAATGCGTGGCGGTTGCCGTTCGAGCGGGTGTGGCGCGAGTAGACGTCACGACAAGTACAGGGCGACGACGCCCAGCACGGTCGCGACCAAGAACAGCAGCGTCGCGATTCGCATACCCCGGGCCCGCAGCGATCGCGGTAACGCCAACGGAAGGGCGAGCACCCACGCCAGACCGAACGGTATGTACGCGAGGACGCCGAAAATCATGCCGTAGCCGTGCGGATCTTCTGCCGGGTCCGTCGCGTACGCCGAACTGAGCACCATCCACACAATGAGCATCCAGACGACCAGCGCGGCTACTCCGATGATTCCGGCCGCGCACCGACCGACGATCGAAGCTGCTTCTGCCCATGTGGTTTTGGGCGGCTGCTGGTAGACCATGTCACCCCCGGTGTCAGGTCAAGCGTAAGGGTGGCACCGAGGGGTTGGACGCGGCAGTTTCTTCGGACGCCCTACGCCATCAGGCGAGCGCGCTGCCCTTACGCCACTGCTCCCACGGGATGGTCCAGTCGCCGTTGTTGTCGGGCTTGAGCGGGTCGCCACCGGTGTTGCGGATCTCGACGATGTCGCCCGGCACCGAGAAGTTGTAGAACCACTCGGCGTTCTCGCCGCTGAGGTTCAGGCAGCCGTGGCTGACGTTGGTGTTGCCTTGCGCCCAGATCGTCGAGTTGAGCTGGTGCAGGTATATGCCGTCCATGCTGATGCGGGTCGCGTACGGGATCGTCGTCTTGTACCCGAGCCGCGAGTTGACGGGCAGGCCGTAGGTTGAGGAATCCATGACGACGGGGTTGGCCTTGTCCATCACGGTGTAGATGCCGCGTGGGGTCCAGAAGCTCATCGTGGTGCCGCCGACGGTTTCGGTGCCGCCCATGCCCATCGAGGTCGGCATCGTGCGCACCAGCTTGCCGTTCTCGAACACGCTGACCTGTTTGGTCTTGTCGTCGGCGATCGACACGTGGGAGTCACCGATCGTGAACGAGATCTTCTCGTCCTGTGCGCCGTAGAGGTCATCGCCGAGGCGGGCACCGTAGATCGAGGCGTTGACGGTGACCTTCGTGCCGGGCTTGTAGTACTTCTCCGGGCGCCAGTGCGCGGTCTGGTCGTCGATCCAGTTCCACGCGCCGACGGCCTTCGGCTCGGTGGTGACCGTCATGCGTCGTTCGGCGCTGGCCTTGTCGGTGACGGGCTCGTCGAAGCGCGCGACGATCACCATCCCGACGCCGTACTTCGCGCCGTCCTGCAGCGGCGCGCCGGACGTGCCGTTGAGGTAGACGCGGGCCTGGTAGCCCGGGGTCAGGGTGCTGAAGGTTGAGGTCTGCTTCGTCGGCATCCCGCCGGGGCCCTTGGCCGCGACGGTCAGCGTGTAGGTGCGGCCATAGCCGAGCGACGTCGTCGGCTTCCAGGTCTTGGCATCCGGCGTCAGGACGCCAGGGATCTCCTTGCCTGTGTCGTTCACCATCTTCACGCTTGTGACGGTTCCCGTCGTGGCCGTCACCATGACGCGCGCCAGCGGATCGACTTCGGCGTTCGGCTTCGGGGTGATCGCGAGTTTGGCCGGCTCCGTCGGCGACGGCTGCGGGACGCCCTGCGGAGGGCTGGCCACCGTCTGGCAGTGCTCACCGCAGTCCGGCAAGGCCGTGACGGCGACTCCACCCAAGACCGCGAGCACAGCGAGTGCGGCCGCAAGGCAGGCACGACGAACAGACGACAACATCACTCCAATGTGGTTCGGCGAAGGCCAGTTTGATCGGGATCCCGATCGGTGGCTCAATCGTAGCCGGGTCGGCGGCTGGCCGCCGTAACGCCTCCGCGCTGTGGGCGAGTCGTGATCGGGTCGTTGTGATCAGGGTGTCGTGCCGGGCTGCTTGATCACAACTGTCACACCAGTCCCCCGGAGGAAGCACACATACGGTCTAGTAGTGCGATATCACCCGTGATATCGCACTACTAACTCATCAGGCTCCTCAGATTTCGGCTTGGCACCGCGCCTGCACCACTCCTCAAGTGCGCCTAGGCTGACCCGCGCTCCAAGTACGCGAGGGCCTCGCCCGGCTCATCGGTGACGTACACCAGCTCGTCGAGTGCCACGGGCAGAAAGCCGTCCTGCTCCATCCGCCGCAACTGGATCACCAACCCGTCGTAAAAACCGGCCGTGTTCAGCAGCACCACCGGTTTGTCGTGGTGCCGGTGCTTACGCAGTTCGAGGATGTCGGTGGCCTCGTCGAGCGTGCCCAGGCCCCCGGCCATCACGACCATCGCGTCCGAGCGCGCCAGCAGCGTGGCCTTGCGTTCACCGAGATTCGCGGTGAACACCATCTCATCGGCTTCGGCCCGCGCCTTCGTTCGCAGGAACTCGACGGAGATACCGACCAGTCGACCGCCGCTCTTCTGCACCCCGTCCGCCACGACCTTCATCAGCCCGACGTCCGATCCGCCCCAGACCAGCGTGTGGCCGCCCTTGCCGAGAAGCTCGGCGAACTCCCGCGCAGGCTCGGTGTAGCGGGCGTCGAGGTCGGCGGCGGACAGGAAGACGCAGATGTTCATGAAGGCTCCGGACTGGTACAGGTGACACCTCAGGTAACCACAATGGTCACACCAGCACCGGCCAGCAGGTGCGTACGCGGTGCTGGAGTGCGATATCACCGGCGATATTGCACTTCGGAACCACCGCCCGATTACTGATTTACCCCTGGTCGCCCATACCATTTCTGGCGAGATGACCGACAATGCCCTCGACACCCCCACCACCTCCGATGCCCGGTCCGCAGGCCGGATCGCTGCCGAAGCGCAGCGCCGCCGCACCTTCGCCGTCATCAGCCACCCCGACGCCGGTAAGTCCACGCTGACCGAGGCGCTGGCACTGCATGCGCGCGTGATCACCGAGGCCGGCGCGATCCACGGCAAGGCCGGGCGGCGCTCCACGGTGTCGGACTGGATGGAGATGGAGAAGGCCCGCGGCATCTCGATCACGTCGACGGCGCTGCAGTTCCCGTACCGCGACTGCGTCATCAACCTGCTCGACACCCCCGGCCACGCCGACTTCTCCGAGGACACCTACCGGGTGCTTACGGCCGTGGACTGCGCGGTGATGCTCATCGACGCCGCGAAAGGCCTTGAGCCGCAGACCCTCAAGCTGTTCCAGGTCTGTAAGCATCGCGGCATTCCGATCATCACGGTGATCAACAAGTGGGACCGCCCCGGCCGCCACGCCCTGGAGTTGATGGACGAGATTCACGAACGTATCGGGCTGCGGACCACTCCCCTGACTTGGCCCGTCGGCATCGCCGGTGACTTCAAGGGCGTGATGGACCGCCGCAAAGGTCACTACATCCGGTTCACCCGCACGGCCGGCGGTGCGACTGCCGCTCCCGAGGAGCACATTCCCGCGGCGGACGCGACGGACGCGGCCGGTGTGGACTGGGAGACCGCGGTCGAGGAATCCGAACTGTTGTCGGCCGACGGCTCCGACTTCGACCGGGACGCGTTCCTCAGCGGTGAGTCGTCGCCGGTGCTGTTCACGTCGGCGGCGTTGAACTTCGGCGTGAACCAGCTGCTCGATGTGCTCGTCGAGCTTGCCCCGGCGCCCAGCGGTGCGGTCGACGTCGACGGCGTCCGGCGGGCCACCGACGCGCCATTCAGCGCGTTCGTGTTCAAGGTGCAGGCCGGTATGGACTCCGCGCACCGCGATCGCATCGCCTACGCGCGGGTGGTCTCGGGCACGTTCGAGCGCGGCGACGTGCTCACCCATGCCGCCACCGGCAAGCCGTTCGTCACGAAGTACGCGCAGTCGGTGTTCGGCCAGCAGCGCTCGACGCTCGACGATGCCTGGCCCGGCGACGTCATCGGGTTGGCCAACGCGGCGGCCCTTCGCCCCGGCGACACGCTGTATCGCGATGTGCCCGTACAGTACCCGCCGATCCCGAGCTTCTCCCCCGAGCATTTCGCGGTGGCCCGCGGAACCGATCCCAGCAAGCACAAGCAGTTCCGCCGCGGCATCGAGCAGCTCGAGCAGGAAGGCGTCGTACAGGTGCTGCGCTCGGACAACCGTGGCGACCAGGCGCCGGTGTTCGCGGCCGTCGGCCCGATGCAGTTCGAGGTGGCGTCGCACCGCATGGCGACCGAGCTCAGCGCACCGATCTCGTTGGAGTCCCTGCCCTATCAGGTCGCGCGGATCGTCGACCCGGAGGACGCCGACTTCGTGAATCGCCAAGTGTCAGCAGAGGTTTTGACGCGTACCGACGGCGTGATGCTCGTGCTGTTCTCGACGCCGTGGCGCCTGGAAGGGTTCCAGCGCGACAACCCGAACATCAAGCTGCGATCGTTGGTGGCCGCGGAGGGATAGCCGCCCGGAATCGGCGGGTACCTCACTCGGCAGCAAAACTGAAAAGCGATGCGGCGATTTCGCTCACGTCGCAATCCCGTGTCGCCACCTCGTTCATGAGGTCCTCGGCCCGATCGACGTCAAAGTCCGCGGCCAGCTCGAAGCCATTGATATGCAGGAAGGTCCAGGCCGCGGCCCACGCGGTGCGCTTGTTCCCGTCGACCAGCGCATGATTACGCGCCAGTGACTGCAACAACGCAGCGGCCTTGTCCCATATCTCCGGATACGCATCAACACCGAACACAGTTGTTTGCGGACGAGTGACCGCGGCATCGAGCAAGCCGTAGTCGCGCACCTTCAGCTCCCCGCCGAACGCAATCGACCCCGCGGTGAGAACGTCATCGCGGTCCAGGTATTCGGTCACGCCAAGCGTCGGTTGAGTTCAGCTGAACGCTCAGCCACGAGGCGGGCCGCCTCTGCGACTCTGCGCTTGTGCATGCTCGCGCGTTCCATCACAGCTGCGTGCGCGAACTTCTTCAACGACAGATCATCGGCCTGAGCGGCCGCTCGGATCTGCTCCATCTCCTTGTCGTCAAATTCGATGTTCAGCGAAGGCATACATCGAGAATACCGCGTTTGGTACCTAAACAGGTACCAAAACTCGACGCCGACCGACACATGCGACGATGCCAGCATGTCTGTCGATTGGTTCGAGCGTCTGACGGGATTCCGCGAGCTCGGCTACCACGCAACTCGTGAACGCCTCACCGTTGAGGGCTCCACGCTGATCTCCCTCGTCAACGAAAAGCGCTATGGCATCGGTGAACTCACGCTGCCGTCGTTGGCGGAGCTCCGCCGCCGCGCACCCGCGGCGACCGGGCGACGCAGTACTGTCAGGCCCCTGATCGGCGACGCCCGCGCGTTGCATGCCGCGCCCGAGTTTCACGGCGCCACCATTCAGGTCGCGTCGCAGTTCAACGTGCTGGAGATGACGTCACCGCATGTCACGCCCGAAGACGGCGTCACGCGCTACGAACAAGACCACACGCAGGGGCCGGCGTGCGCGATGGCCGCCGGCGCGGCGACCATCTTCCGCAACTACTTCGCCGATGTCGACGGGCAAGCCGGGCAGACCCGTGACCGTCAACTCGATACATTGGCTGGACTCGGTGCGGCATTCTCAGCCGGGCTGGGCCGGCCGGTCGCCGACCTGTGGGAGATGCGCAACGGGTATGCGCTGTGTACGCCGCAAGGTCTCAGCGCTGTCGCCGACTTGCTGACCGACTACTCGGATACCGAACGCGACGAACTTCGCGGCAAGCTGGCCATCGGACTGCACCGCGACGTCGAGGTCACCGATGTTCCGGGCGCGAATCAAGCAGTGTCCCAGGCGTTCTGCTCCGCGCTGCCCGTCGCCTACGGTGTGCCCAGTCCGCACTGGGAACCGTTCGCGCGACTCGTCCTCGAAGCCACCTACGAGGCGACGCTGCTCTCGGCGGCCGAACAGGCCCCCGCCGGAAGGTCGAACGTCGTGCTGTTGACCCGGGTGGGAGGCGGCGTCTTCGGGAACCACGACGCCTGGATCGACGACGCGATCGCGCGTGCACTGCTCATCGTCGAACACCGCGGCTTGGACGTCCGCCTCGTCAGCCGGGGCGCCGTGCACGACTCATTCGCGCGGATCGCGCGGGAGTGGTGAGGCTGAGCGATCACACGGGCAACCCGCCGATCTCGCCCAATGAGAGCCCGGCCTTTCGGCCGGCGAATACGGCGTTGTCGTAATGCTCTTGAGCTCGTTCGAGATCGTCTCGCGCATGGGCAAGTTCGCGCAAGCTTGCCCCGCTCAGCAGATCTGCGATGACGGGATCTGGCCCGAGGTCCGCCGGCACGGGTTCACGGGCGGCAACTTCGCGCTCGAATTCCTCGTACGACTGACGCAGGAACACCTGTAGCTCGGGATCGGTGGCCCACCACGGTGCTTTCTTCGCTGTCCCCATCGCGTCCTCTTTGTCGCGCCGTCAAATTTCTTGACGGTTTGCTGGGGAGTACGTCCCCAGAGACTGACAAGTCGGTGGTGAGCAGCTCCGGCCCCGTTTACCCAACGCCCGTTCTAGCCCTTCAGCGCCGCCGCGGCCGGGCCGAGGTCGAGGAACTGCGTCTCGCCGTTGGCGTCGTCGAGTCCGTCGTTGTCGGTGACCACATATAGGTTCTGGTTGCCGGCGATCGCGAACCCTTCGACCTTCTCCTGCACGAATCCGTTGGGCGCCTGCAGGTCGGGCAACAGGTTGCGGGCCAACGTCTTCTGCAGGACCTGCGGGGCCTGGCCGGCTGAGGTCAAGCCCACGCCCTCGGGGATGGCGACGCGATAGATGGCCTTCACGCGGGCGTCGGGACCGTTGAGCTTGTCGCGCTCGAGTACCAGCAGCTGACCGTCGTGAACGGCGATCTCGGACAAGCCAATCCAGTCGCCCTCGGCCTTCGTCTCGTCGAGCGGGTAGCCGAACCACTCCCACTTGTCCCCGTCCGGGGTGTAACGACCGATCCGAACCACGCCCTTCGGGTCGGTCTTGGTTTCACGCTGCACCGCTACCCACACCGAATCACCGTCGACCGCAACGCCTTCCAGGCCCTGCCCGCCGAGCCCCGACGCGATGTCTTGCGGCAGCGGCACCCGCTTTTCGATCTTGCCGTCGGCCGCGACGTAGACAAGCTGGTTGCCGGGACCTTCCTCGCCCTCCACGGCCAACACGAATCCGCCGTCGGGACGAGCGGACACGCCTTCGGTGTCGAGCGTGACGGGCTTGCCGTCTTCGGTGATCGCCAATTGGGTGTCGATCAGCGCCGGCTTCTGCGACACGTCGATCCCGAGAATGCGGGCCGGGCCATAGGCGATGTCGGTCGCGGTGTAGAGCCGGTTTTCGTTCTCCGGATCGGCCGAGAGCGCGCCGAGCGCACCCCAGCCGATGGGCTTACCGTCGACATCGCCGGAGACGATCGACGGGAACGCAGGCTTGCCGTCGGCGGCGAACTGCTCGCCGTACCCGTAGACGTTCACCGAGGCCCGCACCCGCGCCTCGGCGTCGTCGGCCTCCGATGAGATCGCCAGCAGGTTGCGCGACGGGATCGGCAGAACGCCCTCCGGGCCCGGCGTCGTGGGGAGGATCTGCCGGAACACCGGATTCTTCGGATCGCTGACGTCGTAGACGGCGACGAAATTGCTTCGCTCCGAAGCAATCAGGGCTGTCGGTTTGCCGCCGAGCTCGGTGATGGCCAAGCCTTCCGGTTCCGGGCCCTTGGCTTCGGCGCGGCCTTCGATGTGCAGACCCGTGCGCACCGCGAGTTGCTCGAAGGAGTTGCCGGCATCCCAGACAGGCTGACCACTGTTGGCGTCGAAGATCGTCCAGCCGCGGGTGCCGCCCTTCCAGTCGCCTTCGTTGGCGGTCGCGACATGATCGTCGCCGATCCAGCCGATGGCGTCGGGCTCGCGCGGTGTGTCGGAGATCGAACCGCTCTGGTCGAGGTTGCCGTCCTCTTTGGTGTCGATGCCTTCGACCGATTCGCTTCCGGCGCTGAAGATTTTCTGCACCTGCCCGGTGCGACCGTCGATGATCGCGAAGCCGTTGTTCTCCTGCAGCGTCACCGCGACCTGGCCGCGGGAGTTGATGCTGACGTATTCGGGTTCGAGATCTTCAGGCGTGTCGAGGCCGGCTTGCCGCGCTGCTTCGACATCGAAGTCGACCTTGCGGGGTTTCCAGGTGTTCGGCGCACCCTTGAGATCGATGAGTTGCACGAATCCCGTTGGCGGCTGCGGAAGGTCGCCTTCCTCCTTGCCGGGCGGGGTGAACTCCTCGTTGCGCTGGTTCTCCATGGCGATCGCGGCGAACGAGCCGTCGGGGCTGATGGCGATCGAGTCGGGCTGCCCGCCGAGGTCGATGCTATGCACGCGGGTGCGGTCGGCGATCCGGACGATGTCGACGCGGCCCTTGGGGTTCGCGAAGTCACCGCCGGTGGTATCGACGACGACCAGGACGAACTCACCGACGGCCGCCACCGACGTGGGCTGGTCGTCTTTGTGGCCGAGTTCTTCGAGTGAAATCGTGCCCTGACCAACCGGTTTGGCGGGGTCTTTGATGTCGACGAAGCCGATGCGCTTGGCAGCGGCGTCGGTGTAGATGACCGTGTTGCCGTCGGGGGTGACGGTCGAGATCTCGGCGACGGTTTCCTTGTCGACCGGGTCTTCGGCGGGCTTATTGAGGTATACCGGGTAGGTCGCGGTGCGGTGGTAGCGGTCCGCGTCTGGGACGTTCCAGTCGATCGGCGACGTCGCCTTCGGGGTGTCCGGCTTCGTCTCGTCGGCCTTCTGGTCCTCGGTGGAGCATCCCGCCAGGATCAGCGCCACTGCCGTGCTGAGCGCTGCAGCGCGAGCCGCGTCCTTCCTCATTCGTCACCCTCTTCAGTTGTGCCGATGCGTCGGCTGAGCTTTGCGTGGGCAGGTGACGGGTTGGGGGTCTGCGGGTGAATTCTCGGGAACATGTCGGTGGTGAACCAATGGGTCCCATTCGTCACATCAGTAACGCGGGAGTTTCGGCCACACGGTTTCGAAGTGCGATATCACATGCGATATCGCACGTGCTGAGGCTTGACCGTTGGTCGCAAATTTGCCGCGACTTCGATGCGTTCACGCCCGATACTCTTCAAGCTGATGAACGAAGAGGTCCGAGCGAAGCCTCACCGGGTGCGAAGCATCCTTGTGGGAATCGGTGTAGGTGCCGCGATCGCGACGGCTGTGGCAGCGGTCATCGTCCCTGTCGCCATGTGGCGGACCAGTTCCTCGAGCGACGCACTATCGCATCCGCTGACAGGCATGGGCGCCGTTTCACTCACCGTCGGGGTGTTGGTGCTCATCGCATTCGGCTTGCGGCTGATCATCCGGAATCCGGTGTGGGCGGTTCCGTTCGCAATGACCGGATTTGTTGCCGTGTGGCTGACTGCGTGGGGCGTTTGGAAAATCAGCGATCTGCTCAAGGCCCGCCCCTGGCTGCCTTTTCTGGACTCGACCGGGGCCTGGGTACTCGCTGTCGCCGCCGTGATGGCCGCCATCGCGGCTGCTATTTTGAGTCTGGCGACCACAGCCTTCGTCAGAGAGGCGCATCTCGGGACGGTGTTGTGTGTCTTCGTCGTCGCGGCCGTCGCAGTCTCGGTGCCGGTCTATCGAGCAGTCGAGGGTTATCGAGGAAGTGTCTGGTATCCCGCGCTCACCAGCAAGTCGGCTCCGCCCGCCTCACCACCTGTCGCCATCGGCCCGGTCCGGTATCGGGTGTCCCTTGACGGTGATTCAGATCCCAACATCGCTCGCGTCGGCAACGGCTTCGTCACTCGCTCGCCCGACGGGGTGACAGCCTACGATGGGCCAACCGGAGACAAGCGATGGAGCGCAACGGGTTTCGCATCACGAACTGGCACAAAGCTCCAAGCTGTCGAAGTGGTCTGGCGTGACAGTGCGGACACTGTGGGAATCGTCGTGCTGTTCTTGAAAAACGCTGTCATCGCGCTCGACGGCGGTACAGGCGAGGTGATGTGGCGCCATGAGTACACCGGGGACCTGAACGGGGCCAGTGGCGGAACCGACGCACTCGGAATGACCGTGTTCAATGCAGAGGCCGTCACCGATCGCTCACTACTCTATTCGCTGGACCCGCTATCAGGACACGTGCGGTGGAGCCAGCCCAGCTCATGCAACTCCATTGCCCCAGGCCTTCCCGGCCAGTTCACCGTCGGATGCGCCACGAAACCGCCGTCGGTCATCGACGCACGCACCGGGAACACCACCAACGTGCCCGCCACCCGTCACCTCACGCCGGGAACCGACGTCTACGTCTCCACAACTGCCCACCCGACGGGCGCGAAACCGACGGACGTGACACTCGTGATCGATCCTCACGGCCAGATCGTCGATCAGGTTGCTGGAGCATCGCCCGTTTCTCCTGCCAACAACGGACTGTTGCTCCTTCATGGCGGTGGAAACTCCTGGGAACTGCGCGATTACCGGAAGCGTCAGTCGACTCCAGTTCCAATCCACCTCGACATCACGTACGGGCTTCAGGACGTCGAAGCGGCGTGGCTCGAAAATGGGCTGGCCATCACCTCAGCGGGACGGGACGACCAGCCGTTGCTCTTCGTTGACCGGACGACGCCCACCGCCGAACCAATCAGCGAGCAGGGGCCATGCCCGCGCTACGAGCCCGCATGGTCGCTCCAAGCGGTCCCCGGTGCGCTCATCGCGCAATGTGCCGCGGCTGCTGTCGTTGGCCTCGGCCCCTCGTCCCACTGACGTCACACTGACAACGCGGGGCAGTGTCGCAATCCCATATGCGCGACAACACATCCGATCGATCGCGCCTAATGGCGATTCAAGCCGACGTACCGTTCCCACCGTGTATGTCGATGCGATGACTACTCCGCAGCCGTTAAACAAGATCGGCGACCTCGCCCGACGCACCCAAGACGCGGGCTTCTCGGGTCTGCTGTTCACCGAGACCGGTCGTACCGCCTATCTCAATGCCGCGCTAGCTTCCCAGGCTGCGCCCGGTCTTGAACTCTCGACCGGAGTGGCCGTGGCCTTCCCGCGCAGCCCGTTCGTCACGGCGGCGACGGCGTGGGAGCTCCAAGAGGCGACCAACGGGCGGTTTCGGCTCGGGCTTGGCACGCAGGTGCGCACTCATGTCGTCCGGCGTTACGGCGTGGACTTCGAACATCCGGGCCCGCGGTTGCGTGATTACGTGCTCGCGGTGAAAGCGTGCTTCGCCGCGTTTAGGACCGGCACGCTCGACCACCATGGCGAGTTTTACGACCTCGACTTCATCACCCCGCAGTGGAGTCCGGGACCGATCGACGCGCCCGATCCGAAAGTCGATGTGGCCGCGGTGAACCCGTGGATGTTGCGGATGGCAGGTGAAGTCGCCGACGGCGTGCATGTCCACCCGCTCGGCGAGATCGGCTACATCAAACGTCACGTCCTTCCGAATATTGCTGCGGGAGCGTCAAAGTCCGGACGAGCACCGTCGGACATCGCGGTGATCGTGCCGGTCATGACGATCGTCGGCGACACCGACGAGGAGCGTCACAACGAACGCGAACTGGTGCGGGCCAGCATGAGTTTCTATGGAAGCACTCCGAACTACGCGTTCATCTGGGATGAGGCCGGTTTCGAGGGCACCACCGCGCGGATCCGTGAGAAGCAGAAGGCCGGTGACTTCAAAGGCATGGCCGCGCAAATCACCGACGAGCACATCGCAGCGTTCGCCGTCGAGTCCACGTGGGACGGCTTGGCCGACGCACTCATCGAGAAGTACGGCGGAATCGCCACACGCGTTGTCTTTTACAACGCTCTCAGCGATCCTGACCGCTTCGAACGCTATGGCGCCGTCGCGAGACAGCTCGCAACGTCGCGTACCTAAGCGACCACGCCGCTAGACCGCGTCGTCGAGATCCCACCAATGAGCTTCCCGCAATACCTCCCTCTTGTAGCTCGACCTTAATTCGTCGACCACCGCGAGTACTCGTGACGTCAGTTCATCTCGAATCCCGCTCTGAGCGTGGACATATGGGATGAACGCACGCAACAGATCGGGAGCGTCGAGCGCGACTTCTAACGGAATGTAATCGTCGTAGCAGGGTGTATCGCCGATCGCTTGTCGGACGCGCGCCGCACTCCACCGCAGCGGATCCCGGTCATCGTCGAGGAGTTCCAGAAGCAGCTGCCGATGGTTGTAGTCGGTGAACGGTGCTGCAGAATCGCTCGCGAAGAACGAGTCACAGAGCGCTGCGGTCGCTTCCCAGTCCATGACCGGGGTGCGGTGCTCACCACCTTCGGGTAGCCGACTCAGAACCCACTTGATCAGTGGTCGGTAGATCGCCCAGGATTCGCTCTCAGGCGCGAATGTTGGCTCAGCGAGAGCGTCCTCGACCCACGCGCGAGCATCTGCCAAACTCATCTCGACGACGTCGGTGTCGGACTCGGCGACGCGGGCCAGAACGTCGTCGATCGCGTCTGGCAATGCACCCGCATCGGTGATACGGGAAAACTTGACGTGATCGATCACGACGACGACAGACAGCTCATGCGCACCATCCAGTCGCATCCCGATCACTACCTCGTCCGCATCGCCGAGCACATCGGTGACGCGTACCGCCCGGTAAACGTCGACTTGCGATAGCGCGCCCATCCACTTCGGCAGATGCTCGTCTCGTTCAGCGAGCGCATGTCGGCACCGGAGCTGTTCTGCCGGTTCGTCGACGAGAAGTTCGGTGACCGCAGCCAACAGTGCCGTCGTCTCCCGATTCGGCCGATACATCAAGCCCGTTAGAAACGCTTCTAGATTCCGCGGTTCATGTTTCCCTGTATGGATCGCGCAGCTGGCCATCTCCAGCAGACTGACCGGGTGTCTACCCATCGCGCTATGTATTAGATCCGTAAGCGTCGTGTCACCATAGCTCTGCCGGTTGCGTTTCTTCGCGCGCCGCGCATCACGTCGGACCTGTTTGGCCCTGCGTGCCCGTCGTTTGTCACTCATGTCGCGGACGATACTCAGGGGCAGTGACAAACCGCTGTGTCGGTCACAAGCCTCTCGCGTCAAGGGCTTTCATCAACGCCGGTCGCCTCCCGTAGTTCTGGCGGATCTCCGCGATGTACGCCGCGAAATCCGCGCTGCAACCGCCTTTCTCATAGAGCTCTTCCATCGTCGCCAGTGTCTCGGCCATATCTGGGTACAGTGCGGAGTTGGGATACCGCAGATCCTTCTCGAGCTGCGGCCGGTACAGGTCTGCGGCGGCGACGGGCCGAGCTTCGGCACCGCGGTCGGCCAGTTCGCGCCACGCCGGGCCTGGGCCGTAACGGTCGGCGGCTTGCCACGCAGCATCCACGTCATCCTCGCTCAGCAAGAGTTGAACGAGGACCGCGCCGGCAGCGAAGCGGTCAGTTGCCAGTTGCCGGGCATGCTCCAAGGCCCAGCTGCGTTCGGTACCGGCGCGGTCGATCCCGGCTGCGAAATCGATGAGAACTCTGTAGTTCTCAACCGACGGCTGTCGGACGAAGTCCGCCCTCAGGACGCCCACGGCATCGTCGATGCGGCCGAGCTCCAGATACGTCCGGGCGACGTCGTCGGGGTCCAGCCAAAATTCGTTGCCGCCGCCGTAGCTGCTGATTCGTCCGTTGGCGACCGCACGATCAATCCATACCACTGCTTCCTCGTTGCGTCCCACAGCACGCAAGCGGTCGACGATCGCCCCGTACTGAGGGTGGTCCCGCTGACTCAGCAGCGTGATGGCGCGGTCGAGGTCGCCGTCGTGATCGGCGAGTTCCAGCAGCATGGCATTGATCTCGAATCGATCTAATTCCTTGCTGTCCTTCATCTTTCGGTCCAGCGCGGCCACCGCGCGGCGGTATGTCGCGAGTGCCTGCTCGTCGAACGCGTCGACAAAGTCGGCCAGGACCACGTGCGGCCAACCCGGGGAGTCAGCGCGGAATTTGACCAGCCACTTGGCGAGTTTGACGCGGTCGGGTTCACCGAGCCGGCAGGCGAGGGCGTAGAGGTCGGCAGCCCGCTGGCATTGATCGGCGATTGAGCCCGAAGAGTCGTCGACGTGTTCAATGATTTTGCGCAGCCGGGTGACTGCACTCAACAGTGCCGGCCGCACGACTTCAGCGGCACCACTGTTCACGTGGATCTCGAGTTCGTCGAGCATCTCACTGGCCACTTCCGCGACCTCAAAAGACCGTCGGTAATAGATATACCCACGGAAGGACAACATGTCTCGCACATAGGTTTCGAACTCAGCCTGGGCCCGCTCGATATCGCCCGACGTAGTCGCGGCGCGAATCTCCAGCATGCGTCGGACGCCGTCATCGCGCTGGGCAAACGCCAGGACCAGCTCACGCAGTTCGTCGACACCCATCGCCTGGACAGCGGCTTCCAACTCCGTATCTCCAGTACTGGGTGTGTCGTCGACGGCGAACCGTCCCGTGTCAATCGCGGCGAGCCCGGTCGCAACCAGATGTTTGCAGAAATTGCCCTCGGCATTGTGCGGACAGGTACAGACCCCGTCAGGCAGCGGACCTGACCAGTCGAGCTCCACGGCGTAGACGCGTTTGGCCTGAACCGAGGCGTACGCCGTGGACTCGGTGATGCGGAGCCCTCGCACATAGCGGACGTAGTCTTCGCCGCGGGCGAAGACCAGATCACCGGCCACCTGAAAAAGCGTCGACTCGGAAAGCGGCACGTCACCATGGTGCATGATCGGCGGGCCGAACTCAGCCAGAAGTTTCACCTCCGAAGGTATGGTGACCGCGACGGGAGGGCGGTGCGGCATGTTCGGACGCAGCGACGACGAGTGGATGCCATGGTGGACGACTCCATTGGCTTCCTCCGCGACCAGGCCCGGCTCCGGCGCATCGTCAGCTATAGCGAGCTCAACTCTGCGTTGGCGCGTCGCGGTCACGTCCCGTTCGATTTCGCGGTCGAAAGCGACCGCAACGCGGTTGGCGCCATCCTGAGCGAGGCCGTGCATCGCACTATTGGTGACACCAGACTGATGCTGTCGGCGATCGTCGCCTACTTGGACCGCAACAACGCCGGCCCCGGCTTCTACAAGTTCGCGACCCAGCTAGGGCTGCTACCGAACACAGCGAACGCCGACGACAAGCTTGCATTCTGGTCAGCCGAGGTCGACGCGGTGCACAACCACTACGCCCGGCGCCCGCGTCGACGGTGGTAATCCGTGGCTGACGCTCGTTCGGCCGTATCGCATGAGCGTGCGTTCAACTCCCCGAGCGCCTGTCACGGAACGGGTCACCTGCTGGTCCTTGTGTTGAAGAGTGTGGGGTTAGGTGCCGGCTCAGGGTCACCTTCGTCGTCCCACGGATCGCAATACGGGCACCACGGTCGCAGCCGGTGGTGGACCCATTCCGTATAGATGACGGCGAACAGCCACAGGTCTCCAGGTGCGGCAAGCAGAGGATTCATCTCGGTGGACCTGAGTTCAGCCACCAGCGGTGGACCAACAAGAAGGATGCCCAAGACCGCCACCCCGGCTGCGGTGTTCGCGAAGTGAGAGAACCGCAACAACGGCCGTCGCCGCTCGGCTTGCATGGGGGCATCGGCTGGGACTTCCTCCATGCACCGTAGGCATAAGTGCTCTCGGCTGCGGTGATGCGCGGACACCACCCAGAACGCCAGCAAGAGCACCGCCACGGCATAGTTCACCCAGACGAGCAGCCCGAACCATGTGGCAATGCGAATCGCAAGAGAAAATGCCAGGACGTAGATGAGCAGATGCGCCGCAATTGTCTGCGCCCTCGATGGTTCGGAGTCGCCGTGAGAACCGGTGCCTGACTTCACTTCTCGCTGAGGCCTCTCACAGGGATTCCGGCGGCAAGTATTGGCCGTGGGTTCCGCGAGGATCACCCTCTTGGTAGAGCCGGTTTTCGTAGTCGGCGCGGTTCGCGATCATGTCGCGTTGGAATTGCTCGTGACGCTGCTGCTCCTCACGGGCTTGCGCAGACTTCAGGGCCCAGAATCCAACGCCGGCCAGAACCCCCAGGACAGCGAAAACCACGAGCAGCCACGGATGCTCGGCGACAACGCCCAGTAGGAACAGCCCGCCGACTACCGCTGCCACGACCAGCGGTCGTCGATTCGATGTTCGCGCGATCGCACCGGCGCCTGTGCCAACAGCCACCGACGATGACGAGCCGCCGCCGAAGATGGCGGCCAGGATCCAGATTGGCAGCCACAAGCCGCAAGTCAACACCGTGAGCAACAGGTGCAGTGCGTGGTTGGTTCCGCCCGCTGCGGACACCGCCACCGCGACCGCCGGTGCTGCGGGTGCAGGCACAGTCGGCGGTGTGGGTACGAAGTGCTGGGTCCACCGTCGGCCGTCGTGATAACGCTGGCCCGGCTGGCCCCCCGGATCCGGATACCAGCCCGGCGCCGGTGTGGAAGGTCGGTTCTGATCGGTCATTGCTGACTCCTTTCATGGCTGAGGCGAGCCGATCAGAATGACAGGGGGCACCGACAAACTTCCGATTCCTCGGGAGGCGTCCGAGAAATATCCGGCTCACTGTCGGCACCGGCTCCCGTCGAGGGCACTGAGTCCATGGCCGCGTACGTGGTCGACGATCAAGGTACGGAGATCACGCGCCTCTGTGCCGACTTCGGCCAGTGGCGCTTCCTCCTGAAGGTGAGCCAAGAGGAAACGTTCGAAGCCATCGTCACCGGGCTCGCGCAGCAGGTGAGAATCTACGCGAACCAGAACGCGTTCGATGCCTCCCCCGAGGCCGATATGGGCCCACTTTCCCGGCCGCATACGCTGCCAAACGGAACAGTGATGGACCGATTACGGTTCGGGCCCGAGAGCTTCATTCCCGCCGGGATGTTCCAGAATCCCTGGAACCCGATGGCGACATTCTCCGGCACGGTCGTGCAGGCATGGACCAAATGCGTCGAGGCAACAGGAATTTCATTCCACGTCGCCAAGGTGACCACGGTCAGCGCCCTTGGCGTACACCTCTGCTGGCCAACCGAACTCGCGCCACCTGCCGAGCCCGGCAACACTGTTTACACGAAGGCGTACCTGACGACGATAGTGCCCGAAATCTGGCACCGGCAACAGCAAGCTTCCGGAGGAACGTGATGGGGTCACGACTGGGACTGCTCGTATTGAACGGATTTGGTCCCTGAGTTGTACGACCACTGCGCAGCGCGGACGATCGGCATGGACATTGTCCCGATGGATTCGAACCGACCTTGGCCAGGGTTCGCGGCATGGAGCCGCTGGGGGTCGATACCCCCGCCGAGTGGAAAGGCGCGGCGTGGATTGAGGGGTCGATCCTGATCGACCTCGCGGCGCAGCAAGTCGTGTGGGCTGAGGAGGAGGGCTATCTGTATCTGCCGCGGATCGTGAACCATCTGATCGAGCAGACGTGGCCCGGGTGGTCAGCGGTGTGGTCACCGGAAGGTGTTCGCGGGATTGTATGGCTCGCGGGCGTCGACCCTGCGGCGATCTTCACCGTGCCGGAATACTCGGAAAGTACACGCGATCACGTCAGGATGGTTCGCTCCGTGGTTCAACGGCAACAACGGAACCGGTGCCATATCGGTCCGTCTTGATGGTGACCGGTTGGTTGCCTGGCGAGGCGAGAAACTCCATTGACGTTTTCGCAGAGTACGGTCCGGATCGGATCAGATCGGTCGCAGAGGAAGCACTGGCGCGCAGCTCGGCCGGCGAGCCTGTGCTCTGGGCGTCACAACCCCGTAAAGAACCACCCGGCATAGGTATTCACATGGACTTTCCTGCCGAGGCGGTGCGATGGTGGGCCGTCGGGTACGAAGATCAGCACATCGATGCATTCGACGCGCTGTGGCCTGGATGGTCGGTCGAAAGCGTCGGCGACGCCTATGAGCTTCACGAGCAGTTCACCGGAAAGCGCATGCGGGACTGGGCGTCTGAAATCGACACTGTTCGGCACACTATCCAACGGATGGTTGACCAAGGCCCCCGCGAGAATCCGATTCTTCGTGTCGTTTCCCTGTTCACCGACAGCGAAGAGCTGACAATCAACGCGCCCGCACTCAAGTTCAACGCGCGGCGTCAGACTTCGGCGGGACTCAGTCCGCCATCACAGCACTCGATCGACTGGACCCGACACTCCGGCTGCCGCCTGCCCGAATCGTCAACAGGCACGGACACATCTTCGTTCCCAGCTCGCAGGACGGCGCGGCGAAAGACCCTGACTGACACGTCAGCATCGTCGGACTTGATCGACTGCCCCCAAATCGCGATCCACCCATCCGAGGATGTCCGGGCCGCCTCCGCGGCGCTCAGCAGGCGTGGATCGGTGCGGTCCGAATGGCCGACGAGGCAATACAGGCTGCCGAGTAGATACTTACGGGCAGAGCACGCCTGATCGCCGACGAGCTCCAGGAGCAGTTCCAGTCCTGCATCGGCTCGAACGCCCCGTTGTACGCCCAGGCGCGGATCTGCTCCTGCGTCGGATTCACCACGTCGACAAAGCTCGGTTCGTCGGACATTGCCCCATCCTCGCAGGGTTTTACTCCTGCGCGGTAGATCGCTGCGGTAACCCTGCTTTCGCCGATCCGGGCACTGAAGACGGGAGTTGAGCTACTCATCTGCGCAGCCGGAGTAAGCAATCCTGGCCTTGTCAACACGTGTGGTGGTCCCGGCGATGGTGGCGACGTCGGCGGGCTTCTTCCTTGACAAGCTCTCGGCCCGTCAGCCGAGATCCTCGATGAATTCCGGGCCGGCCAACAGCACCTGCCACATACGTCGATAACCGCGGGAGGTGTTGGCCCGTAGCCGACTACGCAAACTCGTTAGGGCGGGAACCGCTCGCCGCCGACAAGGCACGTTGTTCGAGATCATTGATGGATTGGCCTGCGGCGTTTCGCCAGGAGGTACGGCCATTGTTCGTACCGCCAACAAGTATGCTGCCAGCCGCCGACGGGCTCGCGAATAGGTGGTCCTTCAGAAAGACCAGCTCCTGATCTTCAAGTTTGATGATTCCGTCTGCATTGAGACTATCCCGCTGGCCCGCAAGATTAGGCGGTGCCGACGGACGAAGCGCAGCACGGCCTTTAGAACCAGCAAGCACCAATAGGCCCTCAGACGTCTGGTAACCCTTTGCTTCGCAGCCGGATTCTTGGAAGAACAGCTCCTCGGCAAATCCTGCGGAGTTCGACGAATCTGTCGAGGAGGCAGTGGCCGTCGGTTTGATCGGCTCCAACACGGGAGCTCCGAGTGTCGCCAACAACACCGCGATGGTGTCCATGAACTCTTTGCAATCCGCTTCCAGCGGTTCCGGCGTGAAGGGGTTAGAAGCCCTGTTCCCATTGACCAAGGTGTAGCGCCCTGCTGACATTCCCCGGTTTAGCGACAGCCACTCCAGATATGCCACATGCGTTGAGGTCCACTCGTTGGTCAGCGACACCGCAACCATCGCCCTAGTGCCAGAAATCCTTCGACGTCGTATGCTGCTGGAGCCGGGTCCCCCACATTCCCCGATTGACCGACATAGCATTGCGGCGTCTCGTCCTCGTTCGCACCAAACAGGTAGTACACGCCGACCTGCGCGGCCTCTGAACGCTCCAAGAACTGGGTCAACAGAGAACGAGGCACATCAAACACGCGCACTGTGCGGGTCGTCAGGCTCGCTACCCGGATACCAGCCGGATCGCCCGACGGGAGATAAATCTGAATTGTCTGTGCTCGCGCCATGGTGAAAGCCCTACCCTACGGCAGTCGGTCCGGCCAGTTCTGGTCCTGAGTCAGTGCAGATGTCCTTCACCTTCTGAACTAAATGGCGGACTTCGGCAACCGACGGCTGTAGCTCGTACGCGTGGTGGTGTACGGCGCGGCTCAGTCCGTGCCACGCATTCTTGGCCCTCTCTCCCAGCTCGACTCCGTGGAGTGCGCCCAATACAACGAGTTTCGAGCTCGTAGTCGGGGGCCTGTAGGTTTCTGCCTGCTTAGCCCAGGGGGCGCTCATCTCGTCCAGCCAGTCTTCGAACGCACACCGAGCAAGAAGTGCCGCGGTCCTCGGACCGCGAACGCCGAGCTTCACCGTGCCGTCAAGCACCTGCTCGGCGCAGGACAGCAGCTCCACACGATCGGTCATGACACCAGCTTCACTAAGTCACCGACCGCCAGTCGGGTCGAATTCACCGCATCACGATAGTCAGCTACACCTTTGTGTGCGCCGCTGGCGGCGATCCACAGCGCTTCGCGGCGCGCCGACCCTCCGGACAGCCATTTATCCACTGCGGCTTTGTCTTCCGGGTTGACCGCTAGGCCGAGTCGAGCCTTGGTCAGCGTTGCCGATTCCCACGCCTGCTCGACCTCGACATGTGGCACACCCCGCGCCAGCTGGCGCGCGCAGAAGACGTCCCATGCGGTGGACTCCAGGGCGTCGCGGCACAGGACCGGAACCGCGGCCTTCTTGACCGCCTCGGGTACGGCCTCGTCCGCAGCGATCGCGTACGCGTCTTTCAGCATCCTCGTCGCAGGCCGGCTTGCTTCTGCCACTGCAACAACGGAATTCGCACCACGGTTGACCTCGACGATGTGTGCCTCGACACGGGACCGCCGGATGGCTGCGGGTAATCGGTCGTCGTGCGTGAAGACGATGACCTGCCTGTTGGCCGCCAACTGAGTCAAGACTTGCAGGAAGCCATCGATCTTCGACGGGTCCATCGCCTGAATGGGGTCATCGAGCACCATGAAACGAAAAGGACTGGCAGCCGACGTCGCACGGGGAATGAAGACCGCCAACGCCAAGGCCTGTAGTTCCCCCTGGCTCATCACGCCGAAGGCTTCCGTATCGGAGCCGTCCACATCGGCCTTGAGCACGACGCGCCGGCTTGTCTTCTGACCCGCAAGCTCGATCGCACGCAACTCGACGTTGCTTTCCTGTCGCAGCGTCGCCCAAATCTCTCGGGCCTGCTCAGCAAGCGGTTCAATACGCTGGGCACGAAGCTGCGCGGCGTTGTCCTGCAACCATTTCAGTGCCTCGGAGGCCACTTCCAGTGTTGGCGCAGCAGCCTCGGCTCGCTCTGCCTTACCAAGCCAGTCCGCGAGTTCTACCGCGACCGGGGTCCACGCGTCTTCCCTGGCCGTGATCAGCACAGCCGCCTGCTGCTGCAGCGCTGCGTACGCTTCGCGCAATGCGGGCAACTTCTGCTGCACGTGATCGGCCAGCGCATGCTCACCATCCGCAGGCAGCGTCGCGAATGCTTCGTATGCAGCCTGGGCTATGGGCAGATGAGACAGTGACACATCCGGATCCGGCGGCGCCTCAACGGCATGCACGATGTTGGCAAGCACTGTACGGGCCTGTTTGGTGGCCGCCCGCGCCGACGATAAAACCTGCGCTGATTGCTGAGCCTGCTCGAGGGCGGAACGTGCGGCCACCGCCCATTCCGCAGTCAGATCACCTCCGCCGCAGACGGGACACTTCTGATCTCCGTGGTTGGCGTGGAACTCAAGGCTGACCTCCAGCAGCCGGACCCGGTCGGCCGTGAGCACATCGGCTCGGCTGATCTCTTCTTTCTCAGCATCGGCGGCCGCTCGCAACGCATGGCAGGCTTGTGCGACCTCTTGCTCGTCAGGAGCAGTCAGGCTCTGTGCGTAACTCCATGCCGACGGCACGGTTGATGCTGTGCCACCGCTGATCAGCGGCCGGACCGCATTCAGATCGGGGCGACGCTTCTTCAACTGCGCCAACGCTTTTGCCGCGCGCGGGTCCTCATGCGACTCCAGCTTGAGCCGAAGGGCATCGCGCGCACTTTTTTGAACGGCCGCTGGCTGCTTAAGTTGTTTGACCTCGGCTTCGAGGCGGGTCATGGCGTCGGTCAGCTGTTCCAGACCAAGCAGCTTGTGCAGTTGGTCGTAGAAGTCGCTTGGACGCCCCTCGAGAATTCCGCCCAGCTCGTCGTAGCTGAGCAGGGGCCGGTACATCTCCAACGCGCCGGTCCACCCGAGCACAGCCGCATCTTCGCGCCTGCTTCCGTCCCGCTGCACCCAGATTTTGAGATCCTCAACCTCGACATCACCGGCCGGCCAGTCCACACCGATCACCGTTGCGCCTGAACCTTCTTCGGCCAATCTGACCCGGATCTGGGCGGGCTCACCGGCGTGCAGGTTGCGCCAGTTCTGCGACCACACCGCAGCCTTGTTCTTCCAGCGCGAGTTCGTCCCCGTCAGCGCGAGCTCCAGCCCTTCGGCCAGGGTCGATTTGCCCGATCCGTTCCGGCCCGCCACCACGATCAATCCCGGGCCAGGCCGGAAGGGAAGAGTGACGGCAGGCCCGATGCCTCGGAAGCCCTGGACCGTGATGGAGTGCAGGTAGGCGCCAACCGGTTCGCCTTCCTCTTTTGCCTCTGCGGTCAGAGACTGCACGAGCTCTACCGGGGTGGCGTCGTCACTGAGTACCTCGGCCATTTCGCTGGCGCTCCCCATCGCGGCAAGCACCACGAGCTTGGCCTGTTCACTCAGCTTTTCGTCGGCATCGGCCAACGACAACACAAAATTCTTCAAGCGGTCGTCAGCCATGTCCCCCTACTTTCCACACGGCGGTTTTCACCTGCGTCGTTGCCGCGTGCGCGCGATACATATAGTGACTGGGATGGTATCCGTCGCCTCCGTCAATTGACCAAGAATGCGACCAGGTACGGATTGAGGCTCCCCAGTCGAGGAAGCCCGCGGTGTCGGTGAGCCGATGGCTGAGCGCACGTAGTACAGCTATCGAGGTACGCGGACGGTCTCTCTTCGCAATAGGCTGGCTTCTGCTGTGCGATCGAGCCGCCTCGTCGAGGACGCCGCAAAGAATCGTTCGATTGTCTCCTCGATTGCTAATTATTGCCCCCGCCGTCACGATAGGCTGCCGGCCAAGACTCCTAGACAAAGGGGACAGCATGGTTCTGCCCTTGATACCCGCGGTGCTGATCGCTGCCGGGGCGGCCACGGGAGGAAGCGGACTGGCCCTCGGTGGCAAAGGCGCACTCTCGATCAAGAAAGCCCAATCAGTGCGAAGCCACGCGATAAAGCGCTACGAGGCGCGGCGAGAGCAAAGCGAAGCTCGCGTCGCCGCGACGAATGCTTTGCTCGAACGCTCGGGAAATGACCAACAACAGGCGATTTCTGATGTGGTGCTGCGGATGGCCGAGTTCCTGCGTCGTAACGAACGGCAGGTGCGGGAGAACGAACGTTTGCTGGTCGACGGCATCGACGCGACCATGCATCGGGTCACCGGACTCACCACCCTGGACGTTGACGCCGCGTCGTGGATCGCAGGCGCGCTCGGCTCCGCGGGTGCTGGACTTGGCGCGGGTGCAGGGGTCACGGCGGCGGCCAGCACCTTCGGTGTGGCCAGCACCGGCGCGGCTATTTCGGGTCTGTCCGGCGTCGCAGCGTCGAATGCTGCCATGGCGTTTCTGGGTGGCGGCAGCCTAGCCTCGGGCGGTGGAGGGATGGCGTTGGGCGCCGCAGCGCTAAACTTCGTGACGATCGGACCTGGACTCTTGGTCGCCGGCCTCGTTACGCATACCCAGGGCGACAAGGCAATGACCAAGGCGAAAGAGGTCTGCGCCAAGGTCAACGTCGGCATCGCGGAACTCGATGAATTTGACACCAAGCTGTCAGCTGTCGACACGCGGGCAGATGAACTGCGTTCCCTTCTGGATGATCTCCGCCAACTTGCGGTAACTGCACTGGATCTGCTCGAGTCGGAACCATTCGACGCCAAGACTCACGCGCCGCGGTTCCAGCGCGCTATGACGCTGGCAATGGCGGTGCGGGATGTGGCCGCGGCGCCTGTCATCGATGAGGCCGGGGATCTGACTGAAGGGAGTGGGAAGCTCAGCGTGAAGTACCGCACGATGACTGAGGAGAACGCCAATGAGTGATTCGGCACGGGTGCATACCGCCAAGGTTGTTAGTCGAGGCACCAACGTTGTCACGCCCGTGCAGGGCTTCGACGCCCTGAACCGTATCGTGGACGCCGCCCGCGAGTGCATTGCCGTACACCAGGTGGAGAGCACAAAGCGCACCAAGCTACAGACCTATGAATCAACCGAGGTGGCTCGGATCAAGGCCGCTGAGTCGGTCCTCAAGGACTACTTTGGGCAGGTCTTCGCCGAGCGGCGATCAAACTTCGAGGAACTGTTCACCCGTCTCGACAACGCATTGGAGGCCAACGATGGCGAGACTGTCAGCCTGATGGTGCGCGGCATCGTCGACATCGCCAAGACCTCACCGCTGGCAGACCTCGGCGACCTTGGCAAGATCCGCGCGGCCCTTGACGATCCAAATCAGGTGTGGGACTTGTGAACAACCGAGTCCGACTAAGACGCGATAGGTAACTCTCCGGACATCCTGAAGCGATTTCACCCCCGGGCCGGTGGCCGTAGATCGAGCTGCGCAACCTGGCTTTCGCTCATACCGCGCTGACGCAGCAACTCCATCATGTCCTCCTGCCGCGGCTGGCCGAGCATCATGCGATAAAGCGTGAGCGAGTTCCGCAGCCGGCCATACTGTACATCTTCGCGACTCAGGGGGAAGTGCACGATCATCCGCTCGACCCGCGCATCACCGGGATAAATCCACCACGGCGAAAACTCACCGAGCTCCGAACGGTCGACTGCGGCGTCGAAGGCGCAGTGCCACGGGTGCTTGCCGGTACGCGCTTCTGCAAGCGCTTGCTGGCGGTGCATAGCAGCGACGTTCTTGCGAACCGCGTGCCCGGAAAAGCGATTCACGCGGCCCTCACGTTGTTCGAAATCGACCGGGTTGGACGGCAAGTTCCAGTGAACGACGGCATGGCTCCACCAGTGGAAGTCAATCCCCTCCTGGCCCACACTCGTCGACGCGAGCACGAACGGCCAGAACGGACTGTTGAAGGCGTTGCGAACCTCCGGGGCTCGAACACTCTCAGTATCCTTCGCCGCATTACCGTATCTGAGCGCGAAGCGCACAGTGATGGGAAGCCTGGCGAGGTCGGTGCTACGTGCGGTGTATCGCGACGTTCGAAGAGTTAGTGCCTCGATTGCGCGGTCCGCGATCTGGCTGAGCGCGTTGGCATCGATCCGTGAACCGCCAAGCTCGAGCTTCAGCTGAAAGCAGTACTCGTCTAGCACGGACTGCAGATTTCCGTCGGCGCAGTACTGAATCACCCTTCGCCAGTAGGGCCGATCCCGGCCGTACAACTGGTCGAGCAGATACATCACGTCCATGCGGTTGAACAACGTTCGAATGCCGTTGGCAATCCGAGCGGCCGTCTGCCATAAGGGTATTCGGAGATCTTGGTCCTTCTCGTCGCAGATACGCGCCAGTGCCCGGTAGGCCACATTGCCGGGGCTGTGCAGCGCGAGCTGCGCAAGATCTGGATGCCAACGCGGAGAGCCGGATCGAGCGAGCGCGAACTTCGCGTGATCCCTGATGGCACGCCCTGAGCCACCGTCTTCGGCGTTCTTGGTCGCCTCGCTGCCGCCGGCGAGCCAGTATGCGGCCACGTCCGAGCGCCGATGAGCGCCCTCGGGCCAACTTCCGGGCCAGGAGAAGTACGACTCCCAAACCTCGTCGGTTGGTGCAGGCTCCACAGCCGCGTCGGCTGTTCTCAGTCGCTGATCGACCATGCCGCGTGCGACGCCAGCGTCCATCAACCGATGGTCGCCAGACGAAAGATTCAGCGGGTCACCGGCTTCGGAGAGTGCGGGATGAGGCCAAAACAGCGCTAACGTCGACATGCTGGCCGCTCGGCCATCTCGCATGACGTAGTCGAAACGGGTAGAAACCGCCCTTCGGGCCTCCGCTGTGTTCTCAGTCAAACCGGATTCCGCGACCATCCGACGTTCCGCTTCATAGCTCAGCAGACTCGCGATCGACGTGGGAACACTCGACCAGGCTGAGAAGATCAGCCGCTTCGTGACGGATCCGTTCGCGAACTCCGCGAACACCCCGCCCGGCGCCAAGTACGGCATCGACGGTGGAATCCAGAGCAGCTTCCACCATTCCTTGTCGATCGTCTCGGCCGCGAACGCCCGCAACCGCGCATTTCCGTAATCGACCGGCTCATAGCGCCGAATTGCGTGCGCATCAATCAAGCGGAGCCGGTCGATACACGACCTCAGCACCGTTGTGGCAGTACCACTCTCGAGTTGCAGACGCGCCCGTTCGCCCAGCCGGTACCCGTCCATGAAGCTGGCGAAGTATGGGATGGACTTCCAGTAGTCCAGGCTCACCGGCGACTCGACCTCGCGCGCAAATGCTTGGAGCGCCGCGTAGTCGCGTAGATCGCCTGGAGTCGGCACGCGGCTGACCACCCGTCGCACAAGTAAATCGCGGCCCTCTTCGAGGCGGGGACGTTCGGAGCGAGTCATGAAGGGAATCAGCGCATTGCGCAGCTCGGCAGCCTCCTCAGCCGCATTCCACCCCGCGACGGCCGCCTGCCGATAGCTGCTGAGCGCCGTGCCGATCCGTTCCATCGAAACCAGGTCCCCGGCGGTGAGGAAACTCAGCGTCGTCATGAAGTCTTGGTAGTGATCGTCCTCGTTGTCACCCGCCACCGTGGTGTACGGCTTGTAAGGCGTTGCAGAGAGCAACAGGACCTTTGCATGCCGGTAGTTGAACAGATGGTGAGCGAGTTCGCTAGCCGGGTTGTCGCTGGTGTCGTCAATGAGATGTCGGAAGCGTTGGAACTCATCAAGAATCACAAGGTCAGGCTTCAACGATTCCACGCTCGCTTTCGCGAGTGCACCGCGAAGGCGTGACGTGATGCATTTTACTGCCGGCCTAATCTCATCGGGGACTGCGTCCAACCCGTTGAGCCGATCGCATGTGGTGTCGAACTCGCGGCGGAGCCCGCTATGTTCGATTGATTCGCAAAACTCGCGGAGGATGACAGCATCCGGGCCCGCTCCGAGCGCCTCCCGCATTCTGGCGATACCTGCCTGGAAGTCCGTCAACCTCCGCACTTGGCCTTGAAAGAACAGGGCAGACGCGCGTTCGGATTCCGAGCCGGAGTACGTCATCCCGTTGAGGAAAATGTGAAGCAGTTGACGCTCTTCCTGCGAACCTGTCTGCCATCCCATCTCGAAAGATGTTCCGGGGGTGAACGATACGAGATTCACCTTCTTGCCGTCGAGCGTCGTGTTTAAGGTGAACCGTCGGCTATCCAACGCCAGCAACGTCAATCGGCTGGTGATGCTCACCAGTGGGTCACCGGTCACATTGAGCCGGTGCAGATTCTGCTTGGCGAGGTCGGTACTGGAACAGATGTAGACCACATCAATGCGGTCGACGTGCGCCGCATCCTGCAGTTCGGCGATCGTGGCCGCGACGACACCGCGCGCGATGATGCTCTTGCCGAGCCCGGTTTCATCGGCGACGAGGAACCGCCCGCTGGTGGCCTGTGGCCCATACAGTCGGTTAACAATGTGCTCGACGGCGTCTCGTTGGAAGCCCTTGAGGTTAGCGAGAATCCGCTCAACCTCATCACTTCTCATCGCGTGGCCTCTGATTTCTCGGAATAGGCTTCCCAGACCGCCGCCCATAGTTCATCGAAGCCGTCCGGGAGCACGGACTGTTCGCCGTCGCTGCGTCGCTCTTCCGCGGCGCGTACGTGTTCGACGATCCGCCGCACGTCGGCTAACCCACTGTGCCCGACGCCGATCGCGCGCACCAGAGTCTCGAAAAGACCGCTGCCGTCGTCAGCCCAGCCTTCGACCGCGGAGGCCAGGTCATCGAAGTGCAGCGAGCCGTCACCTCCTTCGAGGGCAAGAAGTAGCGCCAACAGCCGCATGAATGCCGAGCGGTCCGCCAGCTGACGGGCAATGACGGCGTCCTGCCGGCCAGGAACGTCACCATCGAGGATTGCTGCAACAACAGTGGATGCTGTCACATCACGTTGATCGGTGATTCGGATGACGACGAACGGGGTGATATCGGTGAGTGCGAGACCGTCGAATTCGGCTGGTGCGCCGGGCACGGCTGCGGTGTTGGCGGTGCGTGTCAACAGTGAAACCCGGGCGTTCATCCCGTCTGGTATGTCCGCCGATCCGTCGGCGGTGAGGAGGATCCGATACTGCGGGATGGCTTCATGTCCGTCCCTAAAAGCGTTGACGCCCACAGATTCCTCTGACGTGACCCGCGCGAAGTATCGACGGGACGCCAGTTCGCGCAGGACCTGTTCGAGTGCCTGATTTGCCAGTTCCTCTGCCGGGGTGTCCGCGCCGCCGGCAGGTTGATAGGGAATCGTGAGTCCTCGCAGCGGCGATTGTTCGCCGAGGAGTGCTGCCACTCCAAGCTTGGTGCGTGGTCCTTCGAACTCGACCAGCAGTTCCACATTGCCACCGAATGCGGGTGCGGTTGCGTTGGCCGACCCCACATAAAGGTGTGAACCTGACTGCCGGTCAACAACAAATGCCTTCGCGTGTAGGCCGGCAAGAGATTCAGCAGGGGTAAGTCGATGGGTTCCGTCCGATGTGGACTCCGAGTGTCCAACCTCGTCGCTGGCGTCGTCGTTGGCAGCTTCGTCGAGGACCAGCCCCTCGATGCGGCTCAATGTTGCGGCGCTGAGCCGGTCAAGTTGTTCCCGCCGGGCCAGGACGGTGGTCGCGTTCGACTGCGGCGGCAGGATCCGGACGATGCCGTCGTCGCTGACGAACGGCGAGATGATGCCATGGCGCACACCGGAGAACAGTTCGTGCACCGGACGCGTCGGGATCCTTGGGACCCCGAAAGGGTGAAACCGTAGCGATCGCACGTCGGCCGGCCGCTCCCACTCGACGGCGGCCACGGCGTCGGCAAGCGCGACGATCCTGGCGACACGATCGGAGGTCAACGGTTGCACGCCCATCGCCGGTAGGGCGCGCACAAATGCGGCAAGCGGTGCGCTCTGCTCTGTCGGCCTGTCGCCGACGAGGCCGTCGAGCCGGACGACCAGATCCCAACTTCGATCGTCGGTGAGATTGCGGCTCGCGCAGAGCATACGGTAGCTTCGCGAATCACCATTGGCGTACTCCAGAACCCAGACCTTCGGGTGGAAGAGCAGGTTCCGGCGCGGCGCTTGCACTGGATGGATCATCGGCTCGAGCAGGGCGAACAAGTCGGATGTCTTCCGCGGCTCGGCCACCTGGCCGGCCTGAGCGAAGAGGTCGATCTTGTCGGCCGCGCGGCGGACCGCGTCCAGGATTGCGATCGGATCGCGACTCTCCCGAACACGATGGGCCGCGAAGGCAAGCGGGATTGACAGGGCGGCAGTCAGATCAAGGGTGAAGGTAGTCGCGACGGCGTGTGAAAGCTGGAATCCGCTGGGTGGTCGAAGCTGCTCGGTCAGCGCGGCACGACTGTCCGGCTCAAGCATCGGAGCGCTCCAACCCGTCGTGGATGTCGCGGAGCACGGGCCGTAGCTGAGTCCAGCGATACACAAGCTGACTGCTACCCGAGGATCCCAGCCAGGCTTGCAGCAGACGCTTGTTCACCAGCCTCGCTTGAGATCGCTTGTGCTCCCGCTCGCGGCGGCGGATGAATTCCCGCAACTCATCGTTATCTGCAAGCGTGGCGAGGTCGGTGGAGGCGAGCTGGTCGAGCCACTCGTCGATGAATCGGCGGGACCGCAGGTTCACCGCAGGATTCTGCGTGAGGACGCGGCTCCAGAATTCGGCGGTGTTCCAGGTGTTGATGTCGTCCTGCACCGTTGGCTGGATTGCCCATTCGTCCAGTTTCTGTCGGTACTGCTCGACCGGGTTCTCCACGCGGTCAAACCCTTCCTGCTCGTATGCCTCCGCCAGCAGCAGGTTGTACAGCAGGGAGGCGCCGTTCATCAGGATGGAAAAGCGACGCGCGTCGTCGAGCACAGTTCTGCGCTCACCGTCCGCCGACATGAGCACCGCATCCGCCCAGGGAACAGCGCTGTTGGGGTCGGGACGACGAAGGAGGGCGAATTCGAGCATGGTGTCGGGCGCGCTCGCCAGCATCCGGTCACGCAGCCAAGCGGCTTCGCTGCGGGGTAAGGCGAACCCGTCAGGTACTTCGGCTGGGAAGCCGGGCGGCACCGGCGGCAGCGTGGCGTGAAATGCCCCCGAATGCCATACCGCGACATCGTCCTCGTAATCGGCGCTGGCGAGGCGGCGCGCGTGGACTCGAGCGACCTCCGCGGCGATCGCGTCCTCCCGGCTCAGGGTGGCGTCACTGAGGATGCCGTGCACGCGCATGCCTCCCCAGTAGAGCGCCGACGGCAAGTTCTTAAGTCCCACACCTACTGTCGCACCAACCACGCCGTCCTTCTCGCCAGCGTCCAGAAGTCCGCGGATGAGGCGGCGTTCGTTGCGGTCGGCGAGCGCGGTCGCTTTCTCGAGGTCA
>NZ_JBONDW010000024.1:0-84471 GCF_054919535.1 Mycobacterium venezuelense
CGGCGTGTCGGGGGCTTTTGCGTCTGTTCGGCAGTTACATCCGCCCGCCCAGATGCTCGGCGAGGAACCGCTCGACCGCGTGGTACATGTCGATGTTGTTGTCCGGGTTGAGGAATCCGTGACCCTCGTCCTCCTTGACCATGTACTCGACCTCGACGCCGCGCTTCCGCAGTGCGTCAACCATGTTGTCCGATTCGGCTTGTACGACGCGGGAATCGTTGGCGCCCTGCACCACGAGCAGCGGCGTGCGGATCCGATCCACGCGCGTGATGGGGGAGCGGGCCAGCATGTCGGCTTCCTGCTCGGGGTCTGACGGATCGCCGACGTACAGATGCCAGTTGGTGGCCAGGAACGGCCGAGCCACGTTCGGCAGCGTACGCATGAAGTTGGCCAGGCTCGAGATGCCGACGTAGTCGATGGCCGCTGCGAAGACGTCGGGAGTAAAGGTGACACCGACGAGCGCGGAGTAGCCGCCGTAGGAGCCGCCGAAGATCGCGACGCGATCGCGGTCGGCGTAGCCCTGCTTGACGGCCCAATCGACGGCGTCGATCAGATCGTCGTGCATCTTGCCGGCGAACTCCCCGATGGCGGCCTTGGTGAATGCCTTGCCGTAGCCGGTCGACCCGCGAAAGTTGACTTGCAGCACCGCATATCCGCGATTGGCCAGCATCTGGACATCGGGCTGAAAGCTCCAGCTGTCGCGTGCCCATGGCCCGCCGTGGACCAGAAGTACCATCGGCAAGTCGACTGGATCGACGCCAACGGGCAGCGTCAGATACGAATGCAGTTTCAAGCCGTCGCGTGCGGTGACGGTCACCGGTGTCATCGGTGCCAGCTTCTCGCGATCCAGCTTCGGGTATGGCCGGAACAGCAGTCGGCTCTCACCCGTGGAGTGGTCGTAGAAATAGGTGGCGCCGGGTTCGCGATCGTGGTTGAAGCTGACGACCCAGCGTTGTTCGGTGTCGTCGCAGGACATGCCGGTGAGGTCCCCGTCCGAGAGCTTCGTCAAATTCTCCAGTACCGCAGCGAAATTCGGATCGAGCGCATGGATCACCTGTCGTTCCCCGTAATAGCGGACGCCGATCAGATCACCGGTGCGTCGGCGCAGGATCAGTGGTGCGACCGGAAGGCCGAGTGTCCAGGCCAGGTCGAGAGTCGGGTGGCTGTCCACCTCGGTTTCCTCGCCGGTGGCCACGTCGAGCCGCGTCAACCTGGTGAGGTCGCTGCCCTCATTGGAGCCGACCCAGATGCCGGTGCCGTCGGGCGTGATGGTGACGGGATTGATGCCAAGGGGGTAGTCGCTGCCGTCGTAGACCTTGATGGTGCGCAATGTTCGTGTAGCTGAGTCCCACTGCGAGATCTCGACGTCGCCGTCCGCTGTCAGAGTGTTCGTGAAGAGGTCACCGCTTGGCCCGCTGATCCACTGGACGACGCTGCCGGGATTCTCCGCGAGCAGCGTGAGTTCGCCGGTGGCGATGTCGAGTTCGTAGGCGTCGAACAGTTCGGGATTGCGGTTGTTGATCTGAACGACGGCTTTTCCGGGGCGCCCTTTGAGAAGGTCGAATTGTGCTCTCGCGCCGGGGAACGGCGTGAGATCGACGGCCGACGCATCCGGATTGTCGGGGTCGACGCGGTAGACATGCCAGTTCTCGTCACCGCCGTTGTCCTGCATGTAGATCAGCCACCGCGAATCGAGCGTCCACCGGTAGATGTAGACGCTGCGCGTCTCGTCGGCGGTCACGCACTGCGCGGTCGCGTCTGATTCGGTGTCTTGCACCCAGACGTTGAGGCGGTTGCGCCACGGCGCCAGGTAGGCGATTCTGGTGCCGTCCGGCGAGATCGTCGCGGCCGCGCGTTCGGGCGGGCTGAAGAAGTCCTCGACGGTGATGAGTTCTGGGAGGGCCATGGCGGTCCTTTCTTGTGTGGAGGCAAGCTCGTTCGCCGGGCCTCCCACCGGGAGGCTCGTAGTGTGCGTATTCAGTTGTGCTATCGGGGTTTGACCGGACCGCCCAATCGACCGTTGGTGGCCTCGCGGATGGCCCTGTCCATGAGCGAAAGTGCCTCGGATTGGCTCACTTTCTTACCGTCGACGATGATCGCCTTGCTGACGTCCTCGTCGACGACGCGGAACGCTCCCGTAACCGCTGCGGCGCACAGGCGCACCGTGAGATCGTCTTCCGGGAGACCCAGTCGGTCGGCGATCACCGGGATGAGCCCCTGCTCCATCCGGTCGTGCACCATCAGATACGCGGTGCGCAAAGCGGGTTCGGAAGACGTCATCGTCGCGAGCCGTATCGCGCTGAGCTCATCCTCGATGTCCTGCGGGGTGAGCGGGTGCTCGATGCTGTCTGCCGCAAGGTGTTCCGAGAGGGACAGCTCGTGCGGCCACCGACGCGCCGATGCCAGGAATCGGCCGGCCGACTTGGCCAGCAGAGGTTCGACACAACTTTCCTTCGTCCGGAAGTAGCGCCAGATGGTGCGGGTGGAAAGCCCTGCGGCAGCGGCGATGTCGTCACCACTCGTGCCTGCCACACCGCGTTCCCAGAACAAGGCGCAGGCATGCCGGGACACGGCGAGCCGCGCTTGCGCCTGCTTGTCGCTGATCGCCCTCACCTCCGGTCCTGTCACTTAGTGACAAGTCCAGAGTGTCACTAAGTGACAACCTCGTCAAGGAGCCTTAAAACGCCCAACTGCCCTTCGGTGAGATGACGAAGCCATCGTCGTAGGCGGTGAAGCACGCGATGAAGTCGTCGCCGACGCCGCAGCCCGAGTTGTTGACGACCAGTTTGTGGCCTGCGGGCAGTTCTCGAACGTCACCCGTCTCGGCGGCATCCCCGCCGTGCGCATAGGTGAAAACGAAGCCGGCGCTGGAAACCTGATGGACGGATTGCACGATCGTTTCCCACGACGACGCGTCCCGGCGAATGTCCTGTCCGGAGGCGTTGTCGGGAAATCCCGGCATGCTTCGGCCGCTGCACTCGATCATGCCCAAGCCGTCGGCTCCGGTCGTCTGGCCGTAAACAGAGGAAAGGCACGACACGTCACCAGGCCCCTTGAACCTGACGATGGTGTCGTGGTGCCAATTGGTGCTCGTGTACGACGCGGTATCGGCCGGCGTGAGTAGATCGAAGTCGGGAAAGACGCCGGGCGGGGGCGCGGGATGGGGCGGCGGCTCCGGAACAGCCTCACCGGGGACCGTTGGCGCACAGGCGCAGAGCAGGGCAGCGGTGAGCGCCACCGCTGCCGGGCGCATCCGCCGATTCACACATCAACCGTAATGCCGCTGATAAGCGTCGATGTGCACCGAATTCGCCCGAGGGTGACCCATCCGTTAGCCTGGCGAATTAACACGTGTCAGGAGGTTTGTCATGGTCGATCCCCGCACACCCGTCATCGTCGGCGTCGGGCAGTTCACCGAGCGCATCGATGACCCGGGATACCGCGGCATGTCGTCCGTGGAACTGGCCGCAGAGGGGGCCAGGGCGGCTCTCCATGACTGTGGCGCCGACGTCGACGCCGTCGCGCGCGCCATCGATACCGTCGCCGGAGTACGACAGTTCGAGATCTCCGGGCCGACCCCGCCGCCATTCGGTGCCTCCAACAACTACCCGCGTTCGGTGGCCCGCCGCATCGGCGCCGATCCGGCCCGGGCGATCCTCGAAGTGATCGGTGGCCAGGGCCCCCAGCACCTGGTGACCGAGTTCGCGGCATCGATTGCGGCCGGAAACTCCGACGTCGTGTTGCTGTTCGGATCCGACGCCGTATCGACGGAACGATATTTCGCCAAGCGGGACGACAAGCCGGACTTCACCGAGACGATCGATGGTCAACTGGAAGACCGCGGTTTCGGCTACGACGGCATCTTCGACGAGTACACGGTCAAGCACGGGTTGATCGGTGCGCCCGTGCAGTACGGCTTGCTGGAAAACGCCCGCCGGGCCCGCTTGGGGCTCTCGGTCGCCGACTACCGGCAGGCGATGGCCGAGCTGTTCGCGCCGTTCTCGAAAGTCGCATCCAAGAACCCGTTTTCGTCGGCGCCGGTGGACCGTTCGGTCGAGGAACTGGCCACCGTCACCGACAGCAACCGCATGATCTGCGATCCGTATCCGCGCCTGATGGTTGCCCGCGATCAGGTCAACCAGGGCGCCGCCGCGCTGCTGATGTCGGTCGCGACCGCGAACCGGCTCGGGGTGCCCGAGGAGAAGTGGGTGTACCTGCGCGGGCACGCCGACATGAAGGAACAGAAGCTGCTGGAGCGCGCGGACATCGGTGCGAGCGCCGTGGCGGTGACGGCGGTGAACGAGGCGTTGCGGGTCGCCGGTATCGGGCTAGATGACGTCGCGGCCTTCGATCTCTACAGCTGCTTCCCGTTCCCGGTGTTCAACATCTGCGACGGAACCGGTCTGGCGACCGACGACCCGCGTGGGCTGACGCTGACCGGCGGACTACCGTTCTTCGGCGGCCCGGGCAACAACTACTCGATGCATGGCATCGCCGAAGCTGTCAACGAAATGCGCGACAAATCAGGGCAATTCGCGTTGGTCGGCGCCAACGGCGGTATCGCGAGCAAGTACTCGGTGGGGATCTATTCGACCGAACCCGCTGACTGGGCACCCGACAACAGCGCCGAGCTGCAACAGAAGGTCGCCGCTCTGCCGAAGGTCGCCATCACCGAAAACGCCGACGGTGCAGCGACGATTGAGACCTACACGGTGCGATACGACTGGGCGGTGCGCACGGGGATCATCATCGGCCGCTTGGACTCCGACGGCAGCCGGTTCCTGGCGATGACCAAAGACGAAGATCTTGTCGGGCTGCTGTCCGACGGTGATCCGCTCGGTGCGGCGATCGTGGTGCGCTCGGGCGACAAGGGCAACCGCGCGTCGCTCTCTTGAGTTGCTGTGGCGAGCGTGCAGCTTGTTGTGGCATCGACGAGCTCGCGGGCACAAAAGCCTGCACGTTCGGCACAGTGCGTCACACGGTATGGCCGAACCTGTCCTGACGTGGGTGAGGGTTGACCTCCAGAAAGCATGTGTTGACCCGTGACACACCCGATGGTCCGTAGGCTGACCCCATGACCCAGCCCTGGTACCCGGTGCCGAAACCGCCCAAGAAGTCAGGCGCCGGACGTACCGTCGGGCTGGCCGCCGCCGCGGCGATAGCGTTGATTGCCATTGTGGCCCTGGTGTTTTGGGGGATGCAACCGCGAACGGTCGACGGTCAGGCGGCGGCAGTGCAGGCCGAAGGCCCCACCGTCGACGATTCCGACCTCGAAGGCCTCCTGCTCAGCCCCGACGAAATCTCGGACATCGTGAAGTTGCCGGGCATGGTGACGGTCGCGTCGTGGATGAATCCGGACACGGCCGACGATCCCGACAGTTACGACCCGCTGGACTGCCTCGGCGCGATGTACAGCGGCATGTCCGTCGTCTACGACGAGAACGGCTACGAGGCGATATTCCAGACCAGGACGGGCCCGAGTAACAAGAAGGGCTTGCCCGCCGTCGACCAATCGGTGGCGACGTTCGAAAGTGCCAATGCCGCGCAAGCCGCGTTGGGCGAATACGTCGAACTGTGGAAACGCTGCGCCGACAAGACGTTCACCTACACCGGTCCGGACGCACGCGAGTCGTGGACGCTGGGCACCCCGGAGTCGAACCACGACGGCATGACCACACTGCAGAACGCGATGAACGGCGAACAGCTGTATCTCGACAGAGCGGTGGCGGCCCGCGGAAACGTTCTGGTGGAAGTGCAGCTTCAAGACGCCAAGCCGGCCGGCGCTGTCGTCGCGATCGCCGAGGGGATCCTGGATCGCATCGGCGACTGACTACACCAGCGCAGCCAGCTTGCCCGCCAACCGCTCGACGTAGGCGGCGACCTCGGACTCCGACTTGTCGGGCAGGCCGAAGAGCACCTCGGTCACGCCGAGCTCGCGCCAGTGGGCCAGCTTGTCGGCGTCCGGCTTGAAGTCCAGCGCCACGATCTGCGGCGCACCGTCGCGCCCGGCCGCCGCCCACGTGTCCTGCAGCAGCTTCACCGGTTCATCGATGTCGAAGTCGCGCGGCGTGGTGATCCATCCGTCGGCCGAGCGGGAGATCCACTTGAAGTTCTTCTCGGTGCCGGCCGCGCCGACCAACACGGGGATATGCGACTGGACCGGCTTGGGCCACGCCCACGACGGCCCGAAGTTCACGAATTCGCCGTCGTAGGAAGCCTCTTCCTCGGTCCATAGCGCCCGCATCGCTTCCAGGTATTCGCGCAGCATGGTGCGGCGGCGGCCGGGCGGCACCTTGTGGTCGGCGAGTTCATCGGTGTTCCAACCGAATCCGACGCCGAGACTGACTCGGCCGCCGGACAGGTGGTCCAGCGTCGCGATCGACTTGGCCAGCGTGATCGGATCGTGCTCGACGGGCAGCGCGACGGCCGTCGACAACCGCACGCGCGACGTCACGGCACACGCCGTGCCGAGCGACACCCACGGATCCAGCGTCCGCATATAGCGGTCATCGGGCAGGGACTCGTCACCGGTCGTGGGGTGCGCGGCCTCGCGTTTGATCGGGATGTGGGTGTGTTCGGGCACGTAGAAGGTGGTGAAACCATGGTGATCGGCCAGCTTCGCCGCCGAAGCCGGGGTGATGCCGCGGTCGCTGGTGAAAAGAACGAGCCCGTAATCCATGACCAGAATTAGAACGTGTTTCAGTCTGGGTAGCAAGACGCAGCGTCTCGTGGCGCTCCGAAGGCGGAGAAAAGTTCAGCGCGAGCGATACCCGCGACGAGCGGAGCCACGTTTGCTGGGATCTCGCATATGACGACCGAACGCATCGCCGACCACGTCAAGTTCGCCTACTGGGTGCCCAATGTCAGCGGCGGCCTGGTCACAAGCGACGTCGAGCAGCGCACCGACTGGAACTACGCGTACAACGCCAAGCTCGCCCAGACGGCGGAGAACAACGGCTTCGAGTACGCGCTGTCCCAGGTGCGCTACGAGGCCAGCTATGGCGCCGAATACCAGCACGAATCCACGAGCTTCTCACTGGCCTTGCTGCTGGCGACGCAGAAACTCAAGGTCATCGCCGCCGTCCACCCGGGCCTGTGGCAACCGGCCGTGCTGGCCAAACTCGGCGCGACGGCCGACCACCTGTCGGGCGGCCGGTTCGCGGTGAATGTCGTCAGCGGCTGGTTCAAGGACGAATTCACCCATCTCGGCGAGCCATGGCTCGAACACGACGAGCGGTACCGTCGCAGCGCTGAATTCCTCCAGGTGCTGCGCAAGATCTGGACCGAGGACGACGTGGATTTCCGCGGTGATTTCTATCGCATTCACGACTTCACCCTCAAGCCGAAACCGCTCAACACACCGGAGCGGCCCAACCCGGAACTGTTCCAGGGCGGCAATTCCACCGCCGCGCGACGCAACGGCGGCTATTACGCCGACTGGTACTTCTCCAATGGCAAGGATTTCGACGGTCTCACCGAGCAGGTGGTCGAGGTGCGCGAGCATGCCCGCGCCGCGAACCGGGAAGTGAAGTTCGGGCTCAACGGATTCATCATCGCGCGTGATTCCGAGGCTGAGGCGAAGGAGACCTTGCGAGAGATCATTGCCAAGGCCAACAAGCCTGCCGTCGAGGGCTTCCGTTCGGCAGTGCAACAGGCCGGCAATTCCACCGCGGACAAGAAGGGTATGTGGGCCGATTCCAGCTACGAGGATCTGGTGCAGTACAACGACGGGTTCCGCACACAGCTAATCGGCACCCCCGAACAGATCGCGGAACGTATTGCGGCGTACCGCAAACGCGGCGTGGACCTGATCCTCGGCGGCTTCCTGCATTTCCAGGAGGAGATCGAGTATTTCGGGGCGAAGGTTCTGCCGTTGGTACGCGAAATCGAGGCGGCCGAACAGGATTCAATCGACGCTCCCGTACTGGTACCTGCTTGAGACCTGTCTGACATACAGAGCGTGTGCCCTGCACCCATGTGGGTGCGCTAGCGTGGAAGCTCGAATCGCTCACGTGGTCCGTACCAGGTCCGCATCCATGCCTGCGTGGAATGCACGACGCGACGCTCGATCAGCACAGGAGAGGTCATGACCTACCCGCCTAGTAGCCCCGGATACCCACCCGCACCGCAGTCGGGCTCTCAATACGGCGCAACACAGCAGTTCGCGAAGACGGACGTAGCGCCCGGTGAAAGCAAGCTGCCGGAAATCCTGCTGGCGGTCGTCGCCGCCGCGGGCCTGATCACCTACCTGGTCAGCTTCGCGCTGGAAGCCGCGGCCGGGCTCGGCGCCCTGCCGGTCCTGCTGTCGCTGCTGGCCGGTTTGTTGGCCGGTGTCAGCCTGCTGCCCAAGCAGAAGAACTACGTGGCCGTCGTCAGCGTGCTCGCCACCGTCGCCCTGCTGCTCGCGATCTCCGACCTGGTCGCGACCGGGGGAGAAGCGGGCTGGGCGCTGTACACGGTTCTCGTGCTCACGCTGATCCAGGCCGGCTCGGCGATCGCGGCACTCCTGTTCGACTCGGGCGTGCTCACGCCTCCGGCGCCCAAGCCCGCCTACGAGCAGCAGCCGCAGTACGGCCAGTACGGCGGCCCCTCGCAGTACTACGGTCAGCACAGCCAGCCGCAGCCCGGTGGCCAGCCTTACCAGCAGTCGGCTCCGCAGCGCCCGGGTTACCCGTCGCAGTACGGCAGCTACCCCGGCAGCAGCGGTTTCCCGTCGCAGAGCCCCCAGGGCGCGCCTCAGGGTGGTCAGCAGAGCGGCCCGCCGACCCCGCCCACCGGCTTCCCGACCTACGGCCAGCCGCAGCAGTCCGGCTCGTCGGCGCCCACCACTCAGGTTCCGGCGCAGCCGCAGGCACAGCAGCCGTCCTCGCAGCAATCTGGCCAGTCGTCGTCGTAAGCTGATCCGCGCGTGCGTGACCTGCGCACGCGCGATCACATGCGAGGAGCGGCCCAGCTAGTGGAGAACGGACCAGTCGGCGCACGCCAGGCGCGTGAGCTGCTTCGGGTCGCGTTCGGGCCATCCGTTGTGGCGCTGCTCGTCATCGCCGCGGTCGTGCTGTTGCAGTTGCTCATTGCCAACAGCGACATGACGGGCGCGGCAGGCGCGATCGCCAGCATGTGGTTGGGCGTGCACCAGGTTCCGGTATCGATCGGCGGCCGCGAACTCGGCGTCATGCCGCTGCTGCCGGTGCTGGCGATGGTCTGGGGCACCGCACGCACCACCGCGGCGGCCACCGCGCCGAACTCATCGTGGTTCGTGACCCGGTGGGTCGTGGCCTCGGCCCTCGGCGGGCCGCTGTTGATCGCGGCCATCTTGCTGGCGGTGATCCACGACGCGGCCTCGGTGATCACCGAACTGCAAACCCCCAACGCGCTGCGGGCGTTCTGCGGTGTGTTGGCCGTGCACGCGATCGGCGCGGTGATCGGGGTGGCCTCGAAGATCGGGCGTCGAACCCTGGCCGCGTCGCCGCTGCCCACCTGGCTGCCCGACGCGTTTCGCGCCGCCGCCGCGGGTGTGCTCGCGCTGTTCGGGCTGTCCGGGGTGGTGACGGCCGCGTCGCTGGTTGTGCACTGGGGCACGATGCACGACCTGTATGCCATCACCGACACCGTGTTCGGGCAGTTCAGCCTGACCGTGCTGTCGATCCTCTACATACCGAACGTGATCGTCGGCACCTCGGCCATCGCGGTCGGGTCCAGTGCTCACGTGGGCTTGGCCACCTTCAGCTCGTTCACGGTGTTCGGCGGCGACATCCCGGCCGTGCCCGTGCTGGCCGCGGTCCCCGCACCGCCGCTCGGCCCGGTTTGGGTGGCGCTGCTGATCGTCGGCGCGGCCTCGGCGGTCGCAGTCGGCCAACAGTGCGCCCGGCGGCCGCTCCCGGTGTTGCCCGCGCTGGCCAAATTGGTCGTCGCCGCGGCGGTCGCGGCTGCGACGATGGCGCTGCTCGGCTACGCCGGCGGCGGTCGTCTCGGCAATTTCGGCGAGGTGGGGGTGGATCAAGCCACATTCGCGCCCGCGGTGTTCCTGTGGTTCGTCGGGATCGGCGGGTTGACGGTGGCGATGGCCGGTGGGTTTGCGCGGCGCCGCAGGCCGGTGGCCCCGGTTGCGCCGGCTCCCGCGCCCGAACCCGAGCCAGAACCGGACCCGGGGCCCGAAACCGAGCCCGTGCCAGACACCGACGATGGTGACTACGTCGACGTCGAGGAGGTCCCCGTCGACGTCGAGGAGCCCGACGAACCCATCGTCTCGTGGCACTCGGAGGACACCAGTCCGCACACCCCGGAGCCGGTCGTCGATCTCCATGACGACCCCGAGGAACACTTCATCGTCGACGACATCGCCGACGAGGACGTGTCCGGCGATAAGCCTCGCGACAAGGCCGACTAGGCTGCTGCGCGTGCAGCAACCGCTACGTGTGCCCCCCAGTGCACCGGCACGGCTGGTAGTGCTGGCTTCGGGCACCGGATCGTTGCTCGCGTCGCTACTGGCCGCGGCCGTCTACGACTATCCCGGGCGGGTCGTCGCCGTCGGCACCGACCGCAAGTGCGCGGCGCTCGACATCGCGGCCGACGCCGGCGTGCCGTCCTACACCGTGCGTCTGGGCGACCATGCCGACCGGGCCGCATGGGACAGTGCGGTCACCGCCGCGACCGCCGAACATCAACCGGACCTGGTGGTTTCGGCCGGCTTCATGAAAATACTTGGCCCGCAGTTCCTGAGCGCCTTCCCGGGCCGGGTGGTCAACACCCATCCCGCCCTGCTGCCTTCGTTCCCCGGCGCGCATGCCGTGCCGGAGGCGCTGGCCTACGGCGTGCGGGTGACGGGCTGCACCGTGCACCTGGTGGACGCCGGTATGGACACCGGCCCGATTCTGGCGCAGCAGGCCGTCGAAGTGGCCGACGACGACACCGAAGAGACTTTGCACGAACGCATCAAGGTCGTCGAACGACGGCTACTGGTGGACGTGCTGGCCGCGCTGGCGACCCGCGGCGTGACCTGGACTGGACGAAAGGCGACCTTCGGATGCTGAGGAGACAGCGATGAGCGACAAGAAACCGATCCGGCGGGCGCTGATCAGTGTGTACGACAAAACCGGCCTCGCGGATCTGGCGCAAGGTTTGCACGAGGCGGGCGTCACGATCGTCTCCACCGGATCGACGGCGAAAACCATTGCCGGCACCGGTGTCCCGGTGACCCCGGTCGAGGACGTCACGGGTTTCCCCGAGGTGCTCGATGGCCGCGTGAAGACGTTGCACCCGCGCGTGCACGCCGGTTTGCTCGCCGATACTCGCAAGCCCGAACATGTCGCGGCCCTCAAGGAACTCGACGTCGAGGCGTTCGAACTCGTTGTGGTGAACCTCTATCCGTTCAGCGAGACCGTCGAATCCGGGGCATCGGTCGACGAATGCGTCGAGCAGATCGACATCGGCGGACCGTCCATGGTGCGCGCGGCGGCCAAGAACCATCCCAGCGTGGCGGTGGTCGTCGACCCGATCGGCTATGACGGTGTGCTCGCCGCCGTACGGGCCGGCGGCTTCACCCTCGCGGAGCGAAAGATTTTGGCTTCGTTGGCTTTCCGTCACACCGCGGAGTACGACGTTGCCGTGGCGACCTGGATGGGTTCCACGCTGGCACCTGAAGAGCCCGCCCAGAAGCTGCCACAGTGGTTCGGCGGCACGTGGCACCGCAGTGCGGTGCTTCGCTACGGCGAGAACCCGCACCAGCAGGCGGCCGTGTACCGCGATGATTCGGCATGGCCGGGTCTCGCGCAGGCCGAGCAGCTGCACGGAAAAGAGATGTCCTACAACAACTACACGGATGCCGATGCGGCGTGGCGGGCGGCGTTCGACCACGAGCAGATCTGCGTGGCGATCATCAAACACGCCAACCCCTGCGGTATCGCGATCTCTTCGGTGTCGGTGGCCGATGCGCATCGCAAGGCGCACGAATGTGATCCGCTGAGTGCGTTCGGCGGCGTGATCGCCTCGAACACCGAAGTCAGTGTCGAGATGGCCGAGACCATCGCCGACATCTTCACCGAAGTGATCATCGCGCCCGCCTACGAACCAGGTGCGGTGGAAGTGCTCTCCCGCAAGAAGAACATCCGCATCCTCGTCGCGTCCCAGCCGCTCGTGGGCGGCACCGAGTTTCGCCAGATCAGCGGCGGTGTGCTGCTGCAGGAGCGCGACGCGCTCGACGCCGAAGGCGACGATCCGAACAACTGGACACTCGCGACCGGGCAGCCCGCCGACGAGCGGACGCTGTCCGATCTGGCCTTCGCCTGGCGTGCCTGCCGCGCAGTAAAATCGAACGCGATCGTCGTTGCCAAAGACGGCGCGACCGTGGGAGTCGGCATGGGCCAGGTGAACCGCGTCGATGCAGCGCGACTCGCCGTGCAGCGCGCGGCTGATCGGGTGGCGGGCGCAGTGGCGGCCTCCGACGCGTTCTTCCCGTTCCCCGACGGGCTTGAAGTCCTCACCGAGGCGGGCGTGAAGGCCATCGTGCATCCCGGCGGGTCGATGCGCGACGACGCCGTGACCGAAGCGGCCGCGAAGGCCGGTATCACCCTGTATCTCACCGGCGCAAGGCATTTCGCGCACTAGCATGCGACTCGTCGCAAGGAAGGCGGCAGCCATGAGGGCCACCGCGCGTACTGCCGCCATCCTGGCGATGCTCACCCTGTTCACGGTTTCGTGCACGCGCGTCGTCGAAGACGCGCAGGCGGTCCCCGGCGCAGATCTGCTGGAGGCCGCCGCCACCGACAATCCGGACTGTGAAGAAGTCGACGCCACGCTCGCGACGATCGAGTCACGCAACCCCGACGAGCCGGTGCTCAAAGTCCCACAGCCAGACGGGTGGGAACGCACCACGATGATGGACTCGGAGCTGATCCGGTTCGCGATGGCCAACCCCGCCCTCGGCACCCCCGAGTTCGCCCCGACCGCGGTGGTGACGCTGGAGAGCGGGCCGGGCAACGAAGACCCTGAGGTCGTTTTCTCAAGCCAGCGCGACGCGTTGGAATCCGGGCTCGGGGCCACCGGCATCGAGGTCGAGAGCCACACGTTGTGCGGGTTGCCCGCCGAGACGATTCACTACCAGATGCCCGCGATGGGTCTGGTCGCGCCGCATCCGGCGATGGTGACCGCCGCGGTCTTACACACCGGTGACATGACCTACGTCGCGGCCGTCACCGTGCAGACCACCGATCCGGGGAATCCGGCCTATCAGCGCGACGCCGAGACGATCCTGTCGGGCTTCCAGATGCTGCCCCCGACGAAGGGTTGAGGGCCCAGCGTCAGGGCGTGACGGTGGCCTGTTGGTCGATGGCCTTGTTGACGTCGACCAACGCCTGGAAATCGCGGTAGAGCGAATCGGCGTTGATCTGCAACACGTAGAAGCCCGTTGGTGATTCGATCACCACGGTCTTCTGCGTTATCGCGCGGCGCTTGCCGTCCTTGAAGTAGGTGCCGCCCAATTGCACGGCGGGGAACCCACCGAGGTTGCCGCGCGTCACGCCGCCGATCGGCTCGTATTCGGCCAGGTTCTGCAGTTCGTTGGGTGCGAACTCGAGCAGCTTGTTCGCGTCGGCGTTGCCTGCGAGCTTGGAGATCAGCGAGATGACCGACGGGGGATCGGTCGGTGAGATCGCGTCGTTGACGATCGCCGAATACGCCCAGGCCGGTGTGCGCGGGCCGGCGTCGACCCACCCGGGCGGGGTGGGCATGGTGAACACCGGAGCACCGGGATCGCCGCGGTGGATCGGGGTTTCGGTGATCTTGTTCTCGCGGATGTAGTCAGCGATCGTGTACGAGCGGCCGCCCGGCGGCTTCGGAGTGGTCGACACCGTCGTCTCGGTGGTGGTCTCCGACGTCTCGACCGATGTCGTGGTCTGGTCGGCGGCAGCCGAATCGTCGCCGCCCGACGTCACGGCCAGGGTGATACCGCCGACGAGCAGCACCACCGCGCCGATCGCGGCGGCCGCCAGGATCAGCTTGCGCTTGTCGCCGGACTTGCGCGGCGGCGGCGTGTAGGGCAGCGGCGGCGGACCGAAGTTCGTCGGCGGAGGCGGCGGTGGGCCCGGCCTGCTGGCGACCGGCTGTTTGCCGGACAGGTCGTCGGTGCCGGTCCACGAGGATTGGAACACCGGCGGCTGCGACGGTGTCTGCGCCGGGTGCATCTGCGGGTTCGACGGCGAGAGCGGCACCGGAAGCGGTTGGGCCTTCAGCGGCATGGTCGGCGGCGCGGACGGAACCGCGGTCGGTGCCGCCGCGACTCCCGGGACGGTGCCGGTGGCGGCTTCGGCGAGTGCGACCGCGAAGTCGTGACACGTGTCGTAGCGGTCCTTGGCGTCTTTGGCGAGCGCCTTGGCCATCACCGAATCGAACTTGGCCAGTTCGGGTTTCGTGTCCGCGAGCTTGGGCGGTGGCGAGTTCAGATGGTGGCTGATCACCACGGCCGGGTTGCTGTGCGAGAACGGCGGTGCCCCGGTGAACAGCCGGTAGGCGGTCGCGGCAAGCGAGTACTGATCGGCGCGGCCGTCGAGCGGCTGGCCCATCAGCTGCTCGGGCGAGGTGTAGGACATCGAGCCCACCGTGATGTTGGTGGAGGTGAGCCCGTTGACATCGTCGGTGCGGCGTGCGATCCCGAAGTCGGTCAGCATGATGCGCCGCTTCGTACCCTGTTTGCTCGTGACGAGGATGTTGGCCGGCTTGACGTCGCGGTGCAGCAATTGGCGCTGATGTGCGTAGTCGAGCGCGTCACCGACCGCGGTGACGATGTCGATCACGTCCTCGGCGGGCATGCCTGCCGGGTACTGATCGTGCAGCAGCCGTGCCGCGTCGTGACCGTCGACGTAATCCATCGAGATCCACAGGCGGCCTTCGAACTCGCCGCGGTCATGGACACCGACGATGTGCGGATGCCACAGCGTGGCAGCCATGTCGGCCTCTCGGATGAACCGCTGCCGGAACTCGTTGTCCGAGCTCACACTCGTGGGCAGCACTTTGAGAGCGTCTTCACGTGGCAGCCGCGGATGCGTTGCCAGATACACCTCGCCCATGCCACCGGTGCCCACCAACCGGACGATGGTGAACCCCGCGAAGACTTGACCGCTAGCCAACGGCATGGCCCGCAGACTACCGGTCGCACGGCGCTCGCCACGACTTTGGCGGGGGTATGAGAACCCCGAGTCAGGTAGGTGGCCATGCCTACTGGCGCGCACAGTCGTAGCTTGGAGTGGTGAGTCAACCCAAGGATCTGCCTCGGACCGTCGGTGAGCTGCGTGCTTCTGGTCACCGCGAGCGGGGCGTCAAGGCCGAAATCCGGGAGAACCTGCTGGCAGCACTCGCGGACCGTCGCGACATCTGGCCCGGGATTCTCGGTTTCGACGACACGGTGATCCCGCAGCTGGAGCGGGCCTTGATCGCCGGACACGATGTGGTGCTGCTCGGTGAGCGCGGCCAGGGCAAGACCCGGTTGTTGCGGGCGCTGACGGGATTGCTCGACGAGTGGACACCGGTGATCGCGGGGGCCGAGCTGGGTGAGCACCCCTACAGCCCGATCACGCCGGAGTCGATCCGCCGTGCCGCTGACTCGGGTGAGGATCTGCCGATCGAATGGCGCCACCGTAGTGAGCGCTACACCGAGAAGCTGGCCACGCCCGATACGAGCGTGGCCGATCTAGTTGGCGACATCGACCCGATCAAGGTCGCCGAGGGGCGCAGCCTCGGAGACCCCGAAACGATCGCCTACGGGCTGATTCCGCGGGCGCATCGCGGCATCGTGGCGGTCAACGAGCTGCCCGACCTCGCCGAGCGCATCCAGGTGTCGATGCTCAACGTGATGGAGGAGCGCGACATCCAGGTGCGCGGCTACACGCTGCGGCTGCCGCTGGACGTGCTCGTGGTCGCGAGCGCCAACCCCGAGGACTACACCAACCGTGGGCGCATCATCACGCCGCTCAAGGACCGGTTCGGCGCCGAGATCCGCACGCACTACCCGCTGGAGATCGATGCCGAGGTGGGCGTCATCCGTCAGGAGGCGCATCTGGCGGCCGAGGTGCCCGAATACCTTCTCGCGATCCTGGCGCGGTTCGCGCGCAATCTGCGTGAGTCGAACTCGATCGATCAGCGGTCCGGTGTGTCGGCCCGGTTCGCGATCGCGGCGGCCGAGACGGTCGCGGCGTCGGCCCGGCACCGCTCGGCGATCCTCGGCGAGGACGATCCGGTGGCCCGCGTGGTCGATCTCGCCACCGTGATCGACGTCCTGCGCGGCAAGTTGGAGTTCGAGACCGGCGAGGAGGGTCGTGAGCAGGCCGTCCTGGAGCATCTGCTGCGACGCGCGACTGCCGACACCGCACAGCGCCTGCTGGGCGGCATCGACGTCGGCCCGGTCGTGGCCGCGGTCGAGGAAGGATCCCCGGTGACCACGGGCGAGCGGGTCTCGGCCAAGGACGTGTTGGCCGCGCTGCCGGACCTGCCCGCGGTCGACGCGATCGCGACCCGGCTGGGGGCAAATTCCATCGGGCAGCGGGCAGCGGCGGTCGAATTGGCGCTCGAAGCGCTGTATCTGGCCAAACGCATCGACAAGGTGTCAGGGGAGGGCGAGACCGTCTATGGCTGATCCGGGCCGCGGCGTTGGCCGGGGCCATGGGCATACCTCGCGGTATTCGAGGTACACCGGTGGCCCCGACCCGTTGGCGCCGCCGATCGATCTGCGCGACGCCCTCGAGCAGATCGGGCAGAACGTGATGGAGGGCAGCTCGCCGCGGCGCGCGCTGTCGGAGCTCATGCGCCGCGGCACCCGCGATATGCGTGGCGCGGACCGGTTGGCTGCCGAGGCCAACCGCAGGCGGCGGGAACTGTTGCAGCGCAACAACCTCGACGGCACGTTGCAGGAGATCAAGAAACTGCTGGACGAGGCGGTGCTGGCCGAGCGCAAGGAGCTGGCCAGGGCGTTGGACGACGATGCCCGGTTCGGGGAACTGCAACTCGACTCGCTGTCGCCGTCGCCGGCCAAGGCCGTGCAGGAGCTCTCCGAGTACGACTGGCGTTCGCAAGAAGCTCGCGAGAAGTACGAGCAGATCAAGGATCTACTCGGGCGCGAGATGCTCGATCAGCGTTTCGCCGGCATGAAAGAGGCGCTGGAGAACGCCACCGACGAGGACCGTCAGCGTGTCAACGACATGCTCGACGATCTCAACGACCTGCTGGACAAGCACGCGCGCGGCGAGGACACCCAGCAGGACTTTCAAAACTTCATGGACAAGCACGGCGAGTTCTTCCCGGAGAACCCGCGCGATATCGACGAGTTGCTGGACTCGCTGGCCAAGCGCGCCGCCGCCGCGCAGCGGTTCCGCAACAGTCTGTCCGAACAGCAGCGGGCCGAGCTGGATGCACTGGCGCAGCAGGCGTTTGGCTCACCGTCGTTGATGAACGCGCTGAACCGCCTCGATGCGCACCTGCAGGCGGCGCGGCCCGGTGAGGATTGGACGGGCTCGCAACGGTTCTCCGGTGACGATCCGCTCGGCATGGGGCAGGGCGCCCAGGCACTGTCCGACATCGCCGAGTTGGAGCAGTTGGCCGATGCGCTGTCGCAGAGCTACGCCGGGGCCACCATGGACGACGTCGATCTCGACATGCTGGCCCGCCAGCTCGGTGACGAGGCCGCGGTCGATGCCCGCACGCTCGCGGAGTTGGAGCGGGCCCTGGTCAATCAGGGCTTCCTGGACCGCGGCTCGGACGGACAATGGCGGCTATCGCCCAAGGCCATGCGGCAGCTCGGCCAGACCGCGCTTCGGGATGTGGCGCAACGCCTTTCGGGTCGGCACGGCGAGCGTGACACCCGACGTGCCGGTGCGGCAGGCGAGCTGACCGGTGCCACGCGGCCGTGGCAGTTCGGCGACACCGAGCCGTGGAACGTCACCCGCACGGTGACCAATGCCGTACTGCGCCAAGCCGGTACAGGCACGGTGGAGCGGCCCATCCGGTTCGCAGTCGAAGACGTCGAGATCTCCGAAACCGAGACCCGCACCCAGTCGGCAGTGGCGCTGCTCGTCGACACGTCGTTCTCGATGGTGATGGAGAATCGTTGGCTGCCGATGAAACGCACCGCGCTGGCGTTGAACCATCTGGTTTCGACCCGCTTCCGTTCAGATGCGTTGGAGATCATCGCGTTCGGCCGTTATGCACGCACGGTGACCGCGGCCGAGCTGACCGGCTTAGAGGGCGTCTACGAACAGGGCACGAATCTGCACCATGCGCTGGCCCTCGCTTCACGGCATCTGCGTCGTCACCCCAACGCACAGCCGGTCGTGCTGGTGGTCACCGACGGCGAGCCGACCGCGCATCTCGAGGGCTTCGACGACGGTTCCGAGGTTTTCTTCGATTACCCACCGCACCCACGGACCATCGCGCACACCGTGCGTGGTTTTGACGATGTGGCCCGACTGGGCGCGCAGGTGACGATCTTCCGGCTCGGGTCCGATCCAGGGCTCGCCAGGTTCATCGACCAGGTGGCCCGGCGCGTGGCAGGCCGCGTTGTGGTGCCCGACCTCGACGGGCTTGGCGCCGCGGTGGTGGGGGACTATCTGCGTTCGCGTCGGCGCTAGTTTGCGTTGTTTGCACCCAGGCCGACGCTTTGGCTGGTTCTTCGGCGGCGGATCGACCATTGCGTCGGTCTCGGTGACGGTGGGAGCCACTCAGCGGGTGGCTGCGTCCAAACGATGTGGAGATTCCGTTCATCGGTAGTGCTGCCGTAGCTGCCGGCCACCTCACGAGAGCTCACCTGCGCAGCCAGTACCGGCCGTTGTACCGCGACATTTACGTCCCGCGCCGGTATCAGGTGTCGCTGCGCGACCGGATTGTCGGCGTGGGTCTCGCGTCGCCCGGCGCGGTGATTGCCGGGGTGGCCGCATCCGCTGTGCATGGGGCGAAGTGGGTCGACGACGACGTTCCCGTCGAGGTGATCGCAGGCGTGCGACGCCAGCGGGGGCTGATCGTCCGCGACGAGACCCTCGATGAGGACGAGGTGACCGACGTCGCAGGCATTCGCGTGACCACGCCGGCCCGCACGGCGTTCGACCTCGGCCGCCATCTTTCGCGCGACAAGGCGGTCGAACGCCTCGACGCGTTGATGAACGCCAAGCCGTTCCCCGTCGAAGATGTTGTGCTGTTGGCCAAGCGCCATCGCGGCGCGCGTGGTCTGCGGCGGCTACGGGCGGCGTTACCGCTTGTCGACGGCGGTGCCGAGTCGCCGAGGGAGACCTGGCTGCGGTTACTCTTCCTCGATGCGGGGCTGCCTCGCCCGACTACGCAATTCGTAATTCATGACGAGCGCGGTTGCTACGTCCGGCGAATCGACATGTGTTGGGAGCAATTCAAAGTCGGAGCCGAGTATGACGGCGAGCAGCACCTCAATAGTCGCCGCCAGTATGTCCTGGATGTTCAGGTCAGCCGGACGCTTCAACGCCTCGGCTGGCACGTGATCCACGTGATCAAAGAAGACCACGGTGCCGACATCGTGGAGCAGGCAAGCACAGCGCTGCTGTCACGCGGCTGGAAACCCACTTCCCGAAGCCGACGCAATGGTCGTCCCGCCACGGATTTTTCAACCAGAGTGTAGGTTTCGCGGGCGGGCATGCCGCGCCACCCGGCGCCGGAGCACCTCGTGGACCACCATCAGCGCGTGGGCTAAGCCCCACTCGCCGGGAAGGTAATCGCGGGCACGGACCAAACGCGCAGCCAAATCCGGTGATTCGGCCCGAAGGATGCGGCGGGCGCGACGGGCATGAAAGGTGTTCGACGCGATCTTGACCGCCGGCGCGTCGACCATCAGCGGTATCGAGTTGGTGATGTTCTCGACGGTCGTCCTCGACTGGTCTTCGAGAGCGATGTGCGCTGCGGGAACACCGAGCGTCACGACCGCGTAGTTGGCCATCATCTGTGCTTCTGAAAGCTCCGAGCGCACCGCTCCCCCGGAGAAGACGAAGCGCGCACGCGTCGGATCCGTCGAGCGCACCGCGATGCGTACGCGCCACCGGTGCAGAGCCGGCCGAGGACAGCCCAGCACGAGGATGACCTCACCCTCCTCGACGCGGTCCGGGTCAAGGCCTTCGGCAGGCAGATCCTCCCTCGACGCCCGCCACGTCAACCACTCGCACCCGGCCAACGCGGTGCCGACAACAAACGCCCCTCTCGTCCAAATGCCCATGCCCCCATTCGACCATCCCGGGGATTGAGCGGCCGGACGTCACCCGTCAAAGAGCGCGAAAACGACGCAGTGGTCGATCCGCCGCGACAACTTCGACCATTGCGTCGGTCTCGGTGATAAGCGTGGGGATATGTCCAACGTGACTCTTGACCAAAAATGAATTCTGGTCAAGGCTGGATGTGTGGATGCGCGACAGGAGCGTGCCGACCGGATCCTCGACACGGCGAAGGATCTGTTGCTGCGCTGGGGCTATCGGCGGATCCGGATCGACGAGGTCGCGAAACGGGCCGGGGTCGGCAAGGGGACGGTCTACCTGCACTGGCGGACACGTGAGCAGATGCTGTCGGCCGTCGGAACCCGGGAAACCGCCGAGATGGTGGATGCTGTCGTCGCGGCGCTGCGCGCCGATGCGGCGGAGGTGGCGCCGCATCGGCTGATGCGCCGCATCTTCGTGGAGGCGATGAGCCGGCCGGTGTTGCGGGCGATCTACACCCAAGACGTCGAGACGGTTGATGCCCTCGTCGCAGATGGTGCCCAGAAGGCCATGGGCGCAACGAATTTCGCCGGCTGGCGCGAGTATCTGATCATTGTGCACGAGTACGGGTTGTTGGCCGCCGACCTGCGGCCCGAGGATGTTCATTACCCCCTTACCGCCTCGGTCTTCGGGTTCTTCGCGGCCGAGCCCATGGTGCCCGACGAGCTGGGCCTCAGCTTGGACGAGAAAGCCGACCAGCTGGCGAGTACGTTGCGCCGCGCGTTCGAACCCGCACGTTTTCCCGCCCGCAAGCACCTCGACGCCGCCGCCGCAAAAGTGATCGCCCACTACGAGCGGCTCGCCGAGGAATTCCGGGCGCTTACCTACGGAGGAGGACAAGATGACCCGAAGTGACAACGACAGCTGGGATTTGGCATCAAGCGTCGGCTCGACGGCGACCGTGGTGGCGGCTCAGCGCGCCATCGCGGCGCGCGGTCCGGATCCGCTCATCCACGACCCCTACGCCGAACCGTTGGTGCGTGCCGTCGGCTCGGAGACCGCGATACGCATGCTCGATGCCGCCACCGACGAGGACGCCGGCGCATTCGGTCTGACACAGGCGGCCGAGGCGATGGCAATCCGCACCCGATTCTTCGACAAGCTGTTCACCGAAGCGGCAGCCGAGGGCGTCCGTCAGGCGGTGATCCTGGCCTCCGGCCTCGACACGCGGGCCTATCGCTTGGACTGGCCGGCAGGCACCGTCGTCTACGAGATCGACCAACCGGCCGTCATCGAGTTCAAGACAAAGACGTTGGCAGAGTTGGGCGCGGATCCCACCGCCGATCGCCGGGCCATCAGCATCGACCTGCGTGACGACTGGCCGAAGGCATTGCTGCTCAGCGGGTTTGACGTAAGCCAGCCGACCGCGTGGAGTGCCGAAGGCCTGCTGATCTACCTGCCGCCGCAGGCTCAGGACCGGCTGTTCGACAACATCACGCAGCTCAGCGCGCCCGGAAGCCGTCTCGCCACCGAATACCTCCCCGACGCCGCGGCGTTCTCCGACAGCCGGGCACGACGCGTTTCAGACGGGTTTCACCGATTCGGCTTCGACGGTCAGTTGTCCGACCTCGTCTATGCGGGCGAGCGGAGCGATGTAACCGAATACCTGAGCGCATACGGCTGGGATGTGACGTCACAGACACTCGAAGAGGTCTATGCCGCAAACGGTTTCGAACTGCCCGGCGATGACATGTTCGCGGCGTTCGCCGATGCCAGGACCGTCAGTGCGACCCTTCGGGAAATTAAAGCCTAGACGAATTCTTCTGTGGTCCTGGTTATTTCGGCGCGGCGAAGCCTGGCGATGATGCCGTCGAGGTCACGGATGAACATGTCGGGCCGGAAGACGTGGCCGCCGGGCACCTCGTGCCCTTCGTGCGGGATACCGGCCTGACCCAGGCGTTCCCGGAACTCACGTTGACCGGCAAGCACCTGCGTCTCATTCACACTGTCGAACCAGTTGAGTGGGTCGGGGCTCGTCCCGGCGACGAGGAAAATTCTCTTGTTGCGGTAACTCTCGATCCGCTCGACTGGATTGTCGGCACTGACCCTGGCCTGATCCCAGAACGGTGCGCCGTACACGGTGCCGCCGGCGAGGTCCAGGACTGCGGAGGTGATGTTCGCCCAGTGCACGACGAGGCCGAAGTCGCGGCGCAGGCTGGCCGGTCCCGAATGGCTGCTCACCGAAGCGAAATGGCCGAAGTACTTGGCCGCGTACTTCAGTGCACCGAAGCCACCCATCGAGAATCCACACACCGCACGACCGTCGTACTCGGCGAAGGTCCGGAAGTTCGCGTCGATCCACGGCAGCAGTTGGGCGATGTGGAATGTCTCCCAATTCCTGGGGCCGACGAACGAGCTGACAGGGTTGGAATACCAGCCTGCGTGTCCGCCGTCGGGCATCACGACGATGATCGGCTTGCCCGCCGTCCAGTCCCGGATTCCCATGAAGTCGAAGCTGCGGAAATCCGCGTCGGGCCCGCCGCCATGGAACATGAACAGGACGGGGTAGGTGCGTCCGCTGGTGCGGTAGTCGTCGGGAAGCAGTACGTTGACGCCCGGGTTCCAGCCCACCGCCGCGGTCTGGAGCCGGTAGTACCACAGGCGAGGATCGTTCTCGTTGCGATCGACGATCCGCAGCCCGAATCCATCACTGCGCCCGGTGAATACGACGAGCGTCTGCCCGACATTGATGACATCGGGGTTGGCGATTCCATTGACCGTGGCGAGCAGGGGATAGAACGAGGCGTTGCCGTAGAACCGCGCCGCCAACGCGGCCAGCGTGTCCCCTGCCACGACCCTGTGCCGCGCGATATCCGGGATGATCAACCGCTGCCCGGCCGTCAGGGATGCGGATGTGTTGATGCCGCTGGCGCCTGCGACGAACCGTGCGAGTGAGGCGTCGCCGTAGAACCGCTGAGCCACTGCCGACAGAGTGTCGCCCGCGGCGGCGGTGTATCGCGTGAAGTCGGGAAAGACCAACTGTTGGCCGACATTGACCACATTCGGATTGGCGACCCCGCTCGCGGTTGCGATCAGCGGATACAGTTCGGCTTCGCCGTAGAAGCGCAGCGCCAATGCTGAGAGTGTTTCCCCCGCGACGACCGTGTGTGTTCGGACCATCTGACACCCCCAAGTTGAACGAGCAGTAACCCAATTGTGCGCTAGATCACACTCATAGACGATCGATTCACCAATGCGACACCGGCAGTTGGGTCTTCCCCTAACCGCGTGTTGGCCATCGCGTCGCCGAGACGCCGCACGCTGGCGCGCATGGCCTCTACCGATCGTCGACCGATGCTGCCCCGTCGCACCCTGCTCCGTGCGTCCCTCGCCGGTGCCCTGCTGGTCCCCGCCGCGGCCGCGTTACAGGCGTGTGGCACCGCGGCAACGGGTGGACCGCAGACCACCACCGGTCTGATCACGAACCGTCCCCGTTTGACCCACGGCGTCGCCACCGGCGACCCGCGAACCGACGGTGCGCTGGTGTGGGCCCGTTCGGACGCCACCGCCCGGATGATCGTCGAGACCTCGGCCACCGAGTCATTCTCAAATCCCACGCGGATCGAGGGGCCGCAGTTGACGCCGGCGACCGACGGAACCGGGCGCGTGCGCATCACCGGTCTTGAGCCGGGGCAGACCGTTCATTACCGCGTGACGCTGGAAGGTGAGAACGGCGCCTCATCCGAACCGGTGGCAGGCGTCTTCAAAACCGTTCCCGCACAACCGCAAGACATCAAGTTCGTCTGGTCGGGAGATGTCGTCGGCCAGGGCTGGGGCATCAACCGGCAGGGCGGTATGGCGATCTTCGGTGCGATGGCCGACCGCAATCCGGACTTCTTCGTGCACTCCGGCGATGCGATCTATGCCGACAATCCGGTGCCTGCGACCCAGGAGCAGAATGACGGCCGCGTGTACGCGAGCGTCACGGCGCCGCCCAAGGAGCACGTGGCCCAGACGCTCGAAGACTTCCGCGGCAACTACGCATACAACCTCAGCGACGAGCACTACCGCCGCTTCAATGCCACCGTCCCGCAGTTGGTTCAGTGGGATGACCATGAGGTGGTGAACAACTGGTTCCCCGGCGAATCGCTCGCCGGGCAGAATCGCAAGGGCTACACGGAGACCGACGCCGACAAGCTCGCCGGCTACGCCTATCAGGCGTGGCGCGAATGGCAGCCGGTCGAGCCCTCGGAAGCCATCGACGGCCGCCTGCACCGCAAGGTCTCCTACGGCCCTCTGCTCGACGTCTTCGTTCTGGACATGCGGTCCTACAAGAACCCGAACACGCAGGCGTGGGCGCAAACCGACGACGGCGGCGTCCTCGGACGGGAACAGACGCAGTGGCTGATCGACGGCCTGCGGCAGTCGAAGGCGGTCTGGAAGGTGGTCGCGAACGACCTGCCGATCAGCATCGTGGTGCCGGATTCGGCGACCGATCCCGTCGACGGTCCCAAATCGATGGAGGCTGTCGCGCAAGGTGAGAACGGCCGACCGCTGGGGCGCGAAATCGCGTTCTCCCGCATCCTGTCCGAGACCAAAGACGTTCGAAACATCGTCTTCGTCACGGCCGACGTGCACTACACGGCGGCGATCTCATACCACCCCGACCAGGCGGGGTTCAGCGACTTCGCACCCTTCTGGGAGTTCGTGTCCGGGCCGCTCAATGCCGGTGCGTTCCCGGAGAGCCCGCTCGACGGCACGTTCGGCGCGCAATACGAGTTCGTGCACGCGCCGACGGAGAAGAACACGTCCCCGGCTGAGGGGTTTCAGCATTTCGGCGAGGTGGTGATCGACTCGGACTCCCGGGCGCTGACGGTGAATTTGTGCGATGCAACCGGAAAGCCCCTGTACGCCAAGGAGTTGCGGCCTGCGTAGCGTGCGCGAGACCCGGCGCCCACGTTGCCCTCATATCGAGATGTACGAGTATTTGGTCGTTGATTCAGTGAGGATTCTCTCGATGAAGTTGCTGTAGCGGCGCGCGGTTGTCGCGGGGTCCGGTAGTTTCTGCTCAGTCTGATGAAAGGCATGGGGATGGCGAAGCGCACGGCATCAGTCCTGGGCGGCGTGGCGTTGACGATGGTCGCCGCACTTGGCGTCACTCAGCCCGTGGCGGCCGTGCAGTTGGCGGCGCTCATCATCGGCGCGAGTTCGACCAACCCGAGCGGCGACGGCGTCGAGGATTTCTACGGCGGGCTCTATCAGCAGGGGCCGGGTGAAACCGTCGTCGCCAACTTCTTCACCGGACCACCCGGGATCTATCGCGCGATCCACGACAACCGGGATGACGACGACAACGTCGTGCTTTCGTCGGGGTGGGGTGCGGCCAACACGAGCCTGCTGCTGAGTTACCTCAAAGCGACGAACGACCCAGTGCTCGCCGGCCCCAATCTCTATGTCCTCGACAACAACGTCGCCAGTCCCAACGGCGGATTCGGAACCCGGCTGCCGGCGTTCGCGGTGATCGGCGTGAACCCGATCCCGACGCCGACCGATCCTGGCGTGCCTGTCGTGAACGTGGTCTACGAGTACGACATCAACTCCAACATCCCGGCCTACCTTTGGAACGCGCCGGCGATGGCGAACTCGTTGATGGCCTACTTCGAGCGGCGACTCAATCAGGAGAGCCTCGATTTCCCGATCGATGCGGACGGGCAGGTGCGCGACTGCGACGCCACGTGCGAAGCGAGGCTGGACTCCGGCGGGACGATCGAACGCACCATGGCCGACGGTCAGACGGTCCGGATCAGTCGCGTCGACGACACCACTTACGTGGGCTACGAGTCGACGAACCTCCCACTCGTGGCACCACTGCGGGCGTTCGGTGAGCCGGGCAATCGGTTGGCGGACGCGGTGACACCTGCGCTGCGCGCCGCCGTCGACTACGGATATCCCGACAACGATCCATTGGCCAACCCCGACAAGTACGTGTCGGCCCGCCTTGTGCCGACGAGGGAGGAAACCGAGCGATTCGTCAACGAGTTCAAGGCCGGCGTCGACGAGGGTGTCGAAATTCTTCGGGGAGACAGCGACCCATCGACAGTCACGCGGCCGCTCGTGCGCAAGAGTCTCGACTTCTCACCGAAGCCATCGCGCGATGACAGGCCACGGAGGTCGGGGGCGGCGATGGTCAAGTCGGCGCTCGAGGGTGTTCGCGAAATGGTCGAGCGGGTCAGCACTGGGCGACATGAGCGGCCGTCGTCGCCCGCCGAATCGCCGGAGCCCTCTGACCAACCGGCTGAAGACTGAGAAGATCCGAGGTTCTCGCAGCCGACGGTCTGCGTTCTTCGCAATGGCATTGGAGTACTTGTACTTTCGTGATGAATTGCCTTCATCGCTGTTTTCGTTAGCAACTATTGATTAGTCAATTAGTTGCTAAGGGTGTCTCAGCTATTGATCTTGAATAACGCCAACTCGTCAGAAATTGGCACTACAGCGACAGTTGTTCCAGATGGGACGCACGTTCAGTGTTTGAAGCCTCGGTTTTCAAGATCTAGGTGAACATTCGTGGCAAACGCATAGTTTCCCTCCGATTGCGGCGTAGGTTTCTCGCTACAAATCATTGTTTTCCAATAAGGGGGACGGGTCCATGGCATTTCGGCCGGGTATAACGACGAGCGTCGCAGCTCTTGTTGGCGCAGGCGCCATCGTTGCCGCGACACCAGTGATTGCGCCGCCGCTTACTCCGCGGGATCTGCAGGTTGCCGCAGACGTTCAGACCGAGCTGACTGCTGCCCAGACGGACCTTCTCCGATCGGCACGATCGGCACGATCGGTGAGCGCCCCGAGCGAGGACTTCGCACGAGCTTTACGGACCGTTTCCATTCTCGCTGGCGCGAACGGCGCGTCTTCCGTAGCCGGCGCGGTGGTCACGCCGATGGCGTTGCCTCCGGACGTCACTTTGCCTCCTACGTCGTTACAGCAGTTGGTTGACTACTTCTTCGATGGTGGGTTCACTCTCGTCATTGGCAGCTTGGTCAATGGTGTGACTATCGCGATCTTTGGGTTGAATTCGTTACCGACTGCGATTAGCGACACGTTCTTCTTCGGTGGGTATCCGGAGGAGGACAGTCCGGGTGGGTTTGTCGGGGTGGCGCGGCTGCTGATCGATACCTTCCTGAGCGGTGGTTTCCCGCCGACGGCGTTGGCCGCCGCTGCTTCGCCGGGTGTGACGCCGACGGCGTTGCCGCCGGACATCATTGGCGTGCCACCGACCTCGTTGCAGGACGTGGTGGACGATTTCTTTGACGGTGGGATCACCCAAGTCGTTGGCAGCTTGGTCAATGGTGTGACTATCGCGATCTTTGGGTTGAATTCGTTACCGACTGCGATTAGCGACACGTTCTTCTTCGGTGGGTATCCGGAGGAGGACAGTCCGGGTGGGTTTGTCGGGGTGGCGCGGCTGCTGATCGATACCTTCCTGAGCGGTGGTTTCCCGCCGACGGCGTTGGCCGCCGCTGCTTCGCCGGGTGTGACGCCGACGGCGTTGCCGCCGGACATCATTGGCGTGCCACCGACCTCGTTGCAGGACGTGGTGGACGATTTCTTTGACGGTGGGATCACCCAAGTCGTTGGCAGCTTGGTCAATGGTGTGACTATCGCGATCTTTGGGTTGAATTCGTTACCGACTGCGATTAGCGACACGTTCTTCTTCGGTGGGTATCCGGAGGAGGACAGTCCGGGTGGGTTTGTCGGGGTGGCGCGGCTGCTGATCGATACCTTCCTGAGCGGTGGTTTCCCGCCGACGGCGTTGGCCGCCGCTGCTTCGCCGGGTGTGACGCCGACGGCGTTGCCGCCGGACATCATTGGCGTGCCACCGACCTCGTTGCAGGACGTGGTGGACGATTTCTTTGACGGTGGGATCACCCAAGTCGTTGGCAGCTTGGTCAATGGTGTGACTATCGCGATCTTTGGGTTGAATTCGTTACCGACTGCGATTAGCGACACGTTCTTCTTCGGTGGGTATCCGGAGGAGGACAGTCCGGGTGGGTTTGTCGGGGTGGCGCGGCTGCTGATCGATACCTTCCTGAGCGGTGGTTTCCCGCCGACCACGATGGACTCAACGCTTGAGCCCGAGCCTCGACGATTGGCAGCGTCAGGACTCTTCGGTGCGAACCAGACAGACAATCCCGCGGCCGGTAGTTTCCAATTGCCGACGCCCAAGAATCTGGTCGAACGGTTTGTGCCTCGCCCGTCCTCGCCCGCTGAAAAAACGGGAACCGAAGCTGCGACCGAGTTACCCACTCCTGCGGGCCAGGAGGAGCAGGCGCCATCCACCTTCGGTGCGCGGGTGCAGGAAGGAATTGCCGACTTCCGTGAAGCGGTCGCCGATCAGCGGGAGAAAATCCGTGAGTCGTTGAACTTCTCGCCAAAGAACTCGGATGACACCGATCTGACCGGTGGCGGAACGTCTGGTTCCGAAGAAGCCAAACCCGGATGGAAACCCGGTGATGGCTTGAAGAAGCTTCGTGATCGATTCGGGAACGGCGGAAAGTCGAATGACGGGCAGACCGAGGGTTCCGAGCAGGGGAGCGACGACGGCGAGTAGCCGCTGAACTGCATGACGAGCAGCAGTGCCTGGCAAACATTGCCGCTGGCTGATCCGTTGCCAGATCGGCGATCGCGATCGATCCCAGCACGAAATTAACCTGTCGGACAACAGGAGGTGGTTGCCGCAATAAAAGGGATGTGGTTAGTGGAGGGAGTTTCCCTGGATTTCTTGGGGAAACCCGAGCCACGGACATAAGTGGCCCTGGCCCGCTTCCAAAGGCGGATGGGGTTTTTGAGGCTCGGACGGCAGTCGAAACCGTGCGCGATTTCGGCTTGCCGGGGGGCAAACTTGCCTTTACGATCTCTCAGGAACTTCTAAGTTGCGTCAGTCGAAGCGCTTAATCCACTGTCGCCCCGTCCCCCAGGGAGTACTGCATGGCACTCAAGCCATACATCACCACCGGCGCCGCGCTTCTCAGCGCAGCCGCGGTGGTTGCCGCGACCCCGTCGCTGTTCGTTCCGAATGAGGAAGTCGCGGTTGCGGCACCGTCCGCCGCGCCGGCGCCAGCCACCAAGACGCTGACTGTCGAACAGTACAACCTGTTGGCGGTCAGCCTGGAGGGCGCTTGGGATTCCTTCTTCGAGGGTTACGGCGGCTACTACTACCAGGGTGTCGTGCCCGAGCCCGCCTTCGTTGTCGACCCTGAAAGTGGCGACCTCGTCGCAGCCACTCCTGATGCCGTGGACGAAAACGGCGACCCGGCCCTTCTGGTCGACGCCGAGGGCAACACCCTCTACACCCTGAACGAGAACGGCGAATACGTCCCGGCCACCGCCGGCGCGCTCAACGAGGGCGATCTGTTCTACAACGAGGACGGTGATCCTCTCGTCGTTCCCGATCCCGGCAACTGCAGCGCAACCGGCGCTGTGTGCCTGGAGGGCTTCACCGGTCTCGCGTATTACCTGAGCAACGAGCTGCTGCCGTTGGGCCCGATCGATGACATCTTCTTCGAGGCTGGCTTCACCGAGTTCGCGCGGATTGCCTCCGTCACCGTCGCCGCGACGATCGACGAGTTCGATCCGACCGGTCGTCTCGACCTGACCCGTCGCGTTGAGGATCTGTTTGAGGGTGGAGCCGCCCTCGTTGTGCAGAACCTGATCAACGACAACCTGCCTGACACCCCCCTGGGTGAGTGGACCAAGGGCCTCAACGACGCGTTCTTCGAAGAGGGCGTTGTCGGCGCGTTCAACTACGTCGTCGGTAACCCGTTCGAAGGTCTCCAGTCGGAGGTACAGGAAGGGAGCGTGTTCTCCACGCTCGTCGCCAATGTCGAAGGCGCCGAGGAGACCTCGACTGAGGCCTCGACGGAAGATCCGGGTTCCGCCAAGCTCAACCTCGGCAACCTGGTGTCGCTGAAGGCCGAGCCTGAGACCGAGCCTGAGGCCACCCCGGCGGACGAGGTTGTGGACGAGGCCGAGACGCCAGCCTCGACGCTCAAGGAGAACGTCGAGAACGCCGCTGCCACGGTCCAGGAGAACATCGAGAAGACCACGGCTGCCGTTCAGGAGCAGGTCGACAAGACGGCGACCGCCGTCGAGGAGACCACCAACGAGATTCAGAAGAAGGCCGAAGAGCGTCGCGCCAAGTTCCAGGCGCGCGTCGCGGAGCGTCGTGAGAAGGTTCGCGAATCGCTCGGCCTGTCCTCGCCGAAGGATTCCGAGTCCGAGAGCGCCGACTCCGACGCCGACACCAAGGATTCGAGCGCCAAGGACGCCGACTCCAAGGACGCAGGGTCGAAGGAAAGCAAGTCGGAGAAGAAGACCGAGAAGAAGGCCGACACCAAGAAGGCCGAGAAGAAGAACGACTCTGGCGACGAGTAATCAATAGCCAACACAACGGCCCCCTCCAAAACAGAGGGGGCCGTTGTGTTTTCGCTGTTTGTGAAGTCGCTGTGGGTTGGCTGTCTGATTTCGTGAGCGACGGCCGAACACCCAATGAATATCGCTACCAGTATCTTTCGCGAACTGCCCAGGTGCCATACGTTTCCTCCGGGCCAGCGGCAATGTCGCCGTTGGCCCCAATATGACTGTGGCGCAACGCCAATCATGAGAGGCAACGGGCATGGCAAAACATCGGAAGATCTCCGAGCGGTCGGTGCGGACCCGGACGTTGGTAGGCGGTGTTCTCGCAGGCGGTGCGTTGGCGATGGCCGGCCCGGCGGGCGCGGCGTTCGCGGTGCCTACCAACACCGGCAACCCGTCCGCCGACGCCGTGGGTAGGGCGTCGCTGGACAACCCCGCGCCGGGTGTTCGTGCCGCACAGGCCATCGGTGATCACGTCTTCAACCAGAACACCCCGGTCAACAAGGCTCTCGATGACAGTGGTCTGGGGCGCGTCTATCACCTCAACTTCGGCACCACGAGCACCGACGGCATCACCCCGGGCAAGAACGGTGTCGTCGTGGGCGAGCTGAACGTCAACGCCGGCAAGTACTACTACGACCAGGCTCAGGCCGCCGGAATCCCGCTGCCGGGCGAGAAGGATCTGCCGGGTGTCGTGCCGAAGGTGCTCAGCGGGAACACCAAGGCTGCCAAGACAGGATCGGCGGAGAAGCTGTCGAACACCTGCACCACGTCGACAGCCAAGACCAAGGTGAGCGCTCAAGCCGCCAGCTGCTGACGTAACTCGAACAAAGATGGGCGGGCCCTCGGGCCCGCCCTTTCGTGTGTATCGAGCTAGTCGACTTGCTTACGGCGCTTCTTGCGCTTGACGCCGACGCTGCCCCAAAGCGAGAACCCGCGGATGTGAACACGGGGAGCACCGGGCGTGCCCTCGCCGTTGATGTTGTGCTCGAAGTTCCCCATCACCCCGACGCCGTCCACGTCCACATTCACTTCGGGGGGCACGAGGATCGTCTGCCCGCCAAAGATCGAGTAAGTGCGGATCTCGACGTCGGTGGCGGTGAAGTCGGCGTACCGCAGATCGACCACGCCGCCACCGAAGAGTGCGAACGTCGTCAGTTTCTTCGGAACGTTCCAGCGGCCGCGACGCTCGAAACCACTCATGATCGCCAGCAGCAGGGTCGAAGGGCAGGGGCGACCGGCGCCGCGTGAATAGTTGACGGCACCCGGCAGGTCCGCGCTTATTCGGGCGAGATCGCCGTAGGTCTCAGCCGAATAGGCCTTTGCCAGCCGGTCCTCGTATTCGGCCATTGGCAGCCGGCCCGCAGCGGCAGCATCAGTGAGCAGCTGCGCCACCTGAATTCGATCGGTGTCAGCAGCCCGCAACGATCCATTCTGCGACGCTGAAGTGCTCATCACTGATGAGCCTACGACTATCGCTGGCACATGCAAGGCCGATGGCCGAACTCTGGCGATACCTTGACGCGGCGAACCCACTAGGACGCCAAAGTTTATGCGGTGGAATCCAGATAATCCTGGAAAGTTGTGGTTCCAACGCTGTTCTGCGGGGTCAGATTGGCTCCAGACCTGTAACCCGCAACGATGCGTCCCGGCATCGTGAAACTGACCACGTGCCGCCCGCTATTGTGCGCTGAGAGATACAAGTGTCCCAATTCTGAGTGAGGGCGAACCTCCGGTCCGCCTATATCCGCGACGCGTCCCGCCGGTTCTGTATCGATTAACTCGACCAGCCGGCGCGCGACATCGCGGGTGTCGATCGGCTGGAATCTCACGTCGCGCAGCGCCCACAAAACGGGGGAGAACCGCTGGACCGCGAAGACCATTTCGATTAGCTCGTGGAACTGCGTCGCGCGCAGCACGGTGTAGCCCAAACCCGACGAAGCCAGTAACTGCTCCACTCGCAACTTGGTCTTGTAATACGGCAACGGAATATCGTCGATCCCGACGATCGAGATGTAGATGACGTGACCGACGCCGGCGCGGCGCGCGGCCTCGATCAGGTTGCGGGTGGCCGTGACGTCCTTACTCCCTGTGGGCTGGGTAGCACAGTGCACGACGACGTCGACGCCGGCGAGCGCACCATCCAACCCGCCGGCGGCCATCAGATCACCGCGCTGCCAGTGCACTCCGGTGTAGCCCACCCGATCACGGCGGCTCAGCGCCTTGACGTGATGACCGGCTTCGGTCGCCTCGGGCACTACATGGTGACCAAGGGTGCCGGTCGCTCCAGTGACGAGCACAGTGCGTGGCATGTGCGCCACGCTACCGACGCATCGCCGATGCTGTCAGGCGCTTCGGTCAGTCGATCACTGGCTGACCGGCGAGCGTAGCCAGACAAGTGTGTTGCCCCGGCCGACGTAACTCAGTTCCATCCGATCCTTGTCGACCTTGAGCGGTACGTAGACGAAGTCCTGATCATCTGCGACGTCGGCCCAGTGCAACCACAGCACACACACGTCGGCAGCGGATTCGAGTTGGCGGTCTTTCACCGGGGTGTTATCCCATTGCGTGAATTGCCAAGTGCCCAACTCGGTTACACCGTCGGTGTCGGATTTCAACTCACCGTGGGCGCCTAGCGAGAGCGTCGTCGGGCTGCCCTGTTCCTGCCAGTCACCGGTGAATTGCTCGACGGCGAACTCCGAACCGGGGCATTGTTCGTCCGCGGATGGGAAAGGAGCCTCGGACGCGGGGCTGCCACAGCCCGACGCTCCCACCGTGACGAGTGCGACCGCCAACCACATTGCGCGATGGCGCGGGCGTTCGCTCATGTGCTCATCGTCCACGCCTCGATGGAAACGTGGGTGTAGGTCTCCTCGATTCAGACGAAATCTTTACGGCTAGGCCGCCGCTTTGTCTTTCGAAGTGTCCTTGGCCTGCTTCTTCGACACCGAGTCTTTGGCGTCGTTGGCGGCCTTCTCGACCGTCTTGGCCACGTCCTTGCCGGCCTTCTCCATTTTGTCGACGGTGTCCTTCACCTTCTCGACCGTCTCTTGCACCGACTTCTTCACCGGATCGCCTGCATCGGCGGCATGTTTGCCTGGTGATGCCTTGAATGACTCCGTGATCTTCTTCAGGCCCTTCGGCGTCTCGCGTTCCTTGAGCGAATCCTTGTCGAGTCCAAGGTCTTTCAGCGCATCGCTGAGGGGCGTTGTCTGCGCGTCTGCGGTTTCCGGCTCGATCGTCTCATCCGCCTTCTCCACGACCGGTCCGACGTCCTCGGCCGACACATTGAGGGTGCGTAGCGTGTTGTTGTCCGAGGGCACCGAGTTGGCCGACAGCGGACTTGCCGGCCCGCCCGGTTGCGGCTCGTCCACCTTGAACACATTGTCGAGGGCCGCGGTGACCTGCGCGTCGACCTGGTCGAGCACGCCCGTCACCGGCGCCAGGCCCGTCTCGACGGCGTCGAACATCGGGTTGGCCGCATCCTGGATGGCTTCCAGGGCGGCCGAAAGCGCCGCTGCGGCAGTCTCGGTGAGCGGATTCTCGAACACCGGCGAAAGGTCGACGCCGGGGAGCGTCGGTGTCCATTTTGCCGGATCCAAGGCGTTGTCCTGGATACCGTCGATCAACGCATTGAAGATCGTCTGCCTGGCGGCGAGCTTCTGCGTCGGAGTGAGCGGCGAATCATAGAAATACGCTTGCTCACCCGCCATGTCGAAGCCGCGCTCCAGCGTCACAGGGTCGACATCCTGATAGCCCATGTTGACCATCATTCGCAGCGCGTCTTCGAAACTGTCGGTGATCGGCGTGGGGATATCGACGCCGGGGAGCAAGCTGAGAAGCCGCGGCACCATCCGGAACGGCTCGAGCAACGGGAGATTGCCTGAGTCATAAGTGATGTACGTGGCCGTGCCGGGGAACTTGCTGGCGTCCGCGATGGCCTCGAGAGCCTCATCGAGACCCAGGTTCAGGAAGTCGATTGCATCGGCGATATCGACGATCTCGTCCCAAAGCGGCACGAGTTCTAGACCTTGGCCACCCGTCGGATCGAGCATCACCTTCAATCCGTCGGCAATACCGAGGAGTGCCAACGGCACCACGTGACTCCCGATGTTGTTGCCCTCGCTCGGGAGCAGGTAGGTCAGGAACACCGCGCCTGTCGCCGCGTTGGCCCACGCCAACGGATTCAGCGTCGTCGGTGCGTCCGACAGGATGTTGTAAGCCCAGGTGATGTCGAGGATCGAGGTGTTGAGGACCTTGGTGATGTCACCGTCGGCATCCTCGTTGGTGTAGCTGCCGGCCGGCGGCGTCGAAAGATTCAGCCCGAACAAGTTGGTGATCGGTGTCGCTAATGCGAACAGACCGCCGCCGGGACGGCTGGGATTGTTGAAGAAGATCAACCATTGGCCGGTAACTCCGACACCCCAGTCCTCGCTGTTGGATTGGACTGCCTTGATCATGTCTCGGTAGGCGAGGGAGGTCGTCAGCCCGCCAAGGCTCTCCGAGAAGATGACCGCCCTGCGCTGGTTGAGGATTGGCGCCTCCTCGATTATCTCGTCGAGCAGACCCTTCAGCGCATTCCAGACTGTCGGTCCGACGATCGTCGAGATCGGTCCTCCGATCATGTCCAACAGGCCGGATGCGGTGTATTCCAAACCGTTGACGGCGTTGTACACATCGCTGGGTAGTGGGCCCTTGATACCGGCTTCGATGGGAGAGAGGGTCTCGAGCAGCCCCAGGAGCTGGGTGACGACGCCGGCCACCTCGCTGCCGCCGAGAAGTCCGGCAGCGGCTTCGATGATGTCGGTCGGGGTGAGGCCCAAAAGCTGTGCAGCCCAAAAGATCGGACCCACGCCGTAGAGGCCGACGATGTCGGGCACCGCGGGCAATTGAGGCGCAGCCGCCAACGCAACCTCGGCCTCGACCGTCCGTTTGTGAGCCAAGTAGGCCTCGGGTGCCTGGGAGGCGGCCCCGGCGGTGAGCGCAGCGGTCGTCGCGACGACGGCCGCGGTGACTGCGGCCGCTTTGGCTTTCTGGAGACGGGGAGGGGTGGGCTTGGACATTAAGCGCGCCGCCTTCGGTTTGAGCTGGCCAACAGTGCTCGCACACCGTAGCAATCCGTACTCAGCCAAATCTCAGGTTTGCGGAAGAAACTTTCCATGGCGTCAATGTGTGCAGCTTGTTCTGCCGAGCCACCGATGTCGGCGTGGTGATCGATAAGTTCCCGGCTCGGTTGGTACGCGATATTTGTACTCGCCGGGGCGATCTCACTCCGGTGGGGATGGCGTCTAGTGGGACCCCAGGTCTGAAGTCTGGTGCGAGCCGGTTGGTTGCGCGTTCGTGGCAGCCACTGTCAGTTTGGTTGCCGAATTTGCATGATCTTGTTGTGTCGCGAACCGCGCCTCATTGTCGATTCAAGAAACTCTGGTCACTTTGGTTCCGCTTTCAACTCCACGGCATCAACTTGTCAGACCTTCGCACTAGTGTTCGAATCATGGGCGCAACCCGTGAGCGAATCGATCGCGAAACGCTGCTTGCGCTCTATGAGGTCTTCGAAGAGACTGGCGCCCTCATCGCCGCGGCATCTCACGACGCGTTGACGCTGCCGGACCTGATGCGGGTGGCGATGCTTCGCGAACGGATTCAACGCGCGCAGGGTGCGGTGGACAACGTGATCGTCGCCCGAATGACCGACGAGGCCACACCCCAAGCAATGGGCGGCAATTCGATGCGTGATGTGTTGGTGAATTGCTTGCGAATCAGTCGAGCCGAAGCTGGGCGGCGTATCGCCGACGCCGAGGATCTCGGGCCGAGACGGGCAGTGAACGGCGAATCGTTGCAACCAAAGCTGGCCATGACCGCTGCCGCACAGTCGCGTGGTGACATCGGCACCGAACACGTTCGGGTGATCCGCAAGTTCTTCGCGAGCTTGCCCGGGTGGGTCGGTGCCGACGACCGGACCAAGGCCGAGGCGATCCTGGCCAAGTCCGCCCCGAGACTGTCGCCCGACGAACTGCGTCAGGCCACCGATCGGATGTTGATGACGATCGACCCGGACGGGAAGCCACCGTCCGACGCGGACCGCGCCCGACGTCGCTACCTGTACATCGGCAAGCAGGGTGCCGACGGCATGAGCGAGGTCAAGGGCCTGCTCGACCCCGAGAGTCGGGCCGTGTGGGATGCGATCGCAGCCAAATGGGCCGCGCCCGGCATGTGCAATCCGGACGACGAAACTACTTGTGTAGATGGCGAACCCGACAAGGAGGCCGTCCAACGCGACAGCCGCACCCAGATCCAACGCAACCACGACGCGTTCAAGGCCGTCGGCCGAGCAATGTTGGCTTCCGGTGAATTGGGTCAGCACAACGGATTGCCGTGCACCGTCGTCGTCACCACCACGCTTGCCGAGATCGAGTCGGGGGAGGGCTGGGCCGTCACCGGCGGCGGCAGCGTGCTCCCCATGGCCGATGTGATACGGCTGGCCAGCCACGCCTACCACTATCTGTGCATCTACGAATCGCACACCGAGGTACCGATGTATCTCGGCCGCACCAAACGCGTCGCCTCACCGGGTCAACGAATCGTGTTGTACGCGCGGGATCGCGGGTGTACGCGGCCGGGCTGCACGGCGCCGCCCTACTGGTGCGAGGTTCACCACCGCGACAAAGATTGGATCGCCGGAGGGCACACCAACATCGACGAGCTGACCTTGGCGTGCAAGCCCGACCATCGATTGCTGACGAACAAAGGTTGGCGAACGCGAAGACGCAAAGATGGCCGCACGGAGTGGATTCCACCGCCCCAGCTGGACATTGGCCAGGCGCGGGTCAACGAGTACCACCATCCGGAGCGGTACTTCGACGGACCCGAATGCGCCTGATCCACGGGTGCGCACCACGGAATGGGCGCACCTGCGGACGCGCGCGCACCCGGCCCGCGACGACACGGAGAAGAAGCGCTGGATCCCGCAACGTGGCGGGCGGGTCGACGAGATTGTTCACGCGCAGCAGTTGCTCAGCCACCCGGACGTCGGAATGTGCAGCGATGAGTGCGGAGGTCACGAACCATTTCTGGAGGCGCTGATCGAGTTTCGGGCGTTCCGTCGTCAGCGGGACGTGGTCGTTGGCGCGGTTGCGCGCCCAGGTGGGGCTGATGTGGACGGCGGCGGCGGAAAAGAAGCGCTGCCACAACGCATCCCGCCCGGCCGTCAAGCAGTCGCGCAGGACGAGGGCCTCGAGCGCAGCCATCGTCATACCTTGGCCGTAGAGCGGATTGAGGCTGCACAACGCGTCACCGGTCACCAGATAGCCCGCCGGGAATCGGGTCATCTGATCGAAACGCCGCCACACCGAGTCTGTCTTGCGGAAGATCGATACGCCGCCGACCGGCTGTGCGCCGTGCAGTCCGGACGCGATTCGCTCAGGGAATGCGTCCGCGACCGACGCGAGCATGCCCGCGAAATCCGACGGCGGCGCACCGAAACGGCCGGACCGTCCGACCGCGAGCATCCACCGGCCGTGTTCATAGGCGACCAGCAGCACTCGCGGCTTGTGGTTGCCGTTGTTGGCTATCAGTAGCCGCTCGACGAACCCTGGCTGCGGCAATGTCATCAACTGACTCGAATAAGCCCAATCCGACGGGCACGTCTCTTCGGCCGGCATGCCGTAGCCGAGTTCGTCGAGGAATGCGGGAAGACGGGCGGTACGCCCTCTGGCGTCGATCAAAAGGTCGCACTGCAGCACTGATTCGACGCCATCGTTGCGGTTGCGTATGCGCACACCCGAAACCGAATCCGCCGTGACGACCGGTTCAAGCATGTCGTGCCCGTCCAGAAAGCTGACATTGTCGATCGTCCGGACGCGTCGGCGAACATGCCTTTCGATGAACGGCCTGCTGCCCAGGTACAACCGCAATGCCGACGGATCGGCGAGCCGGCCCGACTGGTTGAACTCGTGGTGGCCGATGCGGGCGTAGACCCGGGACAAACTGTCGTCGTCGATGACGACCGCTCCCGCATCGGCAAGTTCATCGAGCAGGCCGGGGAACAACTCGTCGAGAACTTGCGGCCCGCGGCTGAGAAAGCTGTGCAGATGACGGCCCTGCGGCACGCCTTTGCGATATATCGCGTTGTCGGGCAACGGGTCCCGCTCGACCACGGTCACCGATCGAAAGCGCGCCGATACCGCTCCGACCGCGAGCAGACCGGCCATTCCAGCCCCTACGACGACAGCGTGTTCACCAACGATGCCCATGTTCCCCCTCGGTGTCGTAAAGCCACCGTACCCGAACTCTAAGAAATATAAGACAAAAATAAGGTCAAGTTAAGAAGAATCTATTGGGCAGAATCGGAGTATGAGCTTCGCGTCGCCCGGCCAGGTCGTCCTACTCAACGGGGTGTCGAGTTCTGGAAAGTCGACGATCGCTCGGCAGCTACTCGCTGACTTCGAGAGTCCCTGGTTTCACATGGCCGTGGACATGTTCGGTGCGATGCGCGCGGAGCAGCGCACTTATGAATGCAGCCCGACTGATCTGCGAGAGGTGTTGCGCCGTACCCGCGCCGGATTCCATCGCGCCGTCGCTGGGATGGCGCGGGCCGGCAACAACATCGTGATGGACCATGTGCTCAGCGAGCCCTGGCGGCTGCGCGACCTGCTCACGGTCATGGCCGGTATCGATGTCGTGCTCGTCGGTGTCCACTGTGCGGTCGCCGACGCGCACGAGCGCGAAGGTCGCCGCGGCGACCGGTCGTTGGGTACCGCGATCGGTCAGATCGCGACCGTCCACGCTCACCGCCTCTATGACGTCGAGGTGGACACCAGTGCCGACTCCGTCGAAAGCTGCTCGGCGCAGATCCGCGCCTACCTGCGTCATCCGGCGCCTCATGCGCGCGCCTTCGACCGCCTCCGGGAATCAGTCGCTGGGGAGTGATGGTGACGGCGTCACACCACTTCGGTGCGGGTTGTCTGCGATGCCGTCGGTATGAGGCCGAGTTGTTGCAGCATGCCGAGGGTGTCCCAGGTGACCCACGTTTCTTCGATCTTGCCGTCGACGATGCGGTCGGTGTCGGTGATCTGAATCCTGCTGTGTCTGCCGGTGGCCGGCTGCCCCATGAGTTCGCCGGTGTTGTCGCCTTGCGCTTCCAGGAGCGTGCAGACGTAGTCACCCTCAGCGACCTGTAGCTTCACGTCGAAACGCATGTTGGAGAAGGCATTTCGGTACATCTGGATGAGGTTCTTCATGTGCTCGGGTCCGCGCTGGTTCCCGAACGGGTCTTGCGTGTCGTGGAATGCGGCTCCCGGTGCGATGATTTCGTCGAACGCGTCCAGGTCGCCGGAGGCGAACGCCTCCCAAACGCGCCGAGCTACAGCTTTGTTCTGATCTTCGGCCATGATCCGGCCTTTCGGTGAACCCGCGCGGCAGAGGACGTCCGCACGAGAACGGTATGCCTCACGCCGCCGGGTGCAACAGAGCCCGGGCGACAAATGCTGCCTCTAGCAACAATCCGCAACCTTCAGAAATGCATGATTACCTGCGTAAACCGCACCATAGATCACTCATCAGCGTATGGAACTCGCACCAATTCGCGATCGGACCGGTCGGGAGCTTCCGAGTCGGTCTGATCGAACGCACGTCCCCGGCGCTCAGCCTCGGGGGTGCCGGTGAACAGTCCGGAATCGGCCTGGGGCCGATCGAGATTGGTTGTCCGCCTTGGGAGTTCCACCGACTGCTCGCGCGGGATCTCCAATCGTTGGCGGGGAAGCGCGCCCGGATGGGTCCGTTGCATCCACTCGACCATGCCCTCGCGGACATCGCAGCGCAGGTCGAACAAGGCACCGGCATTCGATGCGCTGACCAACATCCGCACGCGGACCAGGCCGCCCACGGCGTCGGTCACCTGCAGCACACCGACCCGCTCGTCCCACAACGGATTGGCCCGCAGCAGCCGGTCCAGCTCCGCCCGCATCTCGTCCAGGGGCACCGTGAAGTCGACATCGAGTTCGGCCGTGCCAAGCAACTCGGTGGCATTGCGGGTCCAATTCTGGAACGGCGTGGTGGTGAAATACGTGCACGGCAACACCAGACGTCGCTCGTCCCAGAGGTGGACGACGACGTAGGTCAACGTGATCTCCTCGATGCGGCCCCACTCTTCTTCGAGCACGACGACATCGCCGACCCGGATCGCATCCGAAAACGCGATCTGGATGCCCGCGAACGCGGCGCCGAGTGACGTCTGCGCAGCCAGGCCCGCAACAACCGACAAGACACCAGCTGACGCAAACAGCGTCTTGCCGATATCGCTGAACGACGGGAACGTCATCAGCGCCGCGGCGGCGCCGAGTACGGCCACGATCGCGATGACGATTCGCCGCAGTACGGTCACCTGAGTACGGATCTTGCGCCAGTGCCGATCGGCGTCGGTCAGGCCGGTGTCGCCACCGGCGAAGCGGGCAATCGCGCGGCGTTCGGCGACCACCACCAAACTCGCGACAAGCCACGTGATCGTGGCGATCAGCGCGATGACCAAGATGTGGTCGAGCCAGCCCCGCCAGCTCGCCTGCGCGTCGGAGGTCCGTCGGAGCGCGACCGTGGCGGCGATGACCATGAGCGTGGCACGTACCGGCCGTCGCGTCAGCTGTGCGACATCGCGCAGTACCGCGCTTCGCCTGCCAAGTCGTTGCATCACCCACGACAGCGTCAGGCCAACCCCGTATGCAAGGGCGACGGCAGCGGCCACCCACGCCGCCGTCATGGCGAAATGGGTAGCGGACTCGAGCTCGATCGTCTCAGGCACGTACGTGGCCTTCCCACGGCTCCCGGAGGGCCAAACCGGATATCGACGCCAATCGCTATTTGAGAGTCAGATCACACCGTCGTCCAACTCGGCGGCCGCTTCTGTAGGAAAGCCATCATTCCTTCGCGGGCCTCGTCCGACACGAACAGCCGCGCGGACTGCTGGGTGAGCTCCTCGGCGTGCCCGTCGAAACTGCGCAGGATCGCCGCGGTGGTCAATGCTTTCGACGTCGCCAGACCCTGCGGTGAACCCTTGGCGATCTCGGCTGTCAATGCCGCAACGGCAGCTGCGACGTCGTCGGCGGCCACTGTGATCAGGCCGATCGCAGCCGCCTCGGCCGCGCCGAACTTTTCGCCGGTGACGAAGTAGCGCCCGGCCGAACGGGGCGTCATCTTCGGCAGCAGGGTCAGCGAAATGATCGACGGCGCAACACCGATGCGTGCCTCGGTCAGTGCGAACGTGCTGTTGGAGCCGGCCACCACCAGGTCGCAGGCACCGACGAGACCGAGACCACCGGCCCGGACGTGCCCGTCGATCACGCCGATCACCGGCAGTGGCAGCTCGAGGATCGCGCGCAGCAGCTTGGTCATCTCCCGCGCCCGATCGACCGCGATATCGCCGGGATCGCGCCCCGCAGCTTCGCTCAGATCAGCCCCCGCACAGAATGTTCCACCGGTATGACCGAGCACCACCACGCGTACGCCGGGTTGGGCTGCGGCGCTGGCGAAGCCCTCGTGTAATTGCTCGACGAGGGCAGTCGACAACGCATTGCGGTTGTGCGGTGAGTCGAGCGTCAGGCGCGCGACGGCACCGTCGACCGTGTACCGAACGAGCTCGGACATCAGTACGACCGGGGCAGACCCAGCGACGTCTGCGCGACGAAGTTGAGGATCATCTCGCGGCTCACCGGCGCGATGCGGGCCAGCTTGGATGCCGTCACCGCCGCGGCGATGCCGTACTCCTTGGTCAAGCCGTTGCCGCCCAAGGACTGCACGGCCTGGTCCACCGCACGCACCGACGCCTCACCCGCGGCGTACTTGGCCATGTTGGCGGCCTCGGCCGCCCCGAAATCGTTGCCCGTGTCGTAGAGCGTTGCGGCCTTCTGCATCATCAACTTGGCCAGCTCGATCTCGATGTGGTTCTGGGCCAATGGATGTGACAGGCCCTGGTGGCTGCCGATCGGAACCTTCCACACCTGACGGTTCTTGACGTACTCGACGGCCTTGTTGATCGCGAACCGGCCCATGCCGACCGCGCTGGCCGCACCCATGATCCGTTCGGGGTTGAGCCCGGCGAACAGCTGCGCGATCGCGGCGTCCTCCGAACCCACCAGCGCGTCGGCAGGCAGCCGGACGTCGTCGAGGAACACCTGGAACTGGCTTTCCGGGCTGACGATCTCCATGTCGATCTTGGTCCAGCTCAGGCCTGGCGTGTCGGTGGGGATCACGAACAGCGCGGGCTTGAGGTTGCCGGTCTTGTGGTCTTCCGTACGGCCCACCACCAGTACGGCCTGGGCCTGGTCGATGCCCGAGATGAACGTCTTCTGGCCCTTGATGATCCAGTCGCTGCCGTCTTTTCGAGCCGTGGTGGTGATGCGATGGCTGTTGGAGCCGGCATCGGGTTCGGTGATGGCGAACGCCATGGTGATCGATCCGTCGGCGATGCCGGGGATCCAGCGCTTCTTCTGCTCTTCGGTGCCGAACTTGGAGATGATCGTGCCGTTGATCGCGGGGGAGACCACCATCATGAGAAGCGCGCAGCCGGTGGCCGACATCTCCTCCATGACCAGGCTGAGCTCGTACATGCCTGCCCCGCCGCCGCCGTACTCCTCGGGCAGGTTCACGCCGATGAAACCGAGTTTGCCTGCCTCATTCCACAATTCGGTGGTGTGCTCGCCGGCGCGGGCCTTCTCCAGGTAGTAGTCCTGGCCATAGTTGGCGGCCATCGCGGCCACGGCCTGACGCAGCGCCTGCTGTTCCTCGGATTCGATGAAGCCGCTCATGACTGTTCTCCTTCAGGGGTTTGGACGCGGGCAAGTACGGCGCCGACTTCGACCTGTTGGCCGGCCTCGACATTCAGTTCGGCCAGCACCCCGTCCTCGGGTGCGGCGATGGTGTGCTCCATCTTCATGGCCTCAAGCCAGATCAGCGGTCGGCCCGCGGTCACGGTGTCGCCGATGGCGGCGCCGACCCGGACGACCGAGCCAGGCATGGGCGCCAGCAGCGAACCGTGTGCGACGGCGGCGTCGGGATCGGGGAACCGCGGCTGGGCAGTCAATTGCACTGCACCAAGGGGCGAATCGACGAAGACGTCCGCACCGTAGCGGGCCACTTCGAACGGCCGCTCCACTCCGTCGACCGCGAGCACGACGTGCCGGGGCGTGGCCGACACGAGCGCGACAGTGGCGTTGTCGGGCAACTCGACACCGGTTCGGGTGAATCGGTACCGGACCGGTAGCTCTTCGCCCGCAACGTTGTGGAACATCCGCGACTGATAGCCCGAAGCCAGGTTGCGCCACCCACTCGGGGCGGCTCCGAAAACCGTTGCGGCGGCCCGGTTATCCGCGGCATCGGCGAGTGTGGCCGCGATGGCCGACAGCGTCACGGCCGCCGGATCGGTCAGTGGCGCGGCCAACGCGTCGAGACCATGCGTGTCGAAGAACGCGGTGTCGGTAGCCCCGTCGAGGAACGCGGGATGCCGCAGCACGTTGACCAACAGGTCGCGGTTGGTGCGCACGCCGTGAATCTTGGTGCGGGCCAGCGCATCGGCCAGGACGCCGGCGGCCTGTAGACGGGTCGGGGCGTACGAGATGACCTTGGCCAGCATCGGGTCGTAGAAGATCGACACCACCGAGCCGTCGACGATGCCCGTGTCGACGCGTACGTTCCCCGTGACATCGAAGCGGTGCACCGTCCCGGCCTGCGGCTGCCAATTCTTCGCCGGGTCCTCGGCGTACAGCCGTGCCTCGATGGCGTGGCCGCGCGACGGCGGTGCTTCGGGGTCGAGCCGGGCACCCTCGGCGACCCGTATCTGAAGTTCGACGAGGTCGAGGCCCGTTGTCGCCTCGGTCACCGGGTGCTCGACCTGTAGTCGTGTGTTCATCTCGAGGAAGAAGAACTCACCACTATCGTCGGCCATGAACTCGACCGTGCCCGCGCCGGTGTAGCCGATGGCGTCGGCTGCCAGGCGCGCGGCGTCGAACAGCTTGGCGCGCATGCCCGGTGTGCGCTCGACGAGCGGTGACGGCGCCTCTTCGATGATTTTCTGGTGACGGCGCTGAATGGAGCACTCACGTTCACCTACCGCCCACACCGTGCCGTGCGCGTCGGCGAGCACCTGCACCTCGACGTGGTGGCCCGCGGCGAGGTACCGCTCGCAGAACACCGTCGGATCACCGAACGCCGACTGGGCCTCACGCTGCGCCGCGGCGACTTCGGCAGGCAGATCCGCAAGTTCGCGCACGACGCGCATACCGCGGCCACCGCCGCCTGCCGAGGCCTTCACCAGCACCGGCAGCTGATCGGCCGTGACGGTATCCGGGTCGAGCTCGGCCAGGACAGGGACACCGGCCGCGGCCATCATCTTCTTAGCCTCGATCTTGGAACCCATGGCCTGCACGGCTGCGACCGGAGGCCCGATCCACGTCAGCCCCGCGTCGATGACCGCGGCCGCGAAATCGGCGTTCTCGGACAAGAATCCGTAGCCGGGGTGAATCGCATCGGCACCCGCGGCGCGCGCCGCGGCGATAAGTTGTGCTGCGTCGAGATAACCGTTGTTGCCTTGCAGCCGAACGCGGGCGTCGGCCTCGGAGACATGCGGCGAACCGGCGTCGGGTTCGGTGTAGACCGCGACGGTGCCGATACCGAGACGACGGCAGGTTTCGAACACGCGGCGGGCGATCTCTCCGCGGTTGGCGACCAGAACTCTGGTGATCATCGAGCCGCTCACATCCTGAAGACGCCGAAGTTCGACGTCCCCTCGATCGGGCCATTGGCAATGGCGGACAAGCACATTCCGAGCACCGTGCGAGTGTCGCGAGGGTCGATCACACCGTCGTCGTAAAGCCGGCCGGACAGGAACATCGGCAGCGATTCGGCTTCGATCTGCGCCTCGACAGCGGCCCGCAGTGCGGCGTCGGCAGCCTCGTCGACCTGCTGGCCACGGGCCTCGGCCGCCGCGCGGCTGACGATCGAGAGCACCCCGGCGAGCTGCGTGCCGCCCATCACCGCGGATTTCGAACTCGGCCACGCGAACAGGAACCGCGGATCGTAAGCGCGCCCGCACATGCCGTAGTGACCCGCGCCGTATGAGGCGCCGATCAGCAGCGAGATGTGCGGCACCGTCGAATTGGACACCGCGTTGATCATCATCGAGCCGTGCTTGATCATGCCACCCTCTTCGTACTGCTTACCCACCATGTAGCCGGTGGTGTTGTGCAGGAACAGAAGTGGAGTGTCGGCCCGGTTGGCCAACTGGATGAACTGCGTGGCCTTCTGGGACTCCTCGGAGAACAGCACACCGCGTGCGTTGGCCAGGATGCCGACCGGGTAGCCGTACAGTGTGGCCCACCCGGTCACCAGTGACGACCCGTAGAGCGGTTTGAACTCGTCGAAATCCGATCCGTCGACGATGCGCGCGATCACGTCGCGTGGGTCGAACGGTATCCGCAGATCGGCCGGCACGATGCCGATGAGTTCCTCGGGGTCGTACAACGGCTCGACGACCGGCGCCGGCACCGGGCCCTTCTTTCGCCAATTGAGCCGGGCCACGATACGGCGGCCGATGCGGATGGCGTCGTGCTCGTCGTTGGCCAGATAGTCACCCAAACCCGAGGTGCGGGCATGCATTTCGGCACCGCCCAGGGACTCGTCGTCGGATTCCTCACCGGTGGCCATCTTGACCAGCGGCGGACCGGCCAGAAAGACCTTCGACCGTTCCCTGATCATCACGACGTGATCGGACATGCCCGGCACGTACGCGCCGCCTGCCGTCGAGTTGCCGAACACCAGCGCAATGGTTGGGATGCCCGCCGCCGACAGCCGGGTCAGATCGCGGAACATCTGGCCGCCGGGGATGAAGATCTCTTTCTGTGTGGGCAGGTCAGCCCCGCCCGACTCCACGAGGGAGATCACCGGAAGCCGGTTCTCCATCGCAATCTGATTGGCGCGCAGGATCTTCTTGAGCGTCCACGGATTGCTGGTGCCGCCCTTGACCGTCGGATCATTGGCCACGATCAGGCATTCGACGCCTTCGACCGCACCGATACCGCACACGACGCTGGCGCCCACGGCGAAATCGCTGCCCCACGCGGCCAGCGGGCTCAGCTCCAGGAACGGCGCATCGGGGTCGAGCAACAGTTCGACGCGTTCGCGCGCCGTCAGCTTGCCGCGGGAATGATGCCGTTCGACGTACTTGGTGCCACCGCCGGCCAGGGCCTTGGCGTGCTCGGTTTCGAGTTCGGCCAGCTTGGTGGCCATGACCTCGGCGGCTTCGGCATACGCGGGGGAGGCCGGGTCCAGCGTGGATTTGAGCGTGGTCATGACTGGAACCCCAGCGTCTTTGCGGCCAGCGAGGTGAGGATCTCCGTCGTTCCGCCGCCGATGCCCAGAATCCGCATGTCGCGGTACTGCCGCTCGACCTCGGATTCGGCCATGTAGCCCATGCCGCCGAACAACTGCACGGCCTGGTTGGCCACCCACTCGCCGGCCTCGACCGCGGTGTTCTTGGCGAAGCACACCTCGGTGATCAGGTTGGTTTCACCGGCCAGCTGCCGCTCGACCACATTGCGCGTGTACACGCGTGCGACGTCGATGCGACGGGCCATTTCCGCAAGCGTGTTCTGCACCGACTGCCGCGCGATCAGCGGCTTGCCGAACGTCTCGCGGTTGCGGCACCACTCGACCGTAATATCCAGGCAGCGCTGCGCGCTCGAATACGCCTGAGCGGCAAGGCCAACCCGTTCGGACACGAACGCCGCGGCGATCTGCAGGAATCCGGAGTTCTCGGCTCCGACCAGATTCGCGACCGGAACCCGCACGTCGGTGTAGGACAGCTCGGCGGTGTCGCTTGAGCGCCAACCCATCTTGTCGAGCTTGCGGCTGACCTCGAATCCTGGCGTGCCCTTGTCAACGACGATCAGGGACACTCCGGCCGCGCCGGGGCCACCCGTGCGGGCCGCGGTGACGACGTAGTCGGCGCGCACGCCGGACGTGATGTAGGTCTTGGCGCCGTTGAGGATGTAGTCATCCCCGTCCCGGGTGGCCTTCGTCGTGAGGTGCCCGACGTCCGAGCCGCCGCCCGGTTCGGTGATGGCCAAGGAACCGATCTTCTCGCCGCGCAGCGTGGGCTTCACGTACGTCTCGATCAGCCGCTCGTCACCCGAGGCGATCATGTGCGGCACCGCGATGCCACAGGTGAACAGCGACGCGAACACCCCACCAGGCGAACCGGCCTGGTGCATCTCCTCGCAGATGACCACCGCGTCCGCGCCGTCCCCGCCGCCGCCACCGACCGACTCGGGAAAACCCGCACCCAGAAGACCGGCGTCGGCGGCTTTGCGGTGCAATTCGCGCGGCAGTTCACCGGTGCGTTCCCATTCGCCGACGTTGGGCAGCACCTCGCGTTCGGCGAAGGCACGCACGGTCTTTCGCAGCTCTTCGCGCTCGGGTGTGGTCCAGATGCTCATCCGATGAGTTCCTCCGGGATGTCGAGATGACGGCTGCGCAACCATTCGCCCAGCCCTTTGGCCTGCGGATCGAATCGGGCTTGGTAGGCCACGCCCTGGCCGAGAATGCCCTCGATCACGAAGTTCACCGCCCGCAGATTCGGCAGTACGTGTCGTGTCACCGGTAGATCGGCCGCCTCGGGCAGCAGTTCCCGCAGCTTGTCCACGGTGAGTGTGTGGACCAGCCACCGCCACTGTTGGTCGGTGCGCACCCACACCCCGACGTTGGCGGATCCACCTTTGTCGCCGCTGCGTGCGCCGGCGATGGTGCCAAGCGGTGCCCGACGGGTGGGCCCGGCTGAAACTGGTTCCGGGAGAGCCGGTTCGGGGACCGGCGTCAGCTCGAGGGTTTCGGCGGCGGGTGCGATATCGGTGCGTGTGCCGTCGGCGTGCACGGCGACGTGTGGCACCTGTGCGGCATCGACATACCCGGGTGTGAACACGCCGTACACCTGGCCGTCGCCGGGCGGCGCCGTCGCGGTGAATCCCGGATAGCTGGCAAGCGCGAGTTCGACTGCAGCGGAGGAGAACTGGCGGCCGACATTGTTGGGATCCTGGTCGCGGACGACGCAGTGCAGCAGCGCGCTCGCGGCCTCCTCGGTGTCGGCATCGGGATGGTCGGTGCGGGCCAGCGTCCATTCCAGTTCGGCCGGCTTGACTTTCAGCGCGCCCTCCAACTGGTCGCGCACGAGCTGCGCCTTGGCCTCGATGTCCAGGCCGGTCAGCACGAACGTCGTGGCGTTGCGGAAACCGCCGATGCTGTTGAGCGACACCTTGTACGTGGGCGGCGGGGCTTCGCCCGTCACCCCGGAGATGCGCACGCGATCGGCGCCATCTTGGGTCAGCTGAAGCGAGTCGACGCGAAGGGTCACGTCCGGGTTCGCGTACCGCGCGCCGCCGATCTCGTAGAGCAGCTGGGCGGTAACCGTGCCGACGCTGACCTGGCCGCCGGTGCCGGGGTGTTTGGTGATGACAGACGAGCCGTCCGCCGAGATCTCGGCGAGTGGGAAGCCGGGGTGGCGCAAGTCCGCTACGTCGGTGAAGAAGGCATAGTTTCCGCCCGTCGCCTGGGTGCCACATTCGATCACGTGGCCTGCGGCCACCGCACCGGCCAGCGCGTCGTAATCCGTTCGGCCCCAGCCGAAATGCGCGGCAGCGGGGCCCACGATCACCGATGCGTCGGTGACGCGGCCGGTGACCACGACGTCGGCGCCGCTGTTGAGGCAGTCGACGATGCCCCACGCGCCCAGGTAGGCATTGGCGGCCAGCGGGGTGCCCAACCCGAGCTCGCCCGCACGGGCTACCAGATCGTCGCCCTCGACATGGGCGACGTTGACGGTCAGGCCGAGTCGGTCGGCCATGGCCCTGATCGCATGCGCGAGCCCCGGCGGGTTGAGGCCGCCCGCGTTGGCGACGATCTTCACGCCCTTGTCGAGCGCGAGTCCGAGCGACTCTTCGAGCTGGCGCAGGAAGGTTTTGGCGTAGCCACGGTCGGCGTCCTTGGCGCGGTCCCGCGCGAGGATGAGCATCGTGAGCTCGGCGAGATAGTCGCCGGTGAGATAGTCGAGATCTCCGCCGGTGAGCATCTCCCGCATCGCGGCAAGCCGGTCGCCGTAGAAGCCCGAACAGTTGCCGATGCGAACCGTCACGCACACTCCCGTCGTCGCTGACCCTCGGTACCCAACCAACCGGTAGGTTAGCGGGTACCGCCGGTCTCACGTCAAGGGGTGCGCCGGCGCGCCGAGCGGGGCGGCAGGCTGCGCATGTGATCGCGGGCCCGGGTCATGATGTCGCCGAGGGTACGCAGATCCCGGTCGGTCAATGGGTCGAACAGCAGACTGCGCGTGACCTCGATGTGCCCGGGCAGCACCTTGGCCACCAGTGCCCGTCCGCTTCTGGTGATGCTGACGAGGGTTGAGCGCTGATCGTCGGTGTTGTGCCGTCGCTCGATAAGCCCGGCCTTCTCGAGGAGCCCGGCCTGGTGGGTCAATCCGCTGCGGCTGTAGACGACTCCGTCGGCCAGTTCGGTCATCGTCAGCGGTTTGTCGGCATCGACCAGTTTGGCCAGCAGCTGGAACTGGACATAGCTGAGGTCGCCCTCGGCGCGCAGCTGCTGCGCGACCGCGTGCTGGAGCAGGCTGACCGCCTCCATCAGTGCGAAGTACGTCTGTAGCTGTTCTGGCTCCAATGCGTCGCCCACCGGATCAGGGTATTCGGCCGTTCCGGGAATTGCTTCGAGTTCGAAGCGGTTGTGCCTGCCGTAGATGCTTCGAACTCGAAGCAAGTCCGATGAAGGAGGAGTCATGAAAGCAGTCCGCTACGACCGTTACGGCGACAGCGATGTCCTGAAGTACGACGACGTCGACCGGCCGGTACCCGGCGAAGGCCAAGTGCTGATCGAGGTGGCCGCCACGTCGTTCAACCCGGTCGACGCGGCCATCCGGGCCGGGTATCTCGCCGACGCGTTCCCGATCGGTTTTCCTCATGTACCCGGCATCGATGTGGCCGGCACCATCGCACAGCTCGGCGACGGAGTGTCGAACTGGCACGTGGGCGACTCGGTCGTGGGGTTCCTGCCCATGAACGCCGACGGCGCCGCCGCCGACTATGTCGTCGCACCCGCCGACGTGCTCGCCACCGCGCCGAACGCCGTGCCGTTGGCCGACGCGGCCGCACTGCCTGCCGTCGGGCTGACCGCTTGGCAATCGCTGTTCGAGCATGCCGAACTGAAGGCCGGCCAGAACATCCTGGTCAACGGTGCCGGGGGAGCGGTCGGCGGATACGCCGTCCAACTTGCGAAGCAGGCCGGCGCCGTCGTCACCGCTACAGCCGGTGCGCGCAGCGCCGAGCGTGTCGAGGCATACGGCGCCGACCGCATCATCGGCCATCTCGATTACTCGGCTTTTCCGGTCGACGGTGCGCCGTTCGACGTCGTACTCAACCTGGTCAGCACCACGCCGGAGGAGACGGCCGCGCTCGTCGGCCTGGTCAAAGACGGTGGTGTGCTCGTCAGCACGACCACGCCGGCGCCGGAGGATCGCAAGGTCCGCACAGTGCGCGTGTTCGCCCGGAGCGACGCCGAGCAGTTGGGTGGCCTCGTGTGGCGAGTCGACGCGGGGCAGTTACGTATCCACGTCGCCGACCGTCGCCCGCTGGCTGAAGCGGCCGCTGTGCACGCCGAGGCCGACGCCGGGCGGTTGGCGGGTAAGACGATCCTGACCCCGTGATTGTGTGACGGGCCTGCGCCGGCACGGCGACGTTTTGGAGCCGACGCAGGTCAACCGTTACTCTGTAGTGCAATCGTCGCCGCCGGCGAGAGAACACGTTCGCGCGGCCGCACCACCCCAAGCAAGGAGATGCACGTCATGGCTGTGCCCAAGCGCAGAATGTCGCGCGCGAACACCCGTAGCCGGCGCGCGCAGTGGAAGGCCGAGGCCACGGGTCTCGTCAGCGTCAATGTCGCGGGTCAGCAGCGCAAGGTGCCGCGTCGTCTGCTCAAGGCCGCTCGCCTCGGTCTGATCGACCTCGACAAGCGCTAACCTTCCGCACGCAACCGAAAAGCGCTATCACGTGTGATAGCGCTTTTTCGCGTGTGCGGATTCGGTGAGCATTCGACGTGCGGGCACAAATGTTGGGTCAATTTGCGGCGCGCCTCTCAGCCCTCTCTCAGATAGCAGGATGAGACTGTGCCTGTGCGCATTCTTGTCGTTGATGACGATCGCGCTGTGCGCGAATCTCTGCGCCGGTCGCTTTCCTTTAATGGTTACTCGGTCGAGCTTGCCCAAGACGGTGTCGAAGCCCTCGATCTGATCGCGAACGACCGGCCCGACGCCGTGGTATTGGACGTGATGATGCCGCGGCTTGACGGGCTGGAAGTGTGCCGTCAGCTCAGGAGCACCGGCGACGATCTGCCGATCCTGGTGCTCACGGCCCGCGACTCGGTTTCCGAGCGGGTGGCCGGGCTCGACGCCGGGGCCGACGATTACCTGCCCAAGCCGTTTGCTCTCGAAGAACTGCTCGCGCGCATGCGGGCGTTGCTGCGTCGCACGGTCACCGATGACGGGGCCGAATCGCAGATCATGTCGTTCTCCGATCTGACGCTCGACCCGGTGACCCGTGAGGTCACGCGCGGCCAGCGGCAGATCAGCCTCACGCGCACCGAGTTCTCGCTGCTCGAGATGCTGATCGCGAATCCGCGGCGCGTGCTCACCCGTAGCCGAATCCTCGAAGAGGTGTGGGGATTCGATTTCCCCACCTCGGGCAATGCTCTTGAGGTGTACATCGGATACCTGCGCCGCAAGACCGAAGCGGAAGGCGAGCCCCGGCTGATCCACACCGTGCGCGGGGTCGGCTACGTGCTGCGCGAAACCCCGCCCTGATCGGTGATGGCACTCAACTCCAACTTCTGGCGGCCCACCACCGCGCTGCCGAACACCAGCTCACTGTCGCTGCGCTGGCGCGTCATGATGCTCGCGATGTCGATGGTCGCCATGGTGGTGGTGCTGATGGCGGTGGCCGTCTATGCCGTGGTGTCGCGTGCGCTCTACGACGACCTCGACAATCAGCTTCACAGCCGGGCTCGACTGCTGATCGAGAGTGGATCGCTGGCCGCCGATCCCGGCAAGGCGATCGAGGGCACCGCCTACTCCGATGTGAACGCGATGCTCGTGATCCCCGGCCGATCCATATACACGGCCAACCAGCAGGGCCAGATGCTGCCGCTCGGGCAACCGGAGAAAGACGTCATCTCCGGCGAGCTGCTGATGTCGTTGCGCACCGCCAATCACCAGCGAGTGCTCGCGGTGCATCTGGCCAACGGCAGCTCGCTGCTGATCTCCAAGAGCTTGGCGCCCACCGGCCAGGTGCTGCGACGGCTCGGCACGGTGCTGCTCATCGTGGGCGGGATCGGCGTGGCCGTTGCCGCGATGGCAGGTGGTGCCGTCGCCAGAGCGGGGCTGCGCCCAGTCGGCAGACTCACCGAAGCCGCCGAACGGGTGGCGCGCACCGACGATCTGAGGCCCATACCCGTCGTCGGCAGCGATGAACTCGCCCGGCTGACGGAGGCGTTCAACCTGATGTTGCGCGCCCTGGCGGAATCCCGCGACCGGCAGGGCCGCCTCGTGTCGGATGCCGGCCACGAGCTGCGAACCCCGCTGACCTCACTGCGCACCAATGTCGAGCTGCTCATGGCCGCGCAGGAACCGGGCGCGCCCCGGCTCCCCGAAGAGGAGATGGCGGGGCTGCGTGCCGACGTGATCGCCCAGATCGAGGAGCTGTCCACTCTGGTCGGCGACCTCGTTGACCTCACCCGCGACGACGCGGGCGGTATCACGCCGGAGCCGGTCGACATGACCGACGTCGTGGACCGCAGCCTCGAACGGGTCCGGCGGCGCCGCAACGACATCGAGTTCGACGTCGACGTGATCGGCTGGCAGGTGTTCGGCGACGGTCCCGGGCTGGGCCGCGCGGTGCTGAACCTCCTCGACAATGCCGCGAAGTGGAGCCCGCCAGGCGGGCGCGTCGGCGTGCGGCTGTACCAGATCGACCCGGTGCACGCCGAGCTTGTCGTGTCCGACCACGGGCCAGGCATCCCGCCCCAGGAACGGCGTCTGGTGTTCGAGCGGTTCTACCGCTCGGCAGCGGCACGGGCGATGCCAGGATCGGGTCTCGGGCTGGCCATCGTGCAGCAGGTAGTGCTGAAACACGGTGGCGCCCTTCGCATCGACGAGACCGTGCCGGGCGGCAATCCGCCGGGCACGTCGATTCACATGATGCTGCCCGGCCGACCGCTCCCGGCCGGCGGCGCGACACTCGAGCACAGCGACCACGATGAGGACACAGTCGGCGCCGACAAAAGGTGAGACAGTTAACTCAGCCGGGGGGCGGTTCATGGGTGCGGCCGAATGATCTCTAAGTGGATTCTCAGTCCGCCTATGCAACCTGATGGCCAGCACCTTCGTTGGATGTAGTGAGCACAAGACAATCGCAGGACCCTTAAGAAGAGAGAAGCACCGCAGCGACATGACGAACCATCCGAGGTACACACAGCAGCCGGACCAGCGTCCTGGCGCCGCGCCCGGTTACTCGGGTGGACGCCCTGATCCGTACCAGCAGCAACACTACGACTGGCGCTATGCCCAGCAGTCCCATCAGACGCAGCAGGCTTATCGCGCGCCATACGATCCGTACCGGATCCCGGCGAACCCGCAGCCGCCGGTCGTGGTCACCAAGAAGCGGTCCAAGGCCGGTTTGGCCGCAGGCGCCTTGGCTGTCGCGGTCGTTTCGGCCGGGGTCGGTGGCGGTGTCGCGACGTTCGTGCATCAGGACAGTCCGCGCCTCGGCTCGTCGAGCAGCATGGCGCCGACGGTTCCCGCGGCAGCGCTGCCCGCGGGTTCGGTCGAGCAGGTTGCGGCCAAGGTGGTGCCGAGCGTGGTGAAGCTCGAGACCGATCTGGGCCGTGCCTCCGAGGAGGGTTCGGGCATCATCCTGACCGCTGACGGCCTGATCCTGACCAACAACCACGTCGTCGAGGCGGCGAAGCAGGGGCCGGGCGCTCCCGCCGCCGCACAGACCAAGGTGACGTTCTCGGACGGGAGCACGAAACCCTTCACCGTCGTCGGTACGGATCCGAGCAGCGATATCGCGGTGGTGCGGGCACAGGACGTGTCGGGTCTGACGCCGATCACGCTCGGTTCCTCGGCCAACCTGCGGGTGGGTCAGGACGTGGTGGCCATCGGGTCGCCGCTCGGCCTTGAGGGCACCGTCACCACGGGCATCATCAGCGCGCTGAACCGTCCGGTCGCCGCGGGCGGCGACACCCGCAACCAGAACACCGTGCTCGACGCCATCCAGACCGATGCCGCGATCAACCCGGGCAACTCCGGCGGTGCGCTGGTCAACATGAATGGCGAACTTGTCGGGGTTAACTCGGCGATCGCCACGATGGGCGGCGATTCACCGCAGGCACAGAGCGGGTCGATCGGCCTCGGCTTCGCGATTCCCGTCGACCAAGCCAAGCGAATCGCCGACGAACTGATCCAGAACGGCACCGCATCGCACGCCTCGTTGGGCGTTCAGGTGGCCAACGACAAAGCCAGTGACGGGGCCAAGATCGTCGAGGTCACCAACGGCGGCGCGGCTGCTGCTGCCGGTCTGCCAAGTGGCGTGGTGGTTACGAAAGTCGACGACCGGGTGATCGGCAGCGCCGATGCGCTCGTGGCGGCAGTCCGGTCGAAAGCACCCGGCGAGAAGGTCACGCTGACCTACCTCGATCCGGCTGGCAAACCACAAACCCTGGAGGTCACCTTGGGTAGGGCCGAGCAGTGAGGACGCTGACGCCGGGCCGGGGAATGGTCACGTTGCGAGTGACATCAGCGGTGGATGGGCCACTGTCCGTCCCCACATATACGGTTGCAGACATGGAACAGGCAGGGGAGTTGGTGGGGCGCGCGCTCGTCGTCGTCGTCGACGATCGCACAGCGCATGGCGAAGAGGACCACAGCGGTCCGTTGGTCACCGAGTTGTTGGGTGAGGCCGGATTCGTCGTCGACGGCGTTGTCGTCGTCTCGGCTGATGAGGTCGAGATCCGCAACGCGCTGAACACTGCCGTTATCGGTGGGGTCGATCTCGTGGTGTCAGTCGGCGGTACCGGCGTGACTCCGCGCGACGTCACTCCCGAGGCAACTCGCGACATCCTCGATCGCGAGCTGCTGGGGATCTCCGAGGCGCTTCGTGCGTCGGGTCTGTCGGCGGGCATCGTCGACGCGGGTGTGTCCCGCGGATTGGCCGGTATCTCTGGCAGCACGCTGGTCGTGAACATCGCCGGGTCGCGAGCGGCTGTGCGCGACGGCATGGCCACCTTAAGTCCGCTGGCCGTACAGATAATCGGCCAGCTATCAAGCTTGGAGATCTAAGCAGGAGGAAACGGCGGCCAAACGGCCGCCGTTTTCGTAGGTGTGGCGAACGCGGAAGGAGCGGGGTGCTCGTGGTTACCAGCAGGTTAACAAGTGCCTCACTCGGCGCTATGGTCGAATGTGATCTTCGTCACAAAGGGGAATGTCGATGACGAATCCGGACAAGCTGACCCGGCGCACAGTTAACAAGATCTTCGGTGAGGAACTACCCGGCATCGCGCCCGACGAACGCGACACGGCTTCGCCAGACGACGACGCCGACCACGACAGGTGGCTGCGGGACAATATTCCGCCTCATCACGATTGAGCTGCGACAGGGCAGTGAACGCCTAAAACGCATGGTCGCGGTGTGTGACCTGCGTCGCTCGTCATTAGCAAAGCGAACTACGTCACATCATTGCCAGGTGGGCCAAGTCGCACCCTGGCGCCGCAGTTACTGATCTCTCAGGGCAATCTCAGCAAAGTTCCCCCGACTGGCCATACGGGTCCACGCATGTGTGTCCTTGCGTTGCCGGTCGGATGCCTCCCCGTTATGTTCCTCGTGTCAACGATGAGCGAAACGTAAGAGCAGCATGTGGAGTTTTTAATTCGCACCACATGAAGGTCTTGCAAGGTGTGTGGTCTTGCATAGGGCCGGGCACCAAACAACAAAATCGGCGGACCTCCGGGATCCGCCGGCGACATAGCTAGGGAGAACATGAAGGCAATCAGTCGGGTGCTGATCGCGTTGGTTGCGGCCATCGCGGCTCTATTTACGAGCACTGGCACCTCTCACGCAGGTCTGGATAACGAGCTGAGCCTGGTTGATGGTCAGGACCGCACCCTGACCATCCAGCAGTGGGACACCTTCCTCAACGGTGTGTTCCCCCTGGACCGCAACCGCCTGACCCGTGAGTGGTTCCACTCCGGTCGTGCCAAGTACATCGTCGCCGGCCCCGGTGCCGATGAGTTCGAGGGCACCCTGGAACTCGGCTACCAGATCGGCTTCCCGTGGTCGCTGGGCGTTGGCATCAACTTCAGCTACACCACACCCAACATCCTGATCGACGATGGCAACATCACCCAGCCGCCGTTCGGCCTGGAGTCGGTCATCACCCCGAACCTGTTCCCCGGCGTGTCGATCTCGGCTGACCTGGGCAACGGCCCGGGCATCCAGGAAGTCGCCACCTTCTCGGTGGACGTCTCCGGTGCGGCCGGTGGTGTGGCGGTCTCCAACGCCCACGGCACCGTGACCGGTGCGGCCGGCGGTGTGCTGCTGCGTCCGTTCGCCCGTCTGATCGCCTCGACCGGTGACAGCGTCACCACCTACGGCGAGCCCTGGAACATGAACTAGTACATGAACGACTAGTTCGACCCAGACAAAAAACAGCCCCCGGCTTCGGCCGGGGGCTGTTTTTTGTGTGCGCCGTAACGGTCAGGTGCGGTCAGCGCTCGTGTGCTTGGCGGTATCCGGGCTCGGACCGGTGCCGGGGCCGGTGACGTGCTTGCCGGTGGATCCGTTGCCGTTCTCGGCCAGCAGATCGCGGATCTCGGTCAAGATGCTCAACTCGGTGTCCTGAGCCTGCTCGACTTCACCGCGTTCGCGCAGTTTCTTGTAGGGCAGCACGATCACGAAGTACACGACCGCCGCGACGATGAGGAAATTGATCAAGGCCGACAACACCGCGTTCAAGTCGACGAACTGCTCCGGATCGCCGCCGAGCGGAATCTTGAGAATGCCGTATTCGCGATCGCCTCCCGCGCCGACGCGATCGACCAATGGCTGGACGACTTTCTCCGTGAAGGCCGTGACGAGACCGGTGAAGGCCGCACCGATGACCACAGCAACTGAAAGGTCGATGACGTTGCCCCGGGAGAGAAACTCTTTGAAGCCCTTTAACATGCGGGGACCCTTCCTGCAGTAACGAGTGTGTTGGTGGGACAAGCGAACACTAACCGAGTTCGGCGTGCGAGATCAGGAATGGACTGCTACCGTCTTCGCGGACATCAATTGAGTTGTGCGCCAGCGACATCGGAACGGAGCCGTGATGAGCCCACGTAAAGCCCGCATGGTGGTGGCGGGGTTGGCGTTGGGGTTCGGCATCGGGCTCGCGGTCGCGCCAGCAGGCTGGGCCGAGCCGGCCACGCCGACTACTCCTGCTGTGCCGTCGGAAACGTCGACGACCGACGAGTTGACCGACATGGTGCTCGACGCGCTCGAGCAAGGGCCCGCGACGAGCACCGCGCCGCCGCGGCCCGCTCAGTGAATCGTCAGCGTCACGGCGCGCACCAGGCTTGCGGCGGCCACCTCGTTCGCTGAACGAGCGGGCAGCGCCACCAGAGCGACTCGATTGCCGCCGGTTGCCTTGGGCTTGTCCGACACCAGCACGACCACTGCGTCGGTGGCGACCACGACCGGCCGCGCCGGCTGTGGAGCGTCCGGAGAGTCCTCTGTCACGGTCAGCACGTCGACCACGTCACCCGGACGGATGAGGTCGAGCAGTGCGGCGTCACCGAGCTGAAGCGGCACGATTCGGGCGTCGGGCCCGGCGGCGGATTCGGCCAGTCGCGGTCCCAGCACCCGAACGTCGGTCAGTACTTCGCCACGCCGGACGGGCCCGGCCAGGGTCGCGCCGACGATGCCGTCGAGATCGCTGCGCGCGCCTTCGGGCAGGGTGGCCGCGCTGCGGCTCTCCAGTTGCACGTCCGCTGCGGTCAGTTCGGCGCCGGGGGCGAGGTCACGCGTGGCCACCGCGATATCGGTGTAGTCGCCGCGCGGATCCGACCGGACCGCGGCGATCGCCGCCAGCACCACCAACCCGGCGGCGACGGCTCGGCGCGCGGCGACCGTCCGGGTCCAATCCGGCCGAAGGGCAGCAGTCAGCCGGCGCAGTGCCGACGGGTTGAGAGATTCGGCCATGGCGTCACCGTAGGCGCAGGTGCGCCCAGCCGAAACGGTGTTATCGCCGGCCTGTGGATAACTCGCCGATCAGCTGGACGCGGCGGCGGCAGGCGTGGAGCTCGAGCTGCTCGAGGAGCTGTCCGATGAGGACGACGAAGCTGACGAAGCCTTCTCCGGCGATCCGCTTTCCGAGCTCTTGGACGACGACCCGTTGGACGAGCTCTTGCTCGAATCCCGGTTGTCGGTGCGGTAGAAGCCGCTGCCCTTGAACACCACTCCCACCGAGCCGAAGAGCTTGCGCAGCTTGCCGGAGCACTTGGGGCAGGTCGTCAGCGCATCGTCGCTGAAGGCCTGCACCGCGTCGAACCGATTTCCGCACTCGGTGCACGCATAGGAATAGGTAGGCACGAAAACCTCCGAGTTCGTCAAACTTGTTAGCACTCTACCGGCTCAAGTGCTAGAACCGCTACGTGGGCCATGTCATTCCCGCGAGCCGGCGGCGCCGGCGCCCCCGAAGGGTAGCGGTACTGGCGGTGGCCGCGGTCCTCCTGGTCGCGGTGGCCCTTGTCGTTCTGACCCACGCACGCGAAGTCGAGAACACGACCGCTGCGCAACAGTCGACGGCGGCGCAGCCGCGCAGTCCCGGCTACGACCACGCCCGTGCGTTGTTGGCCCAACTCCCGGTCAAAGGATGGGACCGGCACACCGATTACTCGCGCTACCGGTTCGGCGAGGCCTGGAGCGACGACGTCGACGTGGAGTTCGGGCGCAACGGCTGCAACACCCGCGACGACATCCTGCGCCGCGACCTTACCGATCTCGTGGTGCGCCCGGGCACGTGTTTCGCCGACCGCGGCACGTTGCACGATCCCTATACCGGCGTCGACATCGGGTTCATCCGCGGCCCCGATACGTCGAATGCCGTGCAGATCGACCATCTGGTGTCGCTGTCAGACGCCTGGTACAAAGGCGCCCGCGAGTGGGACCCGCAGCGCCGCAAGGATTTCGCGAACGACCCCCGTAACCTCGTCGCGGTGGCCGCGCAACCCAACTTCGACAAGGCGTTTCGCGACGCCGCGAGCTGGCTGCCGCCCAACCGCGCGTTCCGCTGCGAGTTCGTGTCCCGGCAAGTGGCGGTCAAAGCCGCCTATCAACTGTGGGTTTCGGCCAAGGAGAAGCAGGCGATGACGGCTGTGTTGGCCGGCTGCTAGGGGCCACTCACGTCGGGTAGCGCGGCACGATCATCACCGGAACCGGCGAGTGCCGCAGTATCTTCGACGCGGCCGAGCCGAGAAACACCTGAGCGGTCTGGGCGGCCGCCCCGGAGCCGAGCAGCAGCATGTCGCCGGTCTCCCACGGCACGTCTTCCACTGCCGAATTCCAGTCGGGCCCACTGCCCACGACCACGTCGACATCCGGCACCGGCACGCGTTCGCGAACGCTGTTGAGCAGCTTGACGATGTCGTCGTAGGTCCGGCGCGACCACTGCTGCACGACGAGATCCTCGGCCGCCGACTCGATGCTGCCGCTGAACGCCGCCACGTTGCGCACCGTGAACGACACGATGCGCAGGGTCGTCGACCACGATTTGGCGAGGTCGACGGCTGCCGGGATGAGGCCGTTGACATCGGACTCGCCGCCGTAGGCCGCGGTCAGCCGCCGGATCCGCCCGGAGCTCTGCGAATAGCCACGGGGTGCGATCGCGACCGGCACCTCAGCGGTGTGCACCAGACGCTCGGTGACGCTGCCGAGTGCCACCCGGCCCAGCAGACCAGACGACGACGATCCGACGACGACCAGGTTGGCCCGGTGCGCCGTGGTGAGTTCTGCCAAACCCGTTGGAACAGAAGTGGCTTCGTGTATCACGGTGGGAATGTCGACATCGCGGGGCAGCGCGCGGCGCAGCGACGCCTCCGTCTGGGAGGTGATGTATCTCAGGTATTCCTGTTCGACCGGATCGCCCCTTGGCGGCCACGGTCGCTCGATCACCGCGGCCGCGACGACCTTGTCGCCCGTGGCGCGCGCGATCTGAGCTGCCAGGTGCAGTGGCGCGCTGCCCTGCCTGCTCGCGCTGAACGCCGCCAGGATCGTCATGATGCGTGCTCCTCCGTGCGGATCCGGGACACCACGTGGGTCACTGGGATCTGGTGCTCGGCACGGGCGCGGTCGACGACGTCGAAGCGCTGCCACACCGACTCTTCGGGCGGCAGTGTCGATATCACGATCTGGTCGGGCCGGAATGCGTTGACGGCCGTGGCCAAGGCCCGCAGCGGACGGTAGTCGCCGACTTCGCCGTTCGCCTCGTTGCCGTCCGAGCGCAACGTGGCCAGTGTGTGTTCGAGCCGGCGCTGCGCGGCCTGCTGGGTGGCTTCGGAGATGTCGAGCGGTCCGTGGGTGGCGGCCACGCCGGTGTCGATCGGACTCGCGGGCACCACGACGTGATAGATCGACTCGCGGTCGGCCCCGATACGGCGGAGCTCGTCGAGCAACTCGGCCGAATGCACGGTTTGGTTGGCCAGCACCAGGACCCGGTGCGGGTGTGGTGTCGGCGCGACACCGGCCACTTCGGGCCTGCGCTTGATGAACAACCGGTTCGCCAGGAACAGCACGATCACCACCGCCCACGAGCACAGGCTGAGGATCAACGCCTTTCGGTTCTCGCCGCCCTGCAGGAACATCTGCAGCAGGATAGCCCCGATCGCCAGCGCGGTGAGGACCGAAAGCACCGGGAACAACCACATCTTCACCTTGAGCTCGGAATCCGGTGTGCGGTAACGCAACACGATCTGCGAAACCGCGATCAGCAGGTAGACGAACAAGATCACCGCGCCACTGGAGGCCAACAGGAACGCGAAGATCGTGTCCTCGAAGAACGCGGCGGCGATGACGCAGATGAGGCCGATCACCGACGAGGTCAGGATGGCCGTTGCCGGAACGCCACGTCGGGTCACCGCGACGAGTTGGGCCGGAGCCTCGCGGCGTGCGGCCAGTACGAACAACATTCGCGATGCGGTGTACATGCCCGAGTTCAGGCAGCTCAGCACAGCGGTGAGGACCACGGCGTTCATGATGTGGTCGGCGTAGGGGATACCCATCTCGGTGAACGCCGCGACGAACGGCGACGCGGCGGTCTGCTCGCTGTTCCACGGCAGGATCGTCACGAGCAGGAACGCCGAGCCGACGAAGAAGATCGCGATGCGCAGGATCACCGAATTCGCGGCTTTGGCCACGGCCCGTTCGGGATCCGATGACTCCGCGGCGGCGATCGTCGCGATCTCGGCACCGACCATCGAGAAGATCACCGTGACGACGCCGACCGTGATGGCCGTGACGCCCAGCGGGAAGAATCCGCCGTGAACCGTGAGGTTGGAGAAATCCAGGTTCTTCTGTGGCCACAGGCCCAGGACGAACAATGAACCGAGCCCGATGAAGACCAGGATCGCGGCCACCTTCACCCCGGCGAACCAGTACTCGAACTCACCGAACGACGCGACCGAGAACAGATTGGTGGCCGTCATGGCGATCAGCAGGATCAGCGCCGTCAGCCACAGCGGCACGTCCATCCAGTACTGGATGATCTTCGCGCCTGCGATCGCCTCGAAGCCGACCACGATCACCCAGAAGTACCAGTACAGCCAGCCCACCGAGAAGCCCGCCCAGTTGCCCATGGCGTTGCGCGCGTAGTCGGCGAAGGATCCGGTCGACGGATTGGCCACGGCCATCTCGGCCAGCATCCGCATGACCATGATGATCAGGACGCCAGCGAGCGCGTACGTGATGAAGGTTCCCGGACCGGTGTCGCCGATCACCACTCCGGAGCCGACGAACAGGCCTGCGCCGATGACGCCGCCGATCGCGATCATGCGCAGCTGCCGTTGGCTCAGCGCCTTCTTCAGTCCCAGGGTTTCGCCCATTTCGGTTACCGGCCCTCCTTGAGAAGTGATTGAGATCACATACCCAATTCGGACGCTTTGTCCACAGGACTCTTCAGATGGCGCTGCGTGTCAGCGGCCCAGCGCCACGATGCCGCCGTCCGGCGTCAGCGCATGCGTCATGCGTACGTCGTGCGGTTCGGCGGGGAGTTCGTCGAGAAGTTCGTCGTCGCGCACGACCGCGACCAGCCGTGCGTCGGGCGCTACGCAGCCGAGCGTGCGGTCGTAGAAGCCGGCGCCGCGGCCCAGCCGGGAGCCGGAGCGGTCCACGGCGAGCGCGGGCACCAGGATGACGTCGGCCTCGCCGGCCGCCTCGGCGGGCAGCCACGGCGGCGGCGGCTCACGCAGTCCGAATTCCGCGTCGAGCAGACCGCCCGGCCGGTACGTGCCCCACTGCATCGGCATCGGCACGCCGTCGGAGTCGTTGCGGGCGATCGGAAGCAAAACTCGCACACCGAGATTCAGCAAGGTGTCGAGCATTGCCGGCGAGCCGGGCTCGGAACCGACCGGAACATACGCGCACACCGTCTGGCCACGGGCGACCAGCGCGGGCAGCCAGCGGGACAGGGCGGCCGCCTCGGCATCGCGGATGTGCTGAGCCAGCCCGCGCCGTTTTCGCAAAAGTGCAGCACGTAACTGGTTCTTCGACCTTTGCACCACGACCTCCACCATTTCAAATTGGGCGTTAATGTGTGAACGATGACCACGCCTCCAAAGGCACCTGAGGTGCCTATTCCCTATACAGCGGTCGTCCCGGCTGCGGGTCTGGGGACGCGTTTTCTGCCGGCGACGAAGACTGTGCCCAAAGAACTGCTGCCCGTCGTCGATACGCCTGGCATCGAACTCGTGGCCGCCGAGGCCGCCGAGGCCGGTGCCGAACGCCTGATCATCGTCACCTCGGAGGGTAAGGACGGGGTGGTCGCCCACTTCGTCGAAGACCTCGTGCTCGAGGGCACGCTCGAAGCCCGCGGCAAGAAGACCATGCTCGAGAAGGTGCGGCGCGCGCCTGCCCTCATCAAAGTCGAATCGGTCGTGCAGGCCGAGCCGCTTGGCCTGGGCCATGCCGTCAGCTGTGTCGAGCCCGCCCTGACACCCGACGAAGAAGCCATCGCCGTGCTGCTGCCCGACGACCTGGTGCTGCCGACGGGTGTGCTGGAGACGATGTCGAAGGTGCGGGCCAAGCGCGGCGGCTCAGTGCTGTGCGCCATCGAGGTGCCTGGCGACAAGATCAGCGCGTACGGCGTGTTCGACGTCGAGCCCGTGCCCGATGCGGCCAATCCCAATGTGCTGCGGGTCAAGGGCATGGTCGAGAAGCCCAAGGCCGAGGATGCGCCGTCGCCGTATGCCGCGGCCGGCCGCTACGTCCTCGACCGGGCGATATTCGATGCGCTGCGGCGGGTTTCGCGCGGCGCGGGCGGCGAGATCCAGTTGACCGACGCCATCGCACTCCTCATCGAAGAGGGCCATCCGGTGCACGTCGTCGTGCACCGCGGCGCTCGACACGACCTGGGAAATCCCGGCGGCTACCTGAAGGCTGCGGTTGACTTTGCGTTGGAACGGGATGACTACGGCCCTGAACTGCGGCAGTGGTTGGTCGAACGACTGGGTCTGGCCGAACGTGAAGTAGGCGGTAGCACTAGCCAGTAGTGCACCACCCCTGGCCGCGCGCCGGACCCGGCTGACGGGTAGAAAGGCGTGTTGTGCGTTCGGTGGAGGAGCAGCAGGCCCGGGTGGCGGCCGCCGCGGTGGCACCAAGGCCGGTGCGGGTGGCCATAGCCGAATCGCAGGGCCTGATGTGTGCCGAGGAGGTTGTCACCGAGCGGCCCATGCCGGGGTTCGATCAGGCCGCCATCGACGGTTACGCAGTGCGCAGCGTCGACGTTCTCGGCGTGGGGGACGCCGACTCCGAGGACGGTGGCGGTGAGATCAGCCTGCCGGTGATGGGGGCGATCGAGGCAGGCGCGCGGACACCCAGCCGACTGCAGCCGCGCCAGGCCGCGCGCGTACAGACCGGCGCGCCGATGCCGACCTTGGCCGACGCGGTGCTGCCGCTGCGGTGGACCGACGGCGGTCAGAACCGGGTTCGAGTGCTGCGCGGCGTGCGGTCGGGTGCCTACGTCCGGCGCACCGGTGACGATGTGCAGCCCGGCGACGTCGCGGTACGGGCAGGCACGATCATCGGCGCCGCGCAGGTCGGTCTGCTCGCGGCGGTCGGACGCGATCGGGTGCTGGTGCACCCGCGGCCCCGGCTGTCGGTGATGTGTGTGGGCGGTGAACTCGTCGACGTATCACGCACGCCGGGCACCGGTCAGGTCTACGACGTCAACTCGTACGCGCTCGCGGCCGCGGGCCGCGACGCCGGGGCCGAGGTCAATCGCGTCGGCATCATCAGTACCGATCCCGCCGAATTGCGGGAAACCGTTGAGGGCCAAGTCAATCGCAATGAGATCGTGGTGATCGCAGGTGCGGTCGGCGGCGCGGCCGCCGAGTCGGTGCGGACGGTGCTGTCGGAGCTCGGCGACATGGAGGTCACGCGGATCGCGATGCATCCCGGCTCGGTGCAGGGTTTCGGTCAGCTGGGGCGGGACCGGGTTCCGGTCTTTCTGTTGCCCGCCAATCCGGTCAGCGCGCTCGTGGTGTTCGAGGTGATGGTGCGTCCCCTGATCCGGCTGTCGTTGGGTAAGCGGCAGCCGATGCGGCGCATCGTGCAGGCCCGCACGCTGGCCCCGATCAGCTCGGTGCCGGGTCGCAAGGGTTATCTGCGTGGTCAGCTGATGCGCGACCAGGACACCGGGGAGTACCTCGTGCAGGCCCTCGGCGGTGCACCGGGGGCGTCCACCCATCTGCTGGCCACGCTGGCCGAGGCCAACTGTCTGGTCGTGGTGCCGAGCGAGGTCGAACAGGTCCGCACCGGCGAGACCGTCGATGTTGCGTTTCTGGCCCAACGGGGCTGAAGCGTCATGGGTCTCTTCCGCGCCGAGGGTCCGCATCCGGGCTGGCCCGATTGTGTGGGTCCGCTGCGCGTTCCCGCCGGTGTGGTGCGGCTGCGGCCGGTGCGGCTGCGCGACGCCGCGACCTGGAGCCGGATCCGGCTCGCCGACCGCCAGCACCTTGAGCCGTGGGAACCGGTCACCGGAACGGATTGGAATGTGCGCCATGCCGTTTCGTCGTGGCCCGCGGTGTGCTCGGGGCTGCGTTCGGAGGCCAGGCGGGGACGGATGCTGCCGTACGTGATCGAGCTCGACGGCCAGTTCGTCGGTCAGCTCACGATCGGCAACGTCACTCATGGGGCCTTGCGGTCGGCGTGGATCGGCTACTGGGTGGCCAGTTCGAAGACCGGCGGCGGCATCGCGACGGCCGCGCTCGCCCTCGGGCTCGACCACTGCTTCTCCGGCGTGCGGCTACACCGGGTCGAGGCCACGGTCCGGCCCGAGAACGCGCGCAGCCGGGCCGTGCTGGCGCGCGTCGGATTCCGCGAAGAAGGGTTGCTGCGCCGCTATCTCGAAGTGGACGGGGCTTGGCGGGACCACCTGCTCGTGGCGATCACCGTGGAGGAGTTGTCGCAGCCCGCCGCGCACGCGCTCGTGCAGGCCGGCCGCGCCAGCTGGGCTTGAGGCTCACGGCTTTCCGCGAAACTGCATTCCCGGTTGCCGAGCCGACGCGGAAGCGGCCGGGAATGCAGTTCCGCGACGTCAATCTGTTACAACTGTGACATTTGTGACTGGTGGTGCTTGTCTCCAGCGAATTACAGGTGTGTAATTGTGCTCGGCGCGCCGTCCACGGATGCGCTGGTCACAGACCTAGCCTGGAGGGGAAAGGAGCAGGCGTCATGCCAAGCATCCCCCAATCATTACTGTGGATCTCCCTCGTCGTGCTCTGGCTCTTCGTGCTGGTCCCGATGTTGATCAGCAAGCGTGACTCGGTCCGTCGCACGAGCGACGTCGCCTTGGCGACGCGCGTGCTCAACAGCGGGCGCAACGCGCAACGGTTACGGCGCGGTCCCGCCGCCGGCCATCACAGCGACCCGCACTGGCAGCCCGCGACAGATCACCTCGACGAGGATTTGGACGGCGAACTCGAAGAGGTCGACGACGAACCCCGTCACTCGGTCGTCGTGGCGGCCGCGGTGGCCGAGGACCCCGAGCCCGACTACCTCGATGTCGACATCGTCGAAGAGGATTCCGGCGCCCTGCCGGTCGGCGCCTCTGTCGACGACTCTGAAGCCGAGCCGGCCGTCGAAGAGGTCGAAGAACCCCAGGCGGCCGAGCCCCTCGCTGAGGCTCAAACCGACGAGGTGCCACTGGATCTCGACGATCCCGACGATCTCATCGATGACAGTGACGAGCATGAGGAAAGTTCCGACCCGACGGCCGACGAATACGAGTACGTCGACGACTCGTCGGGGCTCGAGGCCGAATCCGAGACCGACGACCGCGATCAGCGGACCGAAACGCCCGTCGCATCGCTGAGCGCCAACCGGCAACGCCGCTACGAATCCAAGACCGCGGCCCAGGTGAGTGCGCGCAAGTACAAGTTCCGCAAGCGCGTGCTCGCGGTGTTCGCGGTCGTGCTCATGGTGTCGGCCGCCATGGCGTTCCTGGTGAACCCCGCGGCGTGGTGGGTGTGTGGCACCGCGGCCACGCTGACGGTGCTGTACCTGGCCTACCTGCGCCGCCAGACCCGCATCGAGGAGCAACTGCGCCGCCGCCGCGCGCAGCGGATGATGCGGTCTCGATTGGGCGTGGAGAACACCGACGACCACAAGCTCGATGTGGTGCCGGCACGGTTGCGCAGGCCCGGTTCGGTGGTGCTTGAGATCGACGACGAAGACCCGATCTTCGAGCATCTGGACTATGCACCGTTCTCGCGTGAATACGATCTACCACGCGCTTCCGGGCAGTAGGGCGGTCGGTTTCTGTAGTTGGGCACTCGGCTGGTAGCCTGTGCTACCGGTATCAGGGGCTATGGCGCAGTTGGTAGCGCGACTCGTTCGCATCGAGTAGGTCAGGGGTTCGATTCCCCTTAGCTCCACTTCAGTTCGACGTTCGCGGCGGTTCGGCTACGGCCGGGATGGAAACGCCCGCCGCGCTATCACGACAACGGCAAGCCCCGCGGAGATCAGCGTGATGGCGCTGATCGGCAGGCTGCCGATCCCGACGACGTTCAGCAGTCCGGCGCCGATTGCCGCGCCACCCGCGATGCCGAGGTTGGCGCTGGCGTTGACCCACGCTCCCGCGAGTTCCGGTGAGACCGCGTGGCACCGTACGGCGCACGCTTGGTAGATCGACGCCATACCGCCGAACGCGCCGTTCCACAGTGCGACCGCGAGCAGCACCCACGTCAGTGCCGGATACGTGACGGCCAGCATGGCGAGCCCGCCGATGACGATCAGCAAGACCACGGTCGCCGTTCGTCGTGGATTGCGGTCCAAAGCCTTTGCGCTGCAGAACAGTCCGATGACACCGCACGCGCCGCAGACGAGGAGTGCGGGCCCGACGAACGCCGAGCCCAGCCCGGACGACAGCAGCACCAGGCTTATGTAGGTGTAGATGCTGAACTGCCCGAGCCAGGTGAGCGCGTTCGCGCCGACCACCGCAGCCAGGCCGGCGCGGCTGCCGCGTGCCGTGCCCGCCGGGTGGTCGCCGGACACGCCGGGCAGCAGTCGTGCGACAAGCATCAGGATCACCACCGCGACTCCGGCGAGTACCGCGAACGGCACCCGCCACCCGAAGGCGGTGCCCAGCGACGTGGCGAGTGGAACGCCGACGACGATTCCCGCCGATGCGCCACCGCCGGCGATGGCGAGTGCCCGGCCGACGTACGCGGCAGGCACGAGTCGCGGCGCGTAGCCGATGCACAGCGAGAAGAACAGGGCGTGGCTGACGCCGCCGATCGCGCGCCCGGCGGCAACCATCGCGAACACCGGCGCGGCGGCGACCATGACATTGCACAGCGCGTACCCGACGAGCGTGAGCAGCAATAGCGGTTTGCGGCCGTAGCGTGCCGTGATGACCGTCAGCGGAACGGCGAGCGTGGCCACCATGACCGCGTACAGGCTCACCAACAGGCCCGTCAGCGATGCCGACACGCCGAAGTTCTCCCCGATCGCGGGCAGCAGGCCGACCGGTAACAACTCGGTGGTGACGGCCAGGCAGGACGCGGCGGCCAGCGACAGCAGGCCGGGCAGATTGGCCCTCAAACCCGCGGCGGATCGCGCGGATTCGGCCTGTGTCAGAGGCGTTGCCGTCATGGGGCCGAATATACTCAGAGGACGAGTTAAATCAAATGGGATATTTATGCCATGCCAACCGAGCATCGATCCGCATCTCAGGTGCGCTGGTATGGCGCGGCGAAGATGATCGCGTTGGTGCGTGCGCAGCCGGGCATCACCCGGGCAGTCGCCGCCCAGCGGCTGCGCATGAGCAGCGGCGGCGCGACCGATCTGCTGGCCCGGTTGCGGCGCGCACATCTGCTCGATGAGAGCCCGGCGCCCGCGCAGGGCCGGGGCCGGCCGACGACCGTGCTCGGACCGCATCCAGACGGGCCACTCGTGCTCGTCGTCGATCTACGCCCCGGGGACTGGCGGCTGGCGCAGGCCGGGCTCGACGGTGTGCCGCACGTCGTGGCCGAGGGAAGGTCGGTCGGCCAGGCCGGGCTGCTCGACGACATCGCGGCCGAGATCGCCAAGGCGTATCGGAAGCGCGCCGGCCGAGTGCGCGCCGTAGCCGTGTCGGTGGCCGGAACGGTAAGCGATTCGCGGCTGGTGCAATTCACGACGCGCGGCTGGAGCGGCATCGACCTCTCGGCGATCATGTCGCGGCTCCCGGCCCGGGTCCAGCTGCCACTGCTGCCCGGCAACGACGCGACACTGGCCGGACTGGCCGAGGCGCGCTACGGCTCGGCCCGCGACGCAGACACCGTGCTGCATCTCATCATCACGGTCGGCATCGGCGGCACGCTGATCGTCAACGGTGAGCCCGTGACCGGTTCTCACGGCGCCGCAGGCGAATACGGGCACATACCGTTCGGTGATCCCGCTCTGGTTTGCCCATGCGGCGCGAGCGGCTGCTGGGACCAGACGGTCGACGGACGTGCGCTGGCCCGCCACCTCGGCCTGCCGCGGCCGGGGGACCCGATCGCGTTCGCCTACGAGCAGTTGAAGGTTAGCCCGGTACCGCAGAAGCTGCGGGCCGCGTTCGATGCGGTGGCGACGTCGCTCGGCCGGGGCGTCGCGGGGCTGGTGAACATCCACGATCCCGACATCGTCACGCTCGGCGGATTGGCACCGCCGCTGCGCGAAGCCGCGCCTGAAGCGTTCGAATCGGCCTATCGCGACGGACTGATGACGTTCCGGAAGGCTTCGGCACCGCCGGTGCGCGACGGACTTCTCGGCGAGGATGCCCCGATTCACGGCGCCGCGGCGCTCGCACTCGATCATGTGACAACGGAAGCGGCACTCGCCGATTGGGCCGAACTGCACGCCTGACGTCCAGGGGTAATTATCGGCCGGGACGGTATTCGCCGATTCGGTGTGGCGAGGACGGACAACATTCGGCCATCCGGCGTTCGGCTTCGGCCCGATTCATGCGGCCTCTCGGCCGATGCCTCCATATTTCCCATCGACAACGTGCTCGAATGACCCATCGCGCCATTCTGTATAACGAATCCAACCGTGGCGCGGCCATGTTGAGGCGGGTGCCAATCGCCGCGCGAAAGCGTTGCTGGTGGTTCGATCAGGGCATCTCGATATCGACCCGAGCTACGACGCCGCCCACAAGGCCATGCTTGCCCGGCGGTCCGCGTCGATAGCCTGAACCCGAGGTGCGCGAGCGGCCAGGAAGTGTAGCTGCATTCACATCGCGTGAGTGCGGTTTCCGGCCCAAAGTGATTGAGAATCAGCGACTGGCCGCTGCGGGCGTGCGCGTGCTGCTGCCGTCCAGTCGCGGCGCGATCGTGACACGCAACCCGGGGTTGCGTGCCACGTCCTTGTTCGTGGCGTTGGGCCGGGGATTCGGCAGTCGTGTCGAGCGGGCGTCGCGCGCAGTCCGGCTGCCCAGCGAATGAAATCCGTCAAGAATTTGCTGGCTGGCACCGTTATGGCGGGCAGGCGATACACTCGCTTTTGCCAGATTTGACGGTTCGCGTTCATCTGACGGGCTCGACAATGGACTGGGCAAAGCCCTCGGGCGCGTGATTGTCAAAAGCCAGCCCGGGCAACTGATCTGCCATTTTCGTTGCCGAAGATTTCGCAGTATTTTCGGTGCAGAATCAATACCCCCCGTAGTAGGGGATCGGGGTGACGGTGGAGTAGCCTGCCTTGAGCAGATTGGCCAGTTGGGGGATTGTGGTGGCGAACGATCTGAGAGTCGACCCGGGCGGGCTCAGGGCAGGTGCTATAAGCAGCGAGATGATCGCCGCCGAATTGACGGCGGAGACCGTCGACGCCGCCTTGGTCAGCCCCACCCATACGGGTGTGTCGGCGATGGATGCTGCCGTGTCGGCGGCCCGAGGTCGCCAATCCACGCGCGTGAGTGCGCAGGCCGGGGACATGCTGGCCGGCGCCAGCCGCTTCGAGGCCGTCGATGATGAAACCGCTGGGGGCTTGGCGGAGTTGATGTGAGCTCGACCGACAACGCGGGATCATCCGATGACGTTCCGACCCGATCCCGGATAGAGTCTTGGGACACAACGCATCTGGACGACGCGGCCGCCCGCTGGCGCCAGATGGCCGCGCAGTCCGAGGAGCTGTTCGAATGGCACCGGCAGAATGTCGCCGCCCCTGGCGGGACCGAATGGTCAGGTGACGCCGGGGAGTCCGCGCTGAATCGGGTCACCACTGACGCCGTCGTGGTCCGCAAGCAGGGCGACATTCAACGCGAGGCGGCCAACATCGCCGAGGACGGAAGCCGCGACCTTCGGCTCGCCGTGGGCCAGGTGCTCGAGGCCATCGCCGCGGCCGAGTCCGACGGGTTCGAGGTCGGCGAGGACCTGTCGGTCCGGGACACGCGCCGCATCGACGTGTCGACGATGGCAATGCGCTACACCGCTTCCCGTGAACACGCCGAGGACATTCGGTGGCATGCCGAACGGCTCATGCAGACCGACATCTATCTCGGCCAACGTCTTCAAGGTAAAGCGCTCGAGCTGGACGGGACACAATTCGAGGCCTGACGGTGTTGACCTCAACAAGAGTTGAGGTCATAGGTTTCCCGTCATGGAGAACATGAGCCCCTTCGGGATCGCCGTGGATGTCAGCGCCGAGCGCCTGGCCGATGCGCCGGAAATCGAAGCCCTCGGCTTCGGCACGCTGTGGGTCAACGGCGGCCAGCTCGATCACCTCGATCGGCTTCGCGAACTCATCGCGGCCACCAGACGAGCGGTCGTGGCCCCCGCGGTGGTCATGCCGGACGGCTACCGTCCGGCCGAACTGGGTGAGTTCTATCGACATGTCGAAGACGGCACTCCGGGTCGTCTGGTCATGGGTCTCGGACCATTCGCCGGGGCGGGCGCATCGAGCCGAATGGCCGAGTATTTCGAGGATCCGGGCTTCTCGATTCCACGCACCCGCCGGCTACTGGCAGCCTTCGGCCCCGGCCGTCTCGCGTTGGCACGCGAGTACTGCGCCGGCGCGGTGCCGATGCTGTTCACGCCGCAATACACCACGATCGCGCGGCGCGAGCTCGGGCCGGACCGCATCCTCGCGCTGGGGCAGTACGTCGTGATGGACGACAACCCGGCAACCGCCCGCGAGACCGCCCGCATTCCGCTGGGTTTCCTGTTCTCGATGCCCGGCTACGTCAACTCGGCTCTGCGGCAAGGCTTTACCGAAGAAGACATCGAGAGTCTGAGCGATCGGCTGGTGGACTCGTTGGTCGCGTGGGGGAGCGCAGATCGGATCGCGGCCCGGCTACGCGAACAGCGGGCCGCCGGCGCCGACCACGTGTACGCGTCGGTGCTGCACGACGGCGGACAACCAGGGGTGCTGGAATCGGCGACGGCGTTGGCCGCGGTGTTGTTCGACCGCTAATCCGCATTCTCGGATATATATGGCGTATTACACCGCAAATGCGGTTGTCTCCGGCTGGTTGGGCCGCTACGCTGGCGCCGTGCCCGAGATCAGGATCCGCGATGCGGCCGAGTTGCTGGGAGTCAGCGACGACTCGGTTCGGCGCTGGATCGACGACGGCGTGCTACCCGCCCAGCTGGATTCCTCGGGGCGCAAGGTGATCGAGGGTGCGGCGCTCGCAGCATTCGCGCGAGCCCATGCCGCCGCCGCGCCCAAAGACCCGCTCGGTATCGGAAGTTCGGCGCGCAACCGGTTCGCCGGACTGGTCACGAACGTGGTCGCCGACGAGGTCATGGCGGAAGTCGAGATGCAGTGCGGCCCATTCACAGTCGTGTCACTGATGAGCAGTCGGTCTGTGCGTGATCTCGGTCTCGAACCCGGCAGTGTCGCGGTGGCGGTGGTCAAAGCCACCACCGTGATCGTCGAGACACCGAAAGGGCAGTCGTGACCCGTGCGCGTGCCGGCGCGGCGGCGTTCGTCGTGGTGATGCTCGTCAGTGCCTGTTCATCGGAGCCGTCCACCCAGGCTGCGGACTCGGTCGTGGTGTTCGCCGCAGCGTCGCTCAAGCCCGCGTTCATCGAGATCGGCGAACGGTTCAAGGCCGACAATCCCGGCGCCGAGATCGAGTTCTCGTTCGCGGGTTCTTCGGATCTGGTTACCCAGCTGACCCAGGGCGCCGATGCCGACGTGTTCGCCTCCGCCGACACCCGAAACATGGACAAAGCAGTGCAGGCCCGTCTCGTCGACGGCGAGCCTGTCAACTTCGCGACCAACACTCTCACCATCGCCGTCGCACCAGGAAACCCCAAAGGCATCAAGAGTTTCCAGGATCTCGCGAAACCCGGGGTGAGCGTCGTCGTGTGTGCACCGCCGGTGCCGTGCGGCGGTGCCACCGAAAAGGTCGAGAAGGCCACGGCAGTGACTTTGTCACCCGTGAGTGAGGAGACGTCGGTCACCGATGTCCTCAACAAAGTGACCACCGGACAGGCCGACGCGGGCATCGTCTACGTCACAGACGCCGCCGACGCCGGCGACAAGGTCACAAGCGTTCCGTTCCCCGAGTCCGCGCAAGCCGTCAACACGTACCCGATTGCGGTGCTCAAGGATTCGCGCAACGCCGATCTCGCCAACCGCTTCGTCGGCCTCGTCACCGGCGAGGCAGGCCAAAAGGTGCTCGCCGAAGAAGGATTCACCAAGCCCTGACCCAACGGGCGGTCGCGCCGTAGCCTGGGGGACGTGGCCGAACTGACCGAGGCCAGCGCCGCCGACCTCGCCGCTCTGGAGTTCTTCGCCGGATGTCGGCCGTCCAGTCTGGTGGAGCTCGCCGCCCAGCTACGTCCGCTACAGGCAGCCCCTGGGCAGGTGCTGATCAGGCAAGGCGACCAGGCCGTGACCTTCATGCTGATCGAGTCGGGCCGCGTCCAGATCAGTCATGAGGTCCCGGACGCCGAACCCGTGGTCCTCGACATCGAACCCGGCCTCATCGTCGGGGAGATCGCATTGCTCCGCGACGCACCGCGCACCGCGACAGTGGTCGCGACCGAGGCCGTTACCGGCTGGATCGGTGACCGGGATGCGTTCGACACCATCCTGCACCTGCCCGGGATGTTCGACCGGCTCGTGCGGATCGCGCGCCAGCGGCTCGCGGCGTTCATCACGCCCATCCCGGTGCAGGTCCGCAACGGCGATTGGTTCTATCTCCGTCCAGTACTGCCTGGCGATGTGGAACGCACCCTCAACGGTCCGGTCGAGTTCTCGAGCGAGACGCTCTACCGTCGTTTCCAGTCGGTGCGCAAGCCCACCAAGGCCCTGCTGGAATACCTGTTCGAGGTGGATTACGCCGACCATTTCGTGTGGGTGCTCACCGAGGGGGCGCTGGGGCCGGTGATCGCCGACGCCCGGTTCGTGCGAGAAGGCCACGATTCGACGACGGCCGAGGTCGCGTTCACGGTGGGTGACGACTACCAAGGCCGCGGAATCGGCACCCTGTTGATGGGAGCTCTCGTGGTCTCTGCGGGATACGTTGGTGTCCAACGCTTCTCCGCACGGGTACTGAGCGACAATTACGCCATGCGAAGGATCCTGGATCGGCTCGGGGCGACATGGCAGCGCGAGGACCTCGGGGTGGTGGTGACCGAGGTGGACGTGCCGTCGGTCGAGACCGTCGCGTTCTCGCCTGAGCTCGTCGGCCAGATCCGCGACGTCACGCGTCAGGTCATCCGGGCGGTGAGCCAGTGAGGCCACAGCTCAACAAGGACACCAAGGTGTGTATCTCGCTGGCGGCGCGGCCCAGCAACATCGGGACCCGATTCCACAACTACCTCTACGAACAGCTCGGGCTGGACTACCTCTACAAGGCATTCACGACCACCGACATCACCGCGGCGATCGGTGGGGTGCGTGCACTGGGCATCCGGGGTTGTTCGGTGTCGATGCCGTTCAAACAGGACGTGATGAGCCTCGTCGACGAGATCGAACCGTCGGCGCGGGCCATCGACGCGGTGAACACTATCGTCAACGATGACGGATATCTCACCGCGTCGAACACCGATTACGTTGCCGTGCAGACGCTGATCGACGGACTCGATTCTGCTGACGCGGTGATCATCCGGGGCAGTGGCGGTATGGCCAATGCCGTGGGAACCGCCTTCCGGGACAAAGGGTTTCGCCGCGGTGTCATCGTCGCACGCAATCGCGCCGCCGGCGCTGCGCTCGCCGAGCGCCTTGGCTATGAGTACGCGCCCGACGTCGGTGACCTGACCGCACCCGTCGTCGTCAACGTCACCCCGATCGGGATGGCGGACGGGCCGGACGAGCACCGGCGCGCGTTCGAGGCGGACACCGTCGAGGCGGCGCACACGGTGTTCGACGTCGTTGCCATGCCCGCCGAGACCCCGCTGATCTCGGCCGCGAGAGGCGCGGGCAAACGGGTGATCACCGGCGCCGAGGTGATCGCGTTGCAGGCCGCCGAGCAGTTCGAGCGCTACACGGGTGTGCGGCCGACCGCGGAGCAGGTGGCCGCCGCATCGGAGTTCTCCCGTTCCTGAGTTTGCCCTCGAGCTGGCGGATTGTGCTGCGCAAAGTAGCCGGACGATGTTGGATGCTGATGGAGTCACGCCGCGTCCCCGCAATTGAGGAGGCTCATGCGCTATTTGCTCTTGGGCCCCATGTCGGTCGTACGGGACGAGGAATCGGTCGGGCTCGGTGGGCTTCGCCAGCGGGGCGTCCTGGCCGCTTTGCTGCTGGCCGGGGGACGGACGATTGAAACCGACTTGCTCGTCGACATGGTCTGGGGCGACACGCCGCCGCCGAAGCCGATCGCGTCCCTGCGCGCCTACATTGCCAACCTGCGCCGCATCCTGAGCGGTGACCGGCTCATCACCGACCACAACGGTTACCGCCTCAACCTGGGCTCCGACCTGGTGGACATTCGGGAGTTCGAATCGCTGGTCCGCGAGGGTCGTCGCCTCCTTGCCGCCGACGACGACGTCGCCGCCGCCCGCGTACTCGAGCGCTCGCTGCGCTTGTGGCGGGGCGCGCCACTCGCAGATTTCCGGGATCAGCCGTTCGTGCACCACGAGGTGCACCGGTTGCAGGCGCTGCGGGCCGATGCGGTCGAGGCCCGGTTCGACGCGCAATTGGGCATGGGCCGCAACTGGGAGCTCATCGCGCAGCTGGAATCCGAGGTGGCAGCTCACCCGCTGCGGGAAAAGCTGTGGGCCCAGCTGATGTTGGCGATGTACCGGGCCGGGCGACGGGCCGACGCGCTGCACGCCTATCGGCGCGTGCAGGTCCTGCTGGACGCCGAGCTCGGTGTCCAGCCCGGAGCTGAGCTGCAACGGCTCGCCGAGGATATTCGCGGCGAGTCGGCCGAACTCCTTTGGCAGCGGCCCACTTCGGTGACCGCGTGGTCGAGTGCCCGGCCGGGGCACCTCGCCGGCCGCTCGCGCGAGGTGTTGCGGGTGCACAGCGCTCTACGCGCGGCCAGCCGCGGCGGCCGCTGACCGTCAGGGCGTGATCGTGGTCTGTTCGTCGATCACCGCGGTGGCGTCCAGCAACGGGCCCATCTGGTCTTCGGTGCCATCGGCGTTGAGCTGCAACACAAACAGACCGTCCTGGCCGGGGATGACCACCGTCTTCTGCGCGATCAGCCGCCGGGCGCCGTCCTTCACGTAGATGCCGCCGATCTGGTAGGAGTCGAAACCGCCGAGCGTGCCGGCCGAGCCGTCACCCTGATTTTCGTAACCCGGGAGATTCTTGATCTCGTTCGGCGCGTACTCGAGGATTTTCGCGGGGTCGACGTCGCCGGTCAGCCTCGACATCAACGCGATGATCGACGGCGGGTCGGCGGCGAACGCGGGGTCGGTCGAGACGATCGCGCCCCAGGCCCACTCGGGGGCCGTTGCACCCGCATCCTCCCACCCCTCGGGGATCGGGAGATTGAGGGCGGGTGTCCCCGGATCGCCGCGGTGCACCGGGGTTTCGACGATCTTGTTGTCGCGGATGTAGTCGACGATCGTGTAGTTCGGCCCGGACGCCTGCGTCGGAGATGGCGCCGCCTCAGTTGTCTCTTTCTCGGTTGTGGTCGTCTCACTGGTCTCGGTCGTCGACTCCGTGGTGGCATCCCCCGCGGTCGTGTTGGATCCGCAGCCGGCCAGCGCGAGCCCGAGCGCCAGGACGACAGCGGCGATACCGCCGGCGCGCAGCGATGTGGTCATGGGGGCTCCTATCCGTTGGAGAAATCGGCACGCACCGTAGCGGGTGCCGATTGGAAACGGATTGGAACCGTTACTGCTGCCTCTCGTGGGTTTGCCATAGTTCGATGTCGATGCTGTCGTTTGAGTGCTCAAGCAACATTGATTGCGTGTTCACGAATTGCCATATGGCCTTCATGGTTTTGCTGAACTGTTAGCCACCGCAGTGAAAAATACCGTTGTACGGGACATCTCTATTGACGCAGACGTAACTGACGGGGTTGGTCCGTGCATTGCCCGAGCGGGGCGGGCGCCAGGAGGAGGTTGACGTCGTGATGCGTGCCCTACGTTCGCAGGGCTTGGCAGTGCTCGCAATGGCCGGGGTGGTGGTGCTGGCCATCTCGGCCTCCATGTCGACCGTCGTCCAACTCGTCTTGAACCAACCCCACGCGCTGATCATCGGCGGCAACACCAATCCCGATCCGAGTTCCGAGTACGTCGACAACATGGTCGACAACTACATCGGAACGGGATTCCCCGATGGGGACCGCTACCCGGTACACACACCTCAACAGTTCTGGCCGATCTACGGCACGTTGACGTTCGATCAGTCGACCGCGCTGGGCGTGGCGGACCTGGAAGCCGAGATGGCGAAACCCGAACACGCAGACGCGCCGCTCGTGATCCTCGGGTACTCGTCGAGCACGCGGCTGGTCTCGGCCGAGAAGAACAAGCTGATCGCCGCCCAGGATTTCGATAGGGACATCAGCTTCGTGCTGGTGTCCGACGTCAACAAGGGCAATGGCGGGGTGCTGGCCCGGTTTCCGGGATGGGAAATCCCGATCCTCGGAGTGACTTTCGACGGTGCCACGCGCACCGACAGCCCGCAGGTGGGACCGGATGACTACGCATTCGACACCACGAGCATCACGATCGTCCATGACGGCTGGTCGGATTTCCCGATCTACCCGTTGAACGGGCTGGCGCTCGCGAACGCGATCGCCGGAATCGTGTTGCTGCACGGCACATATCCGGAGCTCGACCAGCCCGAGCTGGTACCGGTGGGGCGCACCGGTGACACCGAGTACTACGTCATCGAAACCGAGATCGTGCCGCTACTCATGCCTTTGGAACAGGCCGGGGTGCCACGCCCGATCCTGCTCGCACTCGACGAGCCCGTGCGCGTGCTCGTCGAGGCGGGCTACCGCCGCGACATCGAACCAGGGGCACCCACGCCCGCGTATCTGATTCCCGTCGTCAACCCGGTATCGCTCACCACGAACTTCGTCGCCTCGATTCCGGTCGGCATCGACGACGGTTTGCAGGCAAGCAATCTCGGCCGGCCCTTGGGCACCACGCCATCCGGCCCGTTCGGTGTCGGCGGCGAAGATGAGGACCTCGAAGGGACGCCGCCCGGCTTCATACCGCTCGGGAACCCGGCAGCCACCACGGCGCCAACCGATTCCACGACGACGACTTTGGCCGAACCGGACGCCGAACCGGCAGCCGCCAGCGACGACATGCCCCAACCCAAGAAGTCCGATCGCCCAAAGCCATTGCGCCCCAAGGTTCGTGGCCCGATCACCTTCGACGGTCCCAAGCTGTCGGCCGACCGGCCGCTCAAGCGGGTCGTCAACGCGTTGACCGGACGTCGATCAGAAACCGCCGACCAGACGTCGCAGCCCGAGCCGGACGCCGACGCCGACGCAGACGCCGGTGCGCCGTCGGGCGACGACGCCGGAGAGTGACTCAGAAGGCGATATCGCGGGGCGTGAAGCGTTCGGTCACATTGCCGGCCAGCGACTCGTCGTACGGGTCGATCGCAAGCGTTTGACCCCCGGCGGGCAGAGCAAGCCGGTCGAATTCGACCCAGATGGTGCTCGGGCTGGTGCTGAGCTCGAAGAAATACAGCCGCTGAGTCAGGTCGCTGACGGTGCGGTATTCGGTGTTGTAGACGCCGAAATCGCCATAAGGGGCGCCGAAGGGCACCGACACGTTGCGCATGATCGCCATCACGCCTGCCACCGCCTGACGGATGGTGGCCGGTTCGGGCAGCAGGGCCGAGTAGTAGGCGGCACGCTGAAACCGGTCGACGGGATTCACGTTGCCGGGCAACGGCAATTCGCGACTGGGATGCGAGAAATCCTGCTTGGCCAACAACGCCAGTTGCTCGTCATACGTCGGGTCGTTGGTCATCAGGGTGTACTGCCTACCGTGGTGCACGACGAGCTTGCCCGAAGCCACTTCGAGGATCGCCGAATCGCCCGAAGCGTCCTCGATGGCCAGGTGCAAGGTGGCCTCGCGACCGCGAGCGCCGACCATGACCAACTGGATGCCGTCCATGAGTGCCAGCGCCTCTTCGACTGTGGCTGCCTGGTCGAGCAGATACTGCGCCCACACACCGGTGTGCAGGCCCGGCAGTTCAGGGTTTCGCGGGCCGACGTCAGTGGAGCGCAGGTAGAGCGCATGGACACCAAGGCCCTGGGAATTGAGGCCGTCGACAGTGCCGAGTCCGTAGACCGTCGTGACGAGGCTCGCGTAGCGGCTGGTCCAGCGCAATGGGTTCTCCGCAATCACCGGGTGACCGGCCAGCAGGCCACCGTCGCGTGACCGCCCCGGCGGGAACGCCACGATCAGCGGCTCAGTGGATTCCGGCCAGTCCATGCTGCGGCCCGTGAGGACCGCCAGATCGTTGCTGTTCCACAGAACCCGGGTGCACATGGCCGCAGACTAGTTCACCGGCGGCGGTATCGGTCAGCACCGGGCCGTGAGATACACCGTCTGGGTCACGGCCTCGCCGGGGCGAACCGAATCCACCGTGCAGCGGTCCAGCGGCGCCGGACCCATCTTGTAGAGCACGACACGGTAGCCGTCCTGTTCGAGTTCGTTCACGGTGTCTTGCGCCGACCCGATGCCGGACGGGGCGGCCAGCGTCTCAGCCGGGAAGCCCAGCGTCAGCGCGGACAACGCACTGCCGGTCAGCGCGGCGACTGCCAATTCGTACACCTGTCGTGCCTCTCACGATGTCATCGCCGGGGCGGTCACCACCCCCGGGCTCTGCTGGTTGAAACCGACCGTGCCGCCGTTAAATTCCGCTGTATCGCAACGCTTGCCGCGGTTGTGGCGCCGGAAAATGGCTTGACATCCGTGCTTATGGTTCCTCGGCAGCAAACTTTGTGATATCAACGCGCCGTGCGCCTGATTGCCGCCGCCGTTGCCGTTGCGTTGGTTACGGCGGCCTGCGAGCAGCCGGCTCCCGACCCGCCTTCCACACCGGTGACCACCACCACAAGCGTCGGCGGAAACGTGAATCCGGCCAGGATCGAGCGCGTCCGCCAGGAGTTGCCTGCTGGCTACGAGGTCGCGGGCATCGATACCCGGACCAATCCCATCGCGCTGTGGGGTTTCGGTCCCGACTGGCAGGCCGAACCGGCGCACTGCGCAGCGCTGGCTGCCGCGGCGGCGGACCCGGCAAGCGCACGCGGCTGGTCGGCGTCGGGCTCGGGCGGAATCGTGTACGCCGTCGTGGCCCACACCACCGCGCCGGCGGATCCAGCGCTCGCCGGTCAGTGTGGGCAGTGGACGGTGTCGGGTGGCCACGCCACCGCAACCGTCACCGGTCTCGCCGCGCCGCCGATCGACGGTGCGCAGACGGCCGGTATGGCGGCCACGATCACGACGGTCGTCGAAGGCGGAACCGAGACGCGCGCACACTCCGACACCTTCACCGCGGACCTGGGCGCCTACCACTGCTTCGTCACCGTCGTCACGGACCCGGGGTCGCCGAATGCCGCGCTCGACGCGGACTTCGCGGCGGACCTGCTGGTGAAAACGGTGTCGGCGTTACGGGGCTGAACCGGTTGCGGCGGGTACATTTACCGCGATGCCGAACCGGAACGTGCTACCCGTCGTGATGTGCGTTGGAGCCTGTGCGGCCGCACTGGTCGCGTGTGGTCAATCCGACGAACCGGAATTCCCCAACGCCGATATCGGCAACGTCAGCAAGGTCCGATCCTCGTTCGGCCCGGAATACAAGGTGAGCGACGTGGCGCCGACCGGGATCGATCCGAAGATGCTCGCGCCGCAGAAGATGCCGCCAGGGGTCAAGTTCGAACCGGCCGACTGCGCGAAGTTCGCCGAGGGTCAGTCGCTGCCGCCCGGATTGAAGGGCAACATGGCCGCGACCGCGGCCGAAGGCGCGGGCAACCGGTTCATCGTCCTGGCGGTGGAAACCTCCGAACCCATACCGCTGAGCGATCCGGGAGATGCCTGCAAGCAGGTCAAGTTCCTGGGGCCGGGCTCTCGCGGGCAGGTCGACGTGGTCGAATCGCCTCAGATCGAGGGCGCGCGCACGGTGGGCACGCATCGCGTCGTGCAGACGACCGTGCAGGGCAAGCCGCGCACGGGCGAGCTCTACAACTACGTGGCCAGCTTCGGATCGTTCATGGTGATCGTCACGGCGAATCCGCTCGTGGTACCCGACAAGCCGGTCGCACCCGTCGACACCGCGCGGGCCCGCGATCTGCTGTCGGCCGCCGTGGCCGCCGTCAAGGGGTAGGCGCTAGCGCACGTCGTGCGGCCGGAACTGGATGCTGATGCGCGGCCCGATCAGCCTGCTGGTCTTCGGTATCGAGTGTTCCCACGTGCGCTGGCAGGAGCCGCCCATCACCAGCAGGTCTCCGTGCCGGTGTTGCAGCCGCAGCGCGTGCCCGCCACCGCGCGGGCGTAGTGCGAAAACCCTTGTCGCCCCGAGTCCGACGATCGCGACCATGGTGTCGTGGTTGCGGCTGCGGCCGATCGTGTCGCCGTGCCAGGCCACGCTGTCGTTGCCGTCGCGGTACAGGCACAGCCCCGCGGTCGTGAACGGTTCGCCGAGCTCGCCGCCATAGGTGTCGTTGAGCCTGCGGCGGATCTGCTTGAGCCGCGGGTGCGGCACCGGTTCGTTGATCAGATGGTGAAAGCTGACCAGGCGCGGCACGTCGACCACGCGGTCATACATCTCCCGTTGTTCGGCTCGCCACGGTATGGCGTCCATCAGCTCTTCGAACAGCGAATCGGCATCGGGCAACCAGCCCGACCGCAGCTCGACCCAGGCGCCACTGCCGAGTCGGCGACGTTCCGCGTGCTCGAACAGCGAGCCTTGCAGCGCCAGCTCCATGCGCGCGAGTGTATCGCACACACGTTCGATATGTCAGAGCCTGGCCGCGCCCGGTCCCTGTTCTGCCAGGACGTCACCCGGATTGGTGAGCAGACACGTTTTGAGGCTCAGGCAACCGCAGCCGATGCAGCCAGTCAGGTTGTCGCGCAAGCGTTGCAGGTGCAGGATGCGGTCGTCGAGGTCCTGGCGCCAGCCGGCCGACAACCGCGCCCAGTCCTTGCTCGTCGGGACCCGATCGGTCGGCAGCGTGGCAAGCGCCTCGCGGATTCGGGCCAGCGGTATGCCCAGCCGCTGCGACATTCGGATGAACGCCACCCGGCGCAGCGTCTCGCGGGCGTAGCGGCGCTGATTGCCCGAGGTGCGACGGCTCGCGATGAGCCCTTCGCGTTCGTAGAAATGCAGCGCTGAGACGGCGACGCCGCTGCGCTGCGCCATTTCGCCCGGGGTCAGTTCGTGCATATCCATGACACCTAAACCCTACTTGAGGTGATGGATGGGGTTACCGTTCTAGGTGTGACTGATGTGGTGTTGGGGTCGAATTCGGAGGTGGGCACGCTGCGCGTCGTCATCCTGCACCGGCCCGGTCCCGAACTGCAGCGCCTGACACCGCGCAACAACGACGCCCTGCTGTTCGACGGGCTGCCGTGGGTCGCCAAGGCGCAGCAGGAGCACGACGCCTTCGCCGACCTGCTGCGCTCACGCGGCGTCGAGGTATTGCTGCTGGCCGATCTGCTGACCGAGGCACTCGCGTACAGCGGTGCGGCCCGCATGCACGGCATATCCGCGGCCGTCGACGCGCGCCGGCTGGGTCTGCCCCTGGCGCAAGAGCTTTCGGCCTACCTGCGCACGCTCGAACCTGTCGCGCTGGCCCATGTCCTGATGGCGGGGATGACGTTCAACGAGCTGCCGTTCAGCGGCGCCGAGCTGTCACTGGTCCGGCTCATGCACCACGGCGGGGATTTCGTCATCGATCCGCTGCCGAACCTGCTGTTCACCCGTGACTCGTCGTTCTGGATCGGGCCACGCGTGGCGATCAAGTCACTGGCACTGCCGGCCCGTGTGCGTGAGACGTCGCTGACCGACCTGATCTATGCCCACCATCCCCGTTTTCTCGGGGTGCGGCGCGCGTACGAGTCGCGGTCCGCGCCCGTCGAAGGCGGTGACGTGCTGCTGCTCGCACCCGGTGTGGTCGCGGTCGGGGTGGGGGAGCGCACGACACCTGCCGGCGCGGAAGCCTTGGCGCGCAGCCTGTTCGACGACGACCTCGCGCACACCGTGCTGGCCGTGCCGATCGCGCAAGAGCGGGCCCAGATGCATCTGGACACCGTGTGCACGATGGTCGATGTCGACGCCGTCGTCATGTATCCGAACATCGTGGACTCGTTGTCGGCGTTCACGATCCATCGTGACTCCGGCGAAGTCCGCATCGACGACGAGGTGCCCTTCGTGCGGGCTGCGGCCGAAGCCATGGGTATCGACAAACTGCGGGTGATCGATACCGGGCTCGACCCGGTGACCGCCGAGCGCGAACAGTGGGATGACGGCAACAACACGTTGGCGTTGGCGCCGGGCGTGGTTGTCGCCTACGAGCGCAACTCCGAAACCAATGCCCGCCTTGCCGATTCCGGCATCGAGGTATTGCCGATCGCGGCGTCGGAGCTCGGCACCGGCCGTGGCGGGCCACGCTGTATGTCGTGCCCGGCGGCGCGGGATCCGCT